>JAAEOA010000439.1 GCA_024223715.1 bacterium | reverse complement strand
GGTAGGGAAACCACCGTCGCCGCCGGCCAAATCTGGATCGGCTGGAAGAAAATTAATTTGGAAATCCATTATTACTGATGATACAGGCATTTCATAATGCTCCAAAAAATTGTAGATATACTCATCGTCAGGATCTTCACCAATTTTTTCTACATAGTATTGGTGAAGAAGTTGGCCAGGCTCATACCAAGGGAAATAAGGAATGGTTACAGTAATAGGTGCGGTCAGAATAATATCTTCTGCTGAATTTTCCACAAAGATTCTGAAACCTGAAGCATCTCCCTCATAATCTCCGGGGGGAACTACAACCTTAATGGTATATTGTGGAGGGCCCCCCCTACCAATTGGAGGCAACGAACCCGCTGGAATTGAAAGGCAAATTTGGTAGGGAACCAAGCTGCCGATAGGGTAAGACCCCAATTCCGCACATTGATCAAAATTAGTATTCGGGTCGACGTTGAAAGTAATGGACTCAAAATTTTGCCAGTCGAGATCTTGCCCTTCCAACCAACGAGCTTCCAAATACTCCTGAGTTAGTTGTTGATCAAAATTGCAACCAAATCCCGGAAGGGCTTTATCTGGAATAAGCGAATCCACGATTTCATTTGGAGCCTCAGGCAGAGAAACCTCTTCCTGGCAAGCCGAGATTACCAAAACAAGAGTAACCATTGTCAAAAAGATGAGGGCGATTTTAGTCATGATTTTGTCCTTTCGCAGGTCAGAATGAAATCCCGCCAGTAAATAATTCCAGCGGAATTGGTGTGAAAAAGGAACGAAGAAATGCCAGGCAATTAAAAAATAAAACCAGATAAAAATCTGGAACGATGATTTATTTTAGTATACCACATTTTTTGGAATTTCAGAAATTCAGTTTTTATTAAAGACTATCACTATTGCGGTAAACCCAAAGGATTGTAGAAAAAACGCCAATTCATTTAAAAAAATCGTTCGTTCTTCAAATTAACGACAGTCTGTGGTTGGCGATCTGTGAAACACCAATTCTTTTTTTTTATCCGACTAATTTAGGACAGAGTTTCCGGTCATCAGATCAGCGTTTTTTGTTTTTGTTCTCTTATGATCCCCTGGTCACCTTGGGCGATCTGGATGGAAGCATTTCCGGTGGCCCGTTGGCTTACGAAACGATTTCACCAAAGAGGATCTGTAATCCAGCCGATCCATCCGCCGCTTAGGCATAGTCGCCGGAGATCTGAATATTGCCGAGCTCGCCCGGCATTAATTTGATCTTGTTCATCCTGGAACCATATTTTGGAGGAAGAAAAACTAAAATTCTCCACCCTATTAGTCAACAAACCCGGCATGGATTTTGCGAATGATGGCATGTCCTCGGCACAAAAACTTTGCCGATTTTTTCCCCGACCTTGCCAGGAGATTGCAATGTCACGTCATAAATTATTTAGTCTATGTTTGTTTATTCTCGCAGTTACGTTCAGTCAGGCTTTGGCTGTGGATCAGACCGCCTTCAGGAAACTGGAAGCGGACATGGATGCCGCTCGCTTGGCAGAGGCCAATATTTTCTCCCCGGAAACCTGGGAGAAGGCCATGGATGCTTACGAAAAGGCTCAAAAAGACATCCAAAAGCAAAAAAAGCAAAAAACACTGGATGAGCATGTGGCAGAAGCTGCCGAATACACGGCAAATGCGGTAAAAGCTGCCGAAGTTTGCAAATTATCTTTGCAGGAATATCTGGATCCTCGGGAGCGGGCTAAAGCCGCAGGGGGACCAGGCCTGGTACCGGCTCTATACCAGGAAGCTGAAAAACAATTTATGAAGGCCACAGAAGACGTTGAAGACGGTGATGTAAAAGATGGTCTGGAAGAAGCGGCTGAAGCCGGCCCAATGTTTGACAAGGTTGAAATGGAAGCCATCCGCTTCTCGATTCTCCACAAGGCAGATTTATTGATTGCCAAAGCGGTGGCAGACGAAGCTGATGATTTTGCCGTCACAACTTTAGATAAAGCCCGCAGCGCACGCAGCAGGGCGAATACTGTTTTAACTGCGGATCGCTACAACCGAACCGAGTCGGTGGCCGATGCCAAGCTTGCCGAATACGAAGCCTTGCACGCCTCTAATATTGCCAAATCCGTCCGGTCGCTCGATCGCAACGATCAGGCCTGGGAAAAGCTGATGCTCGGTTATGAAATTCAAATGAACCGGGCTGGTGTAGCTTTCGGAAATGAATATCTTCCTTTCGATAGTGGTGCAGAAGCCGCGGCCACTATCCTGGTTGATAATGCCCTGGCTGTGCAGCAGGAAAATGAAAATCTGCGCCTGCAACTGAAATCAGTTACGGCTTCACTCAGAGGATCCCTCAATCGAGTTGAATCTCCCAGTACTAGCGTTGATCCGCGAGAGTTGGCCGATCTGGTTGATAGGGAAATCCTGACCATGCTTGCTTCGAAACGTGACCTTAATGACCAAATCAGTGAAGGTAAGGCAAGTTTGGCCGAGGTTTCACTTCAGCAACAAAAAGCCCAGTACGAATTGAGTGTTCGGCGTGAAAAAGATGACAAATTCAAAGCGGCTCGCCGGCTGTTCAATCCGTCCGAGGGCAAGGTTCTGTACAATGCCTCCAACGACATCGTACTTCGTTTGCATGGCCTGTCGTTTAAAGTTGGTCGCAGCGAAATTCAGGATTCACACGTAACCTTGTTGGCCAAGGTGCAGGACATAATCGAAATGTATCCCGCGTCGTCTTTGGTTATTGAAGGTCATACTGACTTAACTGGTGACCCGCTGACAAATGTTACGCTTTCGGAAAAACGGGCTTATTCAATTATGCAATACCTGCGTGAAACGATGATGATAAATGCAAACAAGATCAGGGCTGTTGGGTTTGGCGCTGACAAGCCCGTGGCCTCGAATAAGACTGAAGATGGGCGCGCGAAGAATAGGCGCATTGATATTATTGTGATGCAGAATTCTTTTGAAATTCAATAGAAAAATAGGCGCCCGTCCAGAAATGAGCTGGGCGGGCGTTATTGATTCCAAACCAAGGATGAGACCGAAACTGAAGCCGAATGATTGGGCAGGTTGGCCACTTAATTGGCGATAGCAGCCCCGCTGAACAATTTTCAGTATGCTGAAACTGACATTTACCCCTGGCTGGTTCCTATGCGTTTGCGTTTTATCTATATCATTTATTCCGTCCCCACAAAATTCTAACGACTTAGCCCGCTCTGAAGACACCCTCCATCATGCTAACCCATCTACTGAATGCCTTTGTAACTGGCAATAACTTGGTTCCGAACTAAAAATTTCTTCTGTATTGAATATTTGGCAGGGACTGAGGTTTGTGGTCACCTGGAATTTTCACAACACTTAAAATTCTTCTAAGGGAGTCTCCCCTTTTCAATTCACGACAATTATAGTACACTATTGATGTCATCCAGGTTTTAATTCGGGAGGATAATAATGAACTCACTGCGAATCGCCTTTTTTTGTTTGACCATTCTGATTCTTGCGTCCCTGACCTTTGCTGAAACCATTACCTCCACACCAGAAGGAGGGCCCTGGCATTACAACACCACCTGGGTCGGCCACGTTGTGCCAACCTTTGACGACGACGTGGTGATCGCCGGGCCTGTTTCAATTTCCAGCCTCCCCAATTATTGCAACAACGTCACCATTAATCCTTCTGGATTGTTAAAAGCCGGGATCACCCAAACCCGAACGCTGGTAGTGTACGGTGATCTGGACAATGCCGGAACCATCACTGACGGTGTTTACTTTTTCGAAATCCAGGTCGCCGGCAACTTGCACAACTCCGGTGTTTGGGAGAACCACGACACCACCATCATTGGTGCCAGCGACCGGCAGATCAGTCACGACCCGGGATTTGGCTTTTCCACTCACCTGCAGTTTGACCCCGACGCTTCCGGCGATCTGATCGCCATCACTGCCCTCGAACTCATCGGTTCAGCCACCATGACCGGAGGCCGTTTGGTTCTGCTGCCTGATTGCCCCTTCACACTGGAGGCTGGCGCTTTCCGGGGAGATCTCCTGGGCAACGGCAATGAAATGCGATTTGTCTCCTGGTCTTATCTGATCCAATGCTCCATTGACGATGTCGTTTTGGTGGGCGAAGCCGAAGCTTCATTTGAAGTGCGCGCCACCACCAGAGTCACTGTGATGGACCGCCTGCAAAATGGAGGAAACTCTGGCGGAGGAGGCATGGTGGTGGAAGGTGATCTCATCAATTACGGCTTGATCAGAAATGACAATTACAGTTTCTGGTTTAATGTTTACGGGGACATTGAGAATTATGGAACCATCTCCCTGCCCATCCTTTCGTTATCGGGCGTTGATGTTACGCATCATTTAAAAATGGGTCCCGGCGGGGTGTTCGATTCACCCATTTCCATGCCCGAATCCCAAAATTCTACTTTGGTTGCCGAAACTCCCATAAGCATCGCCGGCACATTAAATTTAGGCATTGGCACCTTAATTCTGGAACCCGGGAACTCTTTGGATCTTTCCACTTCTGGTGGAATTGGATCCGGTGTCTTCGGGTCTGGAACATTGATGGCCAACGGCAACTCGATCAGCAGTCAAGGCTCAGGTGGACTGTCCGGGCTGATTGTTGACCAAGCCGTGATCGACGGTCAGGTTTCCCTGGGTGGAGAAGTTCAATTCACCAACGGATTGATCGTTCACGGCACCCTCACCGGCGCACAGTGGGCTTCAGCAGACGTGTCGGTGGAAGGCATTCTGGTCAATCAGGGATTGATTGCCGATGGAAATCAACCCCATCGAATAACCATCCTCGGAGATGTTCAAAACTCGGGATCATTCACCAATGACAGCATAACTCTCGCTGGTGCGACTGATCAGGTTTTTGGAGCCGGCACTGGCATGGCCATGGGTCAGTTTGTAATGGAGTCTGGATTACAGGGTGCCAGTTACCAATGGTTTAAGGACGGCGAGGCCATCTTTGGCGAAGACGGTGTCAACCTGACCCTCGAATCTGTCGGACCAGACCAGTTTGGTGTTTACCACTGCATGGCAGACGGTGTCAGTTCAAGATTCATTACCATTGCTGAAGCCATGGAAACATCAGGAGTTCCTGATTTGGCTGGCTTGGTTGAGCTGGAACAAAACCATCCGAATCCCTTCAATCCCATCACCGAAATTGCTTTCAGTTTGAAGCACGACAATGAAGTTTCTCTGGTGGTTTACGATTTGGCTGGGCGTGAAGTTCAGCGGTTGGTTGATGGTCCCTTGGATGCCGGTCGTCACTCCATCACCTGGCAGCCTCGGGATGTGGCCAGTGGGACCTATTTTTACGGATTGAAAGTGGACGGGCACACCTTGGTCAAAAAGTGTGTTTTGTTGAAATAAACAAAACCAGTTAACATTTAAAAGGGCGGCC
>JAAEOA010000438.1 GCA_024223715.1 bacterium | reverse complement strand
GATTCAATCGCACCGGCTGCAGCATCGAGAAGTGGTCAGGTGATGGGCCTGGAAGTTTTGGGACGGTACAGCGCATCCACCAAATTGCGGATGTACTGCTCATCCGAGATACCTTCGGTGGCTTCCTGGGGAAAGGTGACAATGGTTTTAAAATAAGTGACGATGCTCTGGAAAAGCTGAACCCGGGATCGGGGTTCGAACTCATCTCGCCGCACCAGGGCCTGAAGTGCGATCTGGGCTTCGACCGGGGAAACATGCTGGCGCAGACGTGCTTCCAGGTGCGGGTATTTGCGAAATGAATTGTATTTGCCTTCAAGAAGTTGATCCAGGTCGGGTTCATCAACCCGGGGACTCCACACCACGATGGTGTTAGCGACAAAATCACCGAGTCTCTGGGCATGCCGGTTGATAAGGCAGGCCAGACCGCCCACCAGATACAATAACGGCAAACTGTCCACAAATCGAAGCAGGTTTCGAATCACAATCTGACTGAATTGCAAGTGCAGCCCGTGCACATCCGTGACTCTTAGACGCAGCAGCCGTTTACCCAGGGTTTGCCCGTGCCAATACCATTCCGTAACGATTCCATAACCGATGGAAACGATAAAATACCCCAGAACACTTGCTGCCATAGCAATATCTCGGCTGATGATTCCCAGAACGCCCAGAAGAACGTTCAACAGCTTGGTGATTGCCAATATTACCAACAGGTCCACCGACCAGGCCAAAAACCGCGTAACCGGTCCGGCCAGCATCAGGGAAAATTCAATCCCTTCCGGAGTTCTGATGGTTAAGGAATTTATTTTATCTACCATCATAAGTTCCACTTAGTCATATTATCAGAGCAAAATTTTTTATTTAAGCTTCAATAAGTTGTAATTTTAATTGAGAAAATGAGCCAAAATTTCAAATGAACTAATCCT
>JAAEOA010000437.1 GCA_024223715.1 bacterium | reverse complement strand
GAGAGCCGATCTGCTGAATCACACCATCGTTCAGTACCAGGAGCCGGTCGGAAATACTCATGGCCTCGTACTGGTCGTGAGTGACAAATATAGTCGTAACCCCAATGCGTTCCTGAATATTTCGGATCTCATCCCGCATAACCACCCGCAGGTTGGCATCCAGGTTGGAAAGCGGCTCGTCTAAAAGCAGCACCTTAGGTTCCAGCGCCAGTGCCCTGGCCAAAGCGACGCGCTGTTGCTGCCCGCCGCTGATGCGGTCGATGGTTCGATCCCCCAGACCTTCCATGTGAACAAGGGCAAGAAGCTCTTCGACACGTGTATCAATCTTGTCCTTGGGCCATTTTTTCAGTTTCAGCCCAAAGCCGATATTCTTTCTTACATTCATGTGGGGGAAAAGAGCATAGCTTTGAAAGACCATTTTGGTGTTGCGCATGTTGGGCGGTAACTTCCCGATGTCCTCGCCGTCAAGAATCACCTGCCCGGAGGTAGCCGTGGTGAAACCGCCCACAATTCTCAGCAAGGTAGTTTTACCACACCCGCTCGGCCCTACAAAGGTCAACAATTCGCCTTTGTCGATTTCGGCGGAGATCCCCTTAAGCACTTCCACATCTCCAAAGCTTTTATATACATCCCTTAATTCCAACATGGGTGTTGTTGCATCCATTAAATTATGCTCCTTGCTTCTTGCTGACATCGAGTCCGGTCTTTTTTGCAATGATTTGAAGTATTCCCAGTGAAATGGCAACAATGACAATCACTTTCATTGTTGTGGCCGAAGCCAAACCCAATTCTCCGAGCTGGGCCGTCAAATAAATATACACAGATGCCAGATCAAAGCCCGGGGTTACCAGAAATATCACTGAGCTCAATGACATCATGGTTGTCATAAATGTGTAAATAAATCCTGCAACAAACGCCGAAAACATGATCGGCAGAACCACCTTGAAGAATATCGTTAGAAAATCCGCGCCCAGATCAGCAGAAGCCTCTTCAATTTCGATACTGATCTGGTGCAACTTACTGATACCGGCTTCAACACCGACTGCCAGGAATCGAAACACACAGTTTAAAACAATAATTAAGATACCTCCGGTCAGCAGAAATGGTGGACGGTTGAAAGCCATGATATACCCCACGCCAATAACCGTGCCAGGAAGTGCGAAACCTGACAGAGCGATCATCTCCATGATTTGCTTGCCACGGAATTTACCTCGCATGATGACATAGGCCAGCAAGGTTCCGACAACGGCG
>JAAEOA010000436.1 GCA_024223715.1 bacterium | reverse complement strand
AATATTAATAATTAAATCAACGGCTTTTGCTTAAACACAACCTGAATATTCTCCGAAGGTGAAAAATTGAAGATTCTACCCTCAGAAGCTTCCATCCAAGGTCACCTTTTTAAATCCGATGAAACCCAATATTTCTATGACCTGAATACTCGGGAAATCCTGGCCATCGACCCAGTTCTTGCTGCGGTTCTTCCCCTTTATCATGAAATCACAACTAAAAATACGTCCTCAATTCTGTCAGCTGATTTCACAACCGAAGAAATTAACAAAGCCATAATTAGCATTCAGGAAGGTCAAAAAACCGACAATATATTCCAAACCCAACGTCCTCAACTGGTCCCCATTCAAGACCGGGCGCCAGTCCATAACCAGGTTCTAACAAAAAACCAAGCTCTCACAAAAAACCAAGCTCTCACAAAAAACCAGGTTCCAGCAAAAGCACAAACATCGCCCAACAAACCGGCCCCCAAAAACCTGCAACACCTGATCCTAACCCAAACCGAAAACTGCAACCTGCGCTGCACCTACTGCATGCACGGCGCCAACCTGGATAGGGTGCGCTCTCACAGAAATAAAGACATGCCCCTCGAAACAGCTCTGAAAGCAACAAACTATTTCCTCAAACACTTCATTACCGACGAGCCACCGACAATTCATTTTAAGGCGGCGAAGCCCTGTTGCAATTTGAAATCATAAAAAAGGTAATGGAAAAAGTCCGAAATCATAACCGCAACCACCACAATTCAAAGCCACCGCACGTGGTTATCGATACTAACGCCACCCTGCTGACCAACGAAGTAATGGAATTAGTCATAAATAACAAAATGCACCTGCAAATAAGCCTCGATGGACCTGAAGAAATTCACGATCGCCAGCGTCTGGACTCCAAAGGAAATGGCAGTTATCATTCGATTGTCAAGGCCATCAATAGTCTCTTAAAAAAAGATCCATCTTCCTGCCATCGTCTCAGCAAAATATGCACCGTAGCGCCTCCAGCAAACCTCCAGTACCTGGATGATTTTTCTCAAATTTCCCACCCTTCAAGGAAAACGGCATTACGGACCCACTCAATCTGAGTGTGAATTTTGCCAACCTGCAAAGCCAACAATGGCCCGCATCTGAAGACGAATTAAAAGTTTTGGGAAACCAGTTAAAAACTTTTAAAGAACAATATCTGGCCGCCATTGCCAACGGACAGGGCGACCAACTTGGTCTCGTAACCAAATCCTTGATCGAACCCGCCCTGTTCCGCCTCCATCACCGATCCCGCGCCCCTCTGGCAAAAACCTATACTCCTGGTGGCAACTGCGAACCAGGAGGTCGAAAACTTCATGTCACAACTGATGGCCGCTTTCAACCGTGCGAAAGCACGGGAGATTATTTAAATCTGGGAAACATTGATTTAGGGTTGCAGGCGGAAAGCGGGCAAAAACTGAAAGAAGATTTTTTTAAAACCGTTCATCAGAAATGCGAAACTTGTTGGGCGTTGCGCCAATGCGGAATCTGTTATGCGAATTGGGCCGAAAGTTGCGCGGCTGGAAATTTCAGCCACCCCATACCTGAATCTCTTTGCAAACAAATCAAAAACCGAACCTAAGAAAACCTTAAATTGCTGGCTCAAATTTTGGAACTGCCCAAAAACAAGCGCCAGTATTTGAACGAAGTGGAAATTTCCTGAGCCATCTCCACTTCAAACAAGCTCCAATTCAAACCTACTCCACAAATTCCTCAGCCAGATTATTGTCCACAACGTAAATGCAGACTTCACGTGCACCTTGCTCGTTGTACCCGTACGAGTCGCACAAATTGGCGATAAGATACGATACATCTTCCCGTATTTTCTGGTCGTAGGTTTTGAATTCGTCGGTACCAAAGTCTTTCAGGGCGCGACGGAAATTACTGTTTTGCAGGAATGGTTCCAAGACTTTCTCCTTCAGGCTGAATACATAGCGGTCGTGCAAAGATTTGAACAATACGGTATCGATGATGTCTTTTTCTTCGACCATGATTTCCTGGGTCAAAGTGCGTGAAGTGTATTCTCGTTGGGTTTCTTCGCGGAATTCCTGGCGACGGCCTTCGCGCACATCGGCGCCAAGCAGGTGGTCTTCAATAGCAGCAAAGAAAGTCTCGCCAATTTCAAGTTTGTCACCCGTGTAGGTAGAGACAGCTGATGATCCCTGGTCGTAGTTAAGGGCAAAGAGATAGTTCTTAATATCCCGGCTGATCTGTTCTTCGTTGTAGTAATAAAGTGATTCTTTTACTTCCTGAAGAATTTGATAATTATACATGCGGCGCAGGCTCTGCAGAAATTCCTGGGGAAGTTTTTTGGCCAGCTCGGGCCGGCTTTTTGTGAAAAAGTTACACAGAGTGTCCATGGTGATCAGTTCGCCATCACCTTTGGTACTGCCAAGCAAATCTCCAAAAATATCGATGGCATCGCGTCCGCTGAAACCCTGATCACCTTCGTTTTCGGCTTCGGCAATAATTTTGCGACGGCGTTTGGCAGTGAAGGCTTTGCGGTCCTCTTCATCGAGCCACTTGGGAATGACGCCCGTGTAAATTGACATTTTCAGCAGATGCAGATTCTCATCGCAATAAAGCTTGTACTTGTCGGGATCTTCAATCCAGTCGGCCATGGCTTTGGAGTTTTCATGCAGACGGCTACTGATAATCACCCGGGCAAAGTTTTCCAAAACCCGTGGCAGGAAATTCTCGCCAATATGATGGCCATAAGTCTTGCGATAAATTTCAACTTCCGTGGCCGAGTCAAGTACGTAAGCAATATTGATGAATTCAATGCGGTCAGTAAGAGATTGGAAACCGCGAATGTTTTTATTGTCTTCCGGGTTCATAACCCCAAGGAAGAGGGAGTTCACATTCTCTTCAATTTCATCAACCTTATGCACACCATCACTAATGATGTTGTGCAGGTCCATAAGCCGGTCCTTATTGTGACCTTTGATATCCATCAGGGCGTAAATGCCGTTGTTGGTGCGGGCAAAACGCGAGAAAAGATACCGGACCTGATTGCTGTCCTGCAAAGTCATGCTGATGCGTTTCTGCAGTTGCGGATTGCTCTGAACCAACTGACGGTTGGAACGGTCACCAGGATTAAATACGGTGATGCCTTCGCCAAGGCGTCGGTTGAATTGGAACGGTCGGGCATGAATCATTTTAAAAACGTCTGCCGGGTCGCCCAACTTATTGACCAGTGCCTGATACAGGGAAGTGCAGATAGTGCAGGACGAATCCTTGAATACCCAATCATATTCCTTGCCATAGCTGAGGTTCCATTTGAACTCATCACTCTCAAAGAGATTGTCCAGAAAAGCCGGACGTTGGTCTTTGGGAATCATCAGCAATGGGTTGTCATGACTGGGGCAGGGCACTTCTACAAATCCCTGACGCAGGCGTGGCTGAGGAGCCAGGTCGGCACCCTTGCCGCCTTCGCCGGATTCAATGAGTTTTGCCAGTTTTTCCAATACAGGTGAGGCTTGTTCATCGGGTAAGTATCCGAGCACATCGCGATCAAGGCGCCAAACAGTTTCGTAACGACAGCCCTCTTCACTGTTGGCGTATTCTTCAAACCGTTGCAACAGGTTGTTCAGGAAAATGCTTTTTCCGCAGCCCGGAGGACCGTCGAAAATGAAAATTTTGTTTTGTTGGGCGCTGCCCCGAAAGCCTTCAATCATGTTCATCAAACGATTGGCAAAAATCCGGTCGGCAAAAAACGGATTGTCGGTATTGTCCACAAACAAATGCTTAAAGTTGTAATTGATGAAGTGGATCGATTCCGGATCTTCCGGATATTCGTCGTTTCCACTACCCACATAACTGTGAACCATATCGTGAAAAACCTGATGCACATTACGTATGTGACGTGCGGGGTGCTCTCGCAACTGGGCCAGAAATTCTTCAAAAGTAAGGGTGCGGGCGTGATTGCTGCCGCGCTGGTTTTCCCGCAGGTTGTCCATGGCCTTGTTAATGTGTTCCATGTTCAGATCAATCCCTTGCTCAGTTTTCGATCTTTCATAGTGTGACGCACGCGTTGCCATACGATCTCCGGTTCCGCCTCGATTTCACCAGCTGGTGGAGGCATGCCGGGCAGGGTCGGTTGCTGGTCCGGCTTTTTGATTGATTTGACTTCAGTGGTTTCGAGCATGGTTTTGCCGCCCCACAGATATTCTATTCCCATCATGGTATTGCCGATAAAGTCTTTCAGTAGCGGCTTGCCTTCAAAATGATGAGTCAGATACAGGGCATCCTGACCGGTCTTGTCCAGATCCACCGTTATGTGAGGCGGATGGTAGAGCGAATCTTTTACCATGTTTTTGTAGTCCTCGGCATTGCGGCTTTTGATGTACCAGCGCCAGACCATTCGTTGTTCATCCAGGACTTTGTCCGCCACAAAGAGGTTGTGATGGTCCAGAAAATCCTGTTCGATGAACTGATTAACAAAGAGAAAATCGTTCAGATTTTCGCGCACCTTGAAGATGGCTTCCTTTCCAATATCCAGATTTTTATCGAAATTTTTGCGGCTGTCAGAATTGTTGATGTTCAAAAACTCACGACTGTACCGGCCTTTGTTGGCCGCCTCTTCGATGTAATACATCATGCGCATGCCCAGGGCGTAGGGGTTCAAGCCTACTTTCGGCATGGCAGTAACCGCACTGTTGACCCGGGCGAAATCCACTTCGTGACCGGCAATTCTATCGTCGCGCATGAAGAGTGTTTCATGCCAGTAACTGGCCCAGCCTTCATTCATGATTTTTGTGCGAATCTGGGGTTGGAAATACAATGAAGTATTGCGCACAATCTGCATCACGGTTTTCATCCACAGGTTCTCTTCACGGTTGATGAATTCACTGTGGTCCATAAGGAAGTCCATCACGTCGTCGCCCTGAGGTATTTCTTTGCTGGCGTTTTTCTCGAACATGGCGGCAAATTCGGGGTGCTGCTGATACACCGCTTTGAAATACTCTTCTTCACCGTTTTCGCCGTGTTCTTTCAGGCACTTGTTATAACGTTCCACTTCGCCTACGTACTCATTTATGCGAACCTTCTTTTCATCTTGAAGGAAAACATCGAGGTAGTAGTTCAAGCGCGAAGTCTGTTCCGTGTTTTCGTTGCGATTCAGCTTACTGAGCAAACCGTAATAGTTGACCAGATTGTCAACGCCTCGGCTGAATTCTATTACATAGTCCAACCAGCGGCCTTTTTCACTGCGCAAGGTGGCGATGGTTCGTTTGTCGGCCAGAGCTTGACCGGCAAAGTCGTCGTCCCAGGTATGTCTGAAATACAGGTTGTTCTGGAAGAAGTCGATGTGTCCAATTACGTGATAAAAAATCATCACGTTTAGCCAGTCGGGGTTGTTATCATTGTAAAAACTGATGGCCGGGCGAGTATTGATGACTGTTTCATAAGGATTGCCCGGGTACAGTTCGTACTGGCCTTTGCCTTTGAGAACATCAACATCGTGAACCCAGAAGTCATACATTGTGGGAATCATGACTTTGGGAGAAAGCTCAATCATGTCGCGGTTGGTGACAATATATTCGAGGCTTTCATCGTCAAAACTGAGGCCGGCGTCGCGAGCTCGCTCTTTGCAGCCTTCCATTATCGATTTGGTATGTTGGTCGACCAATTGCATGATGCCTCTATTCACTCATCAATTTGCGGATGCCTTCAATGATTCGGGGCTCTTCAGCGTTCTCCGTCATCACATCAAGGCGGATTTTGTTTTTCTTTTTTTCCAGCAAACCTGATTTTTTCAGGTACTTTTCCACTTCCGTATTGCCGCTTGATCCGTAACTGTTTTCAGCAATGGTCACGCCCAAACGGTTGGTATAAGCGAGCATTTTTTCGATTTCGGGCAGGCTCTCCTTGCCTTCGGTATCCCAGTCGTCGCCGTCGGTACCGTGGAAAACATAAATGTTGTAATCCTGTGCCAGATTTTCCTTTTTCACGATTTCATTGACCATTTTAAAGGCACTGGAAACTTTAGTTCCACCAGCCACACGACTGTTGTGGTAAGTGTAGAAGTCTTCTACTTCCTTAGCCTCGGTATCGTGCAAGATGAATCTTGATTCCACCTGTCCTTCGTACTGATACAAAATCCAGGAATAAATCATGACATGCTGAGCGACGACCACTTCGGTGGGTTTGCCACTCATGCTGCCCGAATAATCGCGCAGGAAGAAAATCATGGCCTGAGATTCATAGTCTTTTTCTTTGGACAGAATGCGGTAAACTTTATCTCGAGGCGCGATCATGAATTCCGATGGATCGACCGGTTCGTTGCCTTTGACTCTGCCAAGGGCAATGTTAGTTTCCACTATTTGCCGCAGGGTGGCTTTCTTGTCCAGAAGCTGGCCAAAACCCCGGTTTCGGTCGGTCATGTCGTAGGTGTATCGAGTCAGGCTGCGTTTCTTGCCTTTGTTTTCAAGGTTGGGCAGGCTGAATTGTTCGGTGAGAATTTTACCCAGATCGTAGGCATTGCTTTCCATCTCGTGGTTTTCACCGTCGCCACCGCCAGGTCCGGTGCCTTCGCCTTCACCTTCCTGAGGTCGCACGGGCTGCTCGCCAATTACTTCGCCTTCTTCGCCTTCACCACAGCCGCCTGCACCGCCGCCGCCTTCTTCCTCTTCACTGAAATTGGGGTCGTGCATGAACTTTTCTTCCACCGTAGTGGGCACGACAATAACTTTCTGACCCTTGCGCGTAGCCTTGGCCAATTTCCCGATACGGATTTTGCGCGGGAAGCCATCTTCTTCGCGCTTGTTATCCCGTTCCATCAGGTCTTCCAGAGTGCCCATTTGTGAGGCCATACTGACCACGGGTGAAGGCATGTCCTGCAGAAAACTGAGGTCGGCAAATTTGTAAGGATTGTTGATGACTTCGCGGATGACATTTACGCCTTCGGTGAATACAGGTTCGATGTCACCGGGAATAGGCGGATGTTCCAGACCACCTTCGAGCTCACGGCGCAACCGGGCCTCCCTTTCGGGAGACAATCCGGCGGCCTTGAGTTCAGCCAGTAAAGTTATGAGCTTGTTATTCATGGCTCTGTTTTCCGTTTATACCGTCCCAGCCAATCTGTGACAGTGGTTTATTATTTGGACCCCTGGAACCATTGGTTCCCGTATCCATCGTTCCGAATCCATTGACCGTTATCTTGCCAACCTGTGGTAAAAGGTTGTCTATAATATTGATACGGATTGAGGGCGTTTTTGTCATCCTGTCCATCTCTTTTGGAGTTATGGGTAAGCGATGACCCCATTTGTCCCTGATTTCCGGTTTTGGGGATGAACGGCCTTTGGTGCGGATGCATATCCCTGAAGAAAGATTCGCAAGGGTTATGCCTGAAGGGCTCAATGATTTTGAATGAAGCAGGCTACTGTCATTTTTGTTGGTTTTTAAGAAAGTATACAAAAATAGTCTGAAATGTGGTATTTTGACGGTACATACTCCATTCTGGGGCAGGGGGCGCTTTCAGCTATTTCTTAACCTATCGCTAAGGAGAGAAACCATGAATACGAAGATCAAAATTAATTTGAAAAGAACATGGGTCCTGGTTATCTGCCTGGCCCTGGTTCTAAGCTTAAATGTCGGTCTGGCCATAGCCTATTCCGGTGGCCCACCCAATGGCAGGACTAATGCCCCAGGCGAGAGCACCTGTACCGCCTGTCATTCGTCCTTTCCTTTGAATTCCGGTTTGGGTACCCTGGCTGTATCTGGAATTGAAAGTACTTATGAAGCTGGACAAACCTATGATCTGACTGTCAGCCTGGATGACCCTTCGGCCAGCCGGTGGGGGTTTGAGTTGACCATTATTGGTGAAGATGGTCAAGCCATCGGATCTCTGACTGATGTTTCCAGCCATACCCAGATTTCTTCCACGGCAACTCGTGATTATTTGAAGCAGACTTCGGCGGGTTCCCAAAACGGTACCACCGGCGGAGTGACCTGGCCCCTTCGTTGGAATGCTCCTGAAACCGGCAGCGGTGATGCGACCATCTACATTGCAGGCAATGCAGCTAACGGAAACTTCAACACCAACGGCGATCGCATTTATGCCATCAGCCAATCCTGGAGTGAAGACAATATTTCGGCTGCTCCGGTCCAGAGTGTGGCTTCAGCCGTACTTCGCCAGAATTACCCCAACCCGTTCAATCCCCGAACCACCATCGCCTTTGATTTGAAAGAGACGCAAATGGTTCGGCTTGCCATTTACAGCCTTGATGGTCGTCTGGTCAAACACCTGGCCAACGGCTTGCACGGTATTGGGCAGCATGAATTCCACTGGGATGGTCTGAGCTCTCAGGGGCTGGCTGTACCTTCAGGAACTTATTATTACCGAATGCAGGCTGGAGATGTGAACGAAACCCGTTCCATGACTCTGGTACGATAAAAGTGTAAATACAGAGTTTAATTAAATAGCTCGCGTTTTCCGGTTTGGGATCATCCCTCTCGGAAAACGCGAGCTTTATTTTTATTCAATTCTATTCATTAAAATGCCTATTTAACCAGGAGACATTTTTTGATCTGAACGTTCCCTTCGGTCTTCAGTTTATAAAAGTAGGTACCGCTGGCAATATCTTTGGGCTGCCATGAGACCACATGGCGTCCTGCCGCCCGGGGACCTTGAACCAGACTTTGAACCTGACGGCCAGCCAGATCATAAACCACCAAAGAAACTTCTGAGGCTTGAAGAAGGCTGAAAGAGATTTCGGTGCTTGGGTTGAATGGATTGGGGTGGTTCTGCTCCAGGGTGGCAAAAACATTGGCGTCGGGAATTCCGGATGTTGCCAGAGATGCATCAATGGTGATGGATCGGGAAGTCAGGCCGTTGCCAACACAGTGGTATACACCGAAGTCTCCCGGCCCAAGTGATGAAAAATCGAGGGTGGAGTTGTTTTCTCCAAATATTGGCGAACCATTTAGGAACCATTGGTAGGAATCTGCTTCAAGGTTCGATTCAATGGTAACCTGTGCATCGATGTGATCACCGGTACCGATACTCTGGTCGGCTGATCCGGCCACGACAAAACCTGAATTGGTCATAAAACCATCGTTTTGGATATCTCCGAGTGCGGTGATGAAAACTGGTTGAGGGCCATCGGTGATCAATCCCCGATTCAGGAAAAGGCCCTCAACAGTTATGTTTGGTGGCGGAAAACTCCAGCTTCCAATGCTTCCATCGGCTTCCACGGTCAGACCTCCGGTGAAAAGGCATTCTCCCTGAAGGAAAACCTCACCGGCAATGATGGCCTGGTCGATTGTGATTTTACCAATACCATCGCCAAGTTCACTGGGAGTGATTTCATTGCCATTGGCGAAAATCTGAGCGTCAAAGGCGCCTATGCTGACAAAATTAGAAGAGCAACCAGGTTCCAGGACAAGGTCTCCCACACCCAGATGCAGTGAAAACCCATTGTGTATCGGGGTCTCTATGATCAAGGTGGCAGGATCCAAATAGGATAGCGATACAAATGATTCAATTATGGCATCTTCACTCATGCTCAAGCGGTGTTCTGCATTGACACCAACCAGGTCCAATATGGGGGCATCGATGTTACCGTGGTTTTCAATATCTCCGTGAACATGAAAGCCCAGGCTACCAACATTGTGACGGATCAACCCATAGTTGAGAAGATCACCCTCGATGGTGACATCACCACCGCCGGAGCTGCTCTTCAGGCTGTCCATGACCGTCAAAAGATTTGTGAAAACAACATTATTGCCGGCCTTGGCATCGCCGGTAAGAACCGGGTTATCAATGACACAGTCCTGCATACGGCCAAAATTGAGAAAATGGAGATCATTTCCATTTGCATGCATGTTGCCGACGAAAGTGCCGCCGTCAATGGTAAGGGAGGTGTCTTCTTCAAGGATCATCAGAGCGTCAGTCATGTCCAGCGCTCCCTTGTGCACAATAGGAGTTATGACCCGAACCAGACCGTCATAGCCACTTTCCATGATCAAAGCGGTTTGGAACCAGACACCTTCTGTCTGGCTGATGGTTCGGTCCGCCAAACCCTGAATTTTGGTGAGAGAGATGTTCCAAATACCCTCATTGTGCAAATTGCCACTAACATTTAAGGTCAGGGAATATTGGCCGTTGAGGATGGATCCGGCGTTGTGGACATTGCCATTGGCATATAAAACCCGGGAATTGAAAGTGGTGGCCCCTGTTAGAGTGCCCCCGGCTTCAATGTTGAGGTTCTGGCAATGCGTGTAGTTGGCTATTTGAATAAGTCCAGAAATAACAACATCATCATTATTGTCAGGCACCACACCACCAAGCCAACTGGCAGGGCTGGACCATAGGCCACCTTGCGCTGTTGAAGTAATGGTGGCGGCCAACGAGGTTGTAGCCAACATAGTGACAAGGATGCAGGCGATAACAAATTTAATGTTTTTCATGATATTCCTCATTTGGTTTCCAAAAAATGAAATGATCTTGGACTTGGGCGATTATTTAAACAAGGGGGTTTTGTCCCTTTTAAGACATGACAAGCCTGAATCTGGATTTTAAAAATTTTTTCTTATTATTTAAGTTCTTCCCAATTAGGTCGAAACAATGGATTGAGAGTAAATTACTATTATTTTTAGGGAGATCCCAATGAATAACCTGTCCCTGCGATTTAAGTTGATGCTCGGTGGAGCCATGATCCCCACCATTCTATTTGGTGTCCTTTTCGGCGTCTTTTATTCCCCCGGTGAAGCCAGTGCTGAATCGACTGGAAGCATGCGCAATGGGATCATTACGCTGGTGGTTATGCTTGGTGTTTTGGGAACGGCATTCTGGTTCTTTCTTAACGCTCTGCTAATCAAACCATTGGGTAGATCACTGGAAATGCTGGAAAACCTGCGAGCAGGGAATTTTGAACATCGCCAGAATTGCCAACGAACTGATGAAATGGGGCAACTTAGTAATGCCCTGGACCAGTTTGCCGATGAGATGGAGCAAGATGTTTTGACGGCATTCGACAAATTGTCAGAGGGTGATTATACCTTCGAGAGTACTGGTCTCATTAGTACACCACTGGCGAAAACCAATGCTTCAATGAATCGCATCATTGGGCAAATGCAAGTGGCGGGCAAGGAAATCGCAAAGGCCTCCCAGGAACTAAGCCTTTCGAGCACCCGTCTGTCTGAAAATGCCACAACCAGTGCTGCTTCCGTGGAAGAAATAAATGCATCCATGCAGGAAATGTCAGGTCAGGTTTCAGCAAATGCCCGGAATGCAGGTGAAGCGAACAAGCTTACAACTGAAGCAGCTGTCGGTGCTGAAAATGGCAGTCAACGCATGGCTGACATGGTTGAAGCCATGAAAGAAATCAGCGAATCCAGTGAGAGCATTTCCAAAATCATCAAAGTAATTGACGATATTGCTTTCCAGACCAACCTCTTGGCTCTGAATGCGGCGGTTGAAGCTGCTCGTGCAGGTAAAGCCGGAAAAGGTTTTGCTGTCGTGGCCGAAGAAGTTCGAAACCTGGCTGGGCGTAGTGCCAAAGCAGCCCGGGAAACTGCCGGGCTGATTGAAGTTTCTGTAACCAAGACCGATAATGGATCGGAAATTGCAGTTGCCACCAGCCAGGCTCTGGAAGAAATTGTGGAAAGCATTGCAAAAGTTTCCAATCTGGTCTCAGAAATTGATAATGCCAGTCAGGATCAGTCTCGTGGTATTTCTGAAGTGACTACTGGGCTGGACATGATCGACAACGTAACTCAGCAGAATACCTCTACAGCTGAACAAAGTGCCGCCTCTGCGGTTCAACTGTCAAACCAGGCTGGTGAGATGGAAAGCATGCTGGGAGTCTTTACCCTAAAAGGTGGTGGAAATCAGGCTCCGACCAGAAAAATTGCTTCGCCAGCACCGAAGGCAGCAACCCCGTCCCCGGTTAGGATGCCTTCGCCTGCGCCGGCAACAGCTCCAGTAGCCAAAAAAGAGCCTTCACCTGCGCCTGTGCCTGCGCCTGAGTCCGCACCTGCACCTGCATCAAATATTTCACTGGAATCAGCAGATGAAGATGTCATTGTTTTGACTGGGGATAATTGGGGCCAGTAGTTGAAGGATTGAAGTGTGAAACAGGGTCGCTTGGGTGGCCCTGTTTTTTTGGTCCTGGTTTTAGGGAAATCCCTGGAGTTATTCCAATGCAGGGAGAAAAAAAGGATGCACCCTTTTCTGGATGCATCCTTTGAAAACAGGGATTAGTTTTCGTCCTCCTGCGTGCAGAAATATTCAATAGTTTTCTGCGCACAGGTCCGACAATAACCCAGCTTATTCAACATCGTATCAATCATACGATCATAAAGCTTCTGGTTCTCCTCATTGGTCCGATTCGCCAGGGCTCCAATAAGACTGCCCGCCCCGGCAATATCGCTCTTCAACCGAACGTCGGTTACAGCTTTCACCAATTCCAGATTATCCATGAAATCATAGTTGGGATCCGTCCCAATTTTCTGACCATAAATTTTCCGAATAGTGGTGCGGAAAGTTTCTCGCTGTTCGTCAGTTTTTAACTGAAGACGCTCTTCAATGCTCTTAATGAATCGCTCATCAACTTTAAGGGCACGCAGTTCGCCGGTCTGCGGATCTTTGTATTTCCACATTTTATCTGCACCAAGGTGCTCGGCATCAATACCGATGATCATGTTCACGTAGTTCATCACGTCTTTGCGAATGGCCTGTGGCTCATCCATATAGGCATTGAACATTTCGGTCATGATGCGTTCGCGATACAGACCACGGGAGGTTTTTAGATCTTCCAGATATTTGGCGCGATCGTTGTTGTCGGTCACGTAATCGAGAATAACGCGTTCAACCGTGCCGAACACATCGTAAGCAAACATGCAGCAGCCTTCGTTGGTTTCGCTGCTTTCGCCCAGCAGCTGAACGGCGCGACCAAGGTTGCGCTGGCCCAGTCCTTTTTGACCGAAACGGTTGGTGATGTCGGTGTCCTGACTCAAGGTGTCGATGACCTCGGCCAAAGCTTTGATGCTTTTCTCCCCAGCCACTTCACCGGCGGCCAGTTTCATGGTTTCAATGGGAGTGAGCTTTTCGCTGTGAGGCAGACGGGTCATTACCACCGCCGTGCTGACGGCGTAATTGAGGTTGGGATCCTGATGCATGATTTCGCGGGTGACGGTGGTTTTGGTACCACTGCCAATGGCGTAGTCGGTCAGTTGGGTCTGTTGCAGGTAGTTAGTATTATGCGAAATGTAGCTGATGCGGCAACGATCGATGATCGGTGCCTCTTCCTTTTCAGCTAGGAAGCGGTTGAACTCGCTGTTATTGCTGGTGGCAATAATCATGGTATCGATGGGCCATTTGAAACCATCCATTTCAATGGTACGGTTCTGAATAACACCCAGATAAACCTGTACCAGATCTTTTTTGTTTTTGAACATTTCGTCGGAGAAGTGAATACCACCACCGGCTACCCGGGCCAGGGCTCCACGACGCAGATCGAACCGGTACGGGTTATTGGTATCGGTAATGTGCAGCAAACGTTGGATGGATTCTTCGCCAAGAAGATCGACGGCGCTGCTGGTGATCTTGTCGCGAGCCGGGTATTTACCAGTAACGGTACCGAGGCTTTCGGACAGCGGTACGGGCACCACTTCCACAAACTTGAGCATTTCAGCCAGATTCCCGTCGCAGTGGTTGCGAATGTCACTCCAGATGTAGCTGGTGCAAGCTCCCAAAGGACGGTAGTTGTGGTAACACATGCGAAGTTGGTCGTCGCTGAGGTCATATTTCTTTTCGAAGTGGTCGCGGCTTTCTTTTTCACCGTCAAAAAGATTCATCGCCAGGACCGTGGGGTCTTCGTAAGTCTGGCTTTCGATGGATGTTATCTTGCCGTATGAACCAATTTTATCCAGTCCGGTGAAACGAAAAGTATGCTTGCGGTTGCGACTGCTGGTCAGGAATTCCCGATACAGGCGGCTGACATATTCCACAAAATAGGTTTTACCGTTGCCCGGCTCACCCACCAGCACATAGGCCATTTCCTTTGAACTGCCACCTTCTGCGGCGTCCTTGACAAAAGAGACAAAGCTGTTGATCTCGTCATACATGCCGACAATGTGTTTCTCGCCCTGCCGGAAAATTTTGAAATCGTAAGTTGTTTTGCCATTTACGACCACTTTTTCGATTTCGCTATCCAGGATCATACGGCTGATGGCCTGGAAAGAGTTTTCGAAAACGCGCTCATCTTTTTTGATGGCAAGCATGTGATTTTTCAATGAGTTACTTTTTACTCCAGCCATGATCGACTCCCTTTGGTCAGTCTGGGTTCAACCGGTCCCGAAACTATGATGATCGCCCCGTTTGGGCGTGGATGCACAAATGCTAATGCTTGTCAGTCGCAAACCGTGTGCCGGAATTGGAAGTGATGTGAAATCAAGGGATGAGCAGGCTGGTCCGATCCGACATCTGTGGGGTTCAGTCGTCTATAAATGAAAAGAATTATCTCAGAAAAATCAACGCTCCGCCAGCAACGGCCACTGCGATACCGACCAAGCTTAAGGTCGTGGGGCGGTCTTTGTACACTATCCAGGACGGCAAAACCACAAAAATGGGAACGGTTCCAAGCAGAACCTGAGCAATGCCCGCTTCAGTGTTTTTGATGGCTATCACGGATACCCAAACGGAAATGAAGGGACCCCAAAGAATGGCCAAGGTCAGGGCCAGAACTCCGCGGCGGTCTTGCAGGGTTTGGCGAAGTCTGGTGAAGTTTTGCCGTGGTACAACAACCAGCCAGAAAGCAATAGTGGCAAAAGCCAGACGAATGAGAGTGGTTCCCAGCGGGTCCAGGGTTGTCTTTTCAGCGGCACCGTTCATTCCAATTTTGGCAAAAGCGCTGCCAAGACCCTGTCCAGCCGATGCGACAATGGCCAGAAATAGACCAGTGCGCAAAACCCTGGGATCCAGGCCACTGAATTGGCCGGTACCACCGTCTTTACCCATGGTGGCAATAATGACACCCGAAATCACGATAACAATACCCAGCAGGGCCCACAGGCCCAGGCGTTCACCCAACATGATCCAGGCCAGAACGACGGTGAAGACAGGCGCCAGGGCCATCATTGTCATTGAGCGACGGGGGCCCACGGTGGTGAAAGCTTTGAAGAGAGCGGAATCGCCAATTGCCAGACCGATGATGCCGCTCAGGCCAATCCAGGCCGTATCGGAAAGGGAAATGCCCTGAGGCCAGATGTGGCCTTTGAGGATGAAATGGGTCAGGGCCAGGCACAAGGTGGCACCAGGCAGGCGCAGAAGATTCACCGTGGTCACGTTAAGTCGGCGGCCGGCGGTGGTGAAGAAAATGCTGGTCCAGGAAAAAATAAGTGCGGCAGTCAGGGCCATCAGTTCGCCGTAATAGGGCATTGTTGAATTCAAAAGATAACCTGAGTTTTGTTTGGGGTTCTTTTTGTTGCAAGTTTGTTCTAATATCGGGTCGGATGGGTTCTTTTGCCATTTTGTTTTTCAGAGGAATGCAAATGAGATATTTGATTTGTCTTTTGTTCATGGTTGCAAGTGCCGGCATCCACGCAAATGCTGAAATTCATCAACCGTCAAATTCCATACACGCTTTTTATTATCCCTGGTACGACAATCCCGATTTTGGGGATTCCTATTTCCATTGGTCGCACGATGTTTTGGGTGATGTTGAGGTTCCACACACTTTTCCCGGGGGAGATGATATTGGGGCTAATTACTACCCTGAAGCCGGCTGTTACAGTTCCCATGACCCGCAGGTTGTGGAGCAACATATGCTGCAGTTGGCCAACGCGGGGGTGGGCACGGTTTGTGTTTCCTGGTGGGGCGCCGATTCATTTGAAGACCAGGCGGTGCCTTTGATTTTGGATCAGGCCAATAACTATGGTTTGAAAGTTAACTTCCATCTGGAACCGTTTCCCGGCCGGAACGCTGAAACCAGTCGGACAGCCATGCAATACATCATCGACAGCTATGGCAGTCATGAAGCTTTTTATCGGCTGAATGGCAAACCCTTGTTTTATGTCTACGACTCGTATTTAACAGAAGCCGAAGAATGGAACACATTATTGGGGTCGGGTGAAGCTAGTATCCGAGGAACAAAATACGACTCGGTCATGATTGGGCTTTGGGTAGCCAGGAATGAAGAAGAGTTTTTTATTCAGAGCGGCTTTGATGGCTATTACACTTATTTTGCTGTGGATGGTTTTACTTTTGGGTCCACCTGGGGAAACTGGGCCTATCTGGATCGTTGGGCCGCTGAAAACGACAAATTGTTTATTCCCTGTGTTGGGCCAGGATATATCGATACCAGAATTCGCCCCTGGAATGGCCGGAATATTCGGGGTCGGGAAGCCGGGAAATATTATGACCGTTCTTTTGAACAGGCTTTAAAGGTTCATCCTTCAATCATTGGTCTGACGTCTTTTAATGAATGGCATGAAGGGACTCAGATTGAGCCTTCGGTGGTGAAGGACGGGTACGAAGACTTTTTGCCGATGGAGCCGGATGGTTATTTGAAACTGACCAGAGAGTGGGTTCGAAAATATATGGTCTCAGACGAGCAATAAATTAGCTCCCCGGGGAGCGATGCAGAAAATAAAATGCTCCTTTGGAATGGTGAAAACATCAATTCCAAAGGAGCTCTTTTTTTGTTTCAGTTGACAGGCTGGCTGATTATTTAACCAGAAGCATCCTTTTGGTCATGTCCTGCCCTTCAGCGCTCAGTCGGTAGAAATAGACACCGGCGGCGGCCACGCGGCCTTCACGGTTGCGTCCGTTCCAATTCAGTTCATGGCGTCCCTGAACCTGATTTTCCTGAGCCAGAATACGAACCAAACGGCCAGCCATGTCGAAAATTTCGAGGCGCATGGGACCATCTTCGTTCAGCTCGTAGCTGATGGTTGTTGATGGGTTGAATGGGTTGGGAGCATTCTGGTGCAGCAGAATGGTGGCAACGACGTTGTTGGTTGGAGTATCACTCAACTCGGGGGTGAAGACCCGGTAAACAAAATCGGGGCGGTCAATGAACGGGTTACGATTGTTTTGAATGTCGTAAACGGCATCGTTACGGTCGGTTTCCTTCACGCTGACGGGGTCGTTTTCGTGCCATTCCAGAAGCATGGCTTCGGCCCAGGGAAGTAGCTGACTGCGGTTGGCCATGGGGCTGTTGTTGTCCCAACTGCCGTCTTCGGTGTAGTAGCGGGCGGTCATGTAGAAATACGCCCGGGCAAAATCACCTTTGTAAGCGTCGATGGGCTCGAACACGGTTCCACTGTAACCGGGATAGGAGTTGGAACCGACTTTGCTGCCGTTCAAGGAAGTCCAGCTGGCGCTTCCCACTTCACCAAAAGCGTGGTTGCTGCGCATGCCGTTGACGCGCACATCGGTGGGGTAAAGTACGAACAAATCGGTGTACATGGGGGAAGCTCCGCCGTACCAGCTTTGGGGCCAGCTGTGTTCGCGGTTGTAGCCAGTGCCTTCGGTGGCTCCACCGCCACCCTGGTCAACACCAAATTCGTAAACATAAGGGGGGATGCCGCCGGGTACGTCGGAATACATATCCCAGACGGTGCCGTCGGGGCGGGCATCGGTTGTATAGAAGGCGGTCCACAGTCCGGAATAGCTTTGGGCGTTGTGGCCATCAATGATGTTGTGCAGGGCCAGACGCAGTTCTTCGCCATCCAGACCGATGGCACTGTCGTAGTAGCCGTCGGGAATGTTACCGCCGTAGAAAGTGAACGAACCAACCACGTTGTTCATGGCGTTGCCCTGAAGGTCGGTTACGCCATGGACAGTCAGGTTGTGGCTGCCGGATGACAGGTTGCTGACAGTAAGTTCAACCACGTGATTGGCAATACGCTGGGCACCTTGTACCGAACTGCCGGAGACAATGTAGTTGGCGGTGGTCTCGGCGCTGGTTTCTTCAACGGTTTCGGAGAAGGTAATCATTACCGTGTTGGGGCCTGGTGCATTGATGTTGATGATTGAAGGTGCTTCCGGGTCGGCGACAAAAATAATATCGCTGGCGTCGCGCGGGACAATGCCTTCAAAGTCAGAATTGTCGCTAACAGGACCGGTCACGGTGTATACCGAACCCACGCTTGGTGAGTATGTATAACCAGTGTTGTCTACCCGCAGGGAGTTGCCGCTGGTATTGATGTACCATTGCTGATTAATAGCATCATCGATGGTGCATTCGGCTTCGACTACCTGAATAAGAACACCTTCGTAATCTTCATCGCCGGCATCGTTGGTGCCAATGTTGGCCGCTGCTGGCATGCTGCCGGCACTGCTGGTAATAACGGTGGCGCTGGTCATGGTGGTATTGTTGTTCAGTTCCTGAATCTGACCCATGACAGTGACACTTGAGCCGAGGGCGGGAGCGGTGCCACCTTGAATCCACAAGCCACTGCGGGCGCCTGTGCCATCCTGAATAACCCAGGTGCTGCCGTAGTCAGCCGTGACAATGCCATCGGTGGTGACGTTGTGGCCCACATGAGGGGAAATGGTTCCAGCTCCTTGAATGCCGGCAACGGTAACGGACCAAGGCAATTCAAAGTTGTATTCAGCTGAGTGGGAAGTGACGTCTTCCTCATTGGTGGCTGCTACGCGGTAATAAACCACATCGCCGGAAGCTTGGGTTGGAATGGGAGATTCCGAAGTGTAATAGTTGCCGGAATAAAGTGGCATGCTGATGATGTTGGTCAGGTTGCCTGATGTCAGGCCCCATTGCAATTCCACGGAAGAGACGGTGGATCCATTGCCAAGCACAACGGCACTGGCGTCAACATCTTCGCCTACCTGGGGGCTATCCGGGTCAATGG
Source organism: bacterium (assembly GCA_024223715.1). Classification (GTDB taxonomy): domain Bacteria; phylum Krumholzibacteriota; class Krumholzibacteriia; order LZORAL124-64-63; family LZORAL124-64-63; genus LZORAL124-64-63. Next base: position 23,950 of record JAAEOA010000436.1, on the reverse strand, counting down.
CCACACTTTGAATGGTGGGACCGACCGGTGGTGGTGGTGCGTGGTGTTCGCCTGGAGTGGCATCGTCTGCATTGTTTATTGAGGAGGCGGTCCATTCAGCACCGTTCCAGCTGGGGCTTGGAGTGTCTACGCCTTCGTTGCGTTCGATAGCCTGGTTTTCAAAGGTGGTGCCGGGAACAACGGCATAATCAATGATGGATCCACCGCTATTGCGCAATTTTGCACCATCGCCGACTTTTCCATTCCAGGTTCCGTTATTGTCCGACCAAGCTTCCTGGGGGAAGTCCACCGGGAAAGTGGCCGTTGTGGTGGCATCGCCGCAAACCAGGGCTTCACCGGGTTCAATTTGTCCGGACAGAGACCAGGTGAAAATGTCACTGCTGTTTCCAACGGCGATGACCTGCCACCCAGTTAGGGTAACCGCTTCAGTGCCCGAGTTGTAAATCTCGATGAAACGGTCGTTCTGGTAGTTGTAGCGGGGGTCGCAAAGTTCGGATAGAAGCACATCGGCCTGAGCTGGAGCCAAAATGGCTACCAAAGGGACAATTAGTGCTAAAAAATGGGCGACAACCTTGTTCATTCGGGCACCTCGGTGGTGTTTGGGATGGCAGTGGACGATACAATTAATACACTTCAGAGACATTTGCTGAATAAATGAAGTACCATTCAGCGAAATTGCAGATTTGTCTTAGTATTATACTGCAAAACTAAGGAAAATTCAAATAATTATACTGTTTGAGGAAGGGATATTACGCAAAAACCATGGATTATTTTTACATGGGGAAGGGTTACGCGCAAAGCAGGGATTTGACACTTCTAAAAATGCCATCATATTGAGTAGCATTGGAGTTTCAGACACGAAGGATTTTAATGAGACGATTGATAGAAATCGTAATTCCCTTTCTGCTGGTTATCAGTTTGCTGGTGCTTGTTGTTGGGGTTGCCTATCATCATCACGGTCATGATCATTTTTCAGGGGGAACAAAAGGAGATTGCTTCTGGTGCCTGGCTGCCACGAGTATTTTTATAGTTCTGGTAGGTTTAATTTTTGTTCCCCAGGTCTTTCTTTTCTGGGAAAAAGTCTTTCCTCCTTTTTTTATTCATCTAAGTCAAACTTTCTGGAACAGCCAATCTTCCCGCGCTCCTCCTGTTCACTAATCGAACTTTTTTACTAAAAAGCAAATAACCGGGATTGACTCGGTTGTGGTTCCGATTAACCAACACAGGAGGAAAGAATGATTTCCTGGAAATATTTAGCAATAGTACTTTTTGTTGTGGGTGTAGGCTTGCTACTGGCTTCTTGCGGGGCAGAGGATGACCAGATACTTGGTCCAGCGGATACAAATTCATCGGAGGAAACGAATTCCTGGCTATGGGCATTTGATGCTCATCAGGATAGTTTGCGTGTTTATCATGGAAGCACGGGTTGTTTGTATGCCACTTTTTACGCTCAACCTCATGGCACCATGCATGAAATATTGGCTGGGCCAGCTGAGAATCCCTCGGTCTGGATGGGGTCGAACGGTCAGGGATATGCATTTTCCGCTGGCTTTGAAACTCATGGCGATCATGCTCACATGGAAATTCCCGTCAGTTTGGGGACCGTTATTACCGGGCAGGGAAATGCTCACCTGACTAAAGATCCGGCTGGGCAGACTGTCAGCTGGGCTAACGATTCCGATGAGGATTTTACTCTTGTGGACGTGGAAAGCCTTGAACCGGTGACTGTGGGGCACGGGTCTCCTCACTCCGGTTCCCTCCTGGCAAACAACCTTATTCTGGCCACCCACATGAATGAAAAGTGGGCTCGCTTTATTAATATCCAATCGGGAGAAATTGAAGCAACGGTCAGCATTGATACCCTCGCGCATGGTGAGGCTTATTACGAGCAGAATGAGCAGGCATTTATACCCTGTTTAAATGGGGTCTCGGTGGTGGATTTTGCAGGACAGGATATTCTCACGCATCTGGCTTATCCGTCTTCGGGTCGGGTAAATTTCCTTTTCCATGGATCTGGCCAACAAATGGCCTTGGCTCCTGTTAAACTGGAAGAAGGAAATGCCTCTGAAATCTGGTTGTTGAGTATGGACGAGCGATCCTGGCAAGTCCTGGAATTGCCAGGAGCTCAGTTGGCCTGGAATCGTGCCGGTGGCAATTTGTGCCTTAGTGGCGATGGCAGCCGAGCCGTGTTTACCGATTTGTTCGCCCAAAGGGCCTATGTGGTGGAGTTGGATTCAGGTGAGGTGACTACTTTAACCGTAGAAAAAGCCGACCTGGCTGCAGCTTTGTCAGAAGATGGTTCGTTTCTGTGGTTGATGGACAAAGACAATGGGGATATTCACTTTTGGCATTTTGAAGAAGAAAGTTGGCATGAAGATACGGGCTTTGAAGTCAATGCCCATTCAGATTGGATTTTTGTTACCAGCCTTGATCCTTCAGTAAGCATTCTTTCCGAATATCCGGAGGCATCATGCGAATAATAAAATCATTACTCATGTTAGTTTTCATAGTTCATTCCAGCGTTGTATTGGCTCAGGCAGGTGGCGGTTTAGGGGCCTGGCAAAATCCTGACATCGGCTTTGTTTATGACTTAAAATTCGACATGCATAATGCGGAAAAAAATTCTGACGGAAACCAAATCTGGAAGACCCGCGGTTTCAATATATCTACAGCAGAGATGAGCATCGGCGCGGATTTGGATCCTTATGCCCGCATCGATTTTAATGCCGCTTTTTCCAGCGAAGGTGCCGAAGTGCACGAGTTGTTCGCAACAGTTCATTCCCTTCCGTTTAGTTTTAAAGCCAGGGCTGGACAATTCCTGGCCAGTTTTGGCCGCTGGAGTCAATTCCACAGTCACAGCATGCCTTTTGCCAGCGAACCGAGGATATTGAATGAGTATTTTGGCGGACATTTGCTGCCCACAGGCCTGGAGTTAAGTTGGTTGGCTCCAACGGACCATTACCTTGAAGGACATTTTGGGGTTTTTAATGGATTTGAAGGTCACAGTCATGATACTGACCCGGCCAGCAGTCTGGCCGCCTTTGGTCCGGACAACCCACCACCGGGATGCCACTTTCACGGAGATGATTTGCACTGCCCGGATAATCCCGCTGCTGAAGATTATTATTACTCTCAGCTCGATGATCCAGATTCGCCGGTCTCGGCCGGAGCGAACAAAGGCCTGGCTGAACTGGCTTGGCTGAGTCGCCTGCAAACATCATTGGAATTCGGCTTGAACTGGAGTGCCGATGTTGGAGCGAGCATCATCTATCAGGATGCTTATCGTCAAAGTCAGCGTTATGATGATACAACTTACAGTAAGACCACAACCGGAATTGATTTGGCGGTGTTTTGGAACCCAGTGGAACAAAACCTGTATCGGGGCCTCGATTTTGGTGTGGAGTTTGTACACAACCGACAACAGGATGAAATTCTTGATGACGATTATTGGGTCAAGCGAACTCTAATGGATTCGGGGGCGTTCACCTGGGCACGGTACCGTATGAATCGCCGCTGGGATTTTGGTGTTTATTACGAAAAATTCGGTGAGGTCCATAATTCAGAACAGCGCACTCGCATGGGGAGTTTTCTGACCTGGAATGTCAGCCATTACCAGAAAATCCGCCTGGAATATGTGCACGACGATCAGGCGGGTTTTCCTGAAGACGTAAACCAAATCATCATTCAATTTGATGGCGTCATTGGCTATCACACTCATGGGGGGCAGCGATGAATACCATGAAAGTAATACTAACTTCAGCACTGGTTTTGTGGTGCGGGATTTGTTTTGCCGAAGTGAACGTTGTGGCTTCCATTCCCGACCTAGGAGATATGGCCAAAAGAATTGGCGGCGACCGAATTAAGCTGACGGTCCTGGCCAGTGGTCGCGAAGATTTGCACGGAGTTCCTGCCCGGCCCAGCTTCATTCCAAAACTTCACAAAGCAGATTTGCTGATTTCTCTGGGGCTGGACGCAGAGCATTCCTGGTTGCCTGCTCTGGCTGCGGAGGCTCGCAACAATCGCATTATGGAATACCGTGAAGGCTGGATCGAGGTGCACGAAGGTGTTCAGTTGCTGGATATTCCTGAAGTGATTAGCCGGTCTGAAGGAGAACAGCATGCCGAAGGAAATCCGCACATAAATATAGGCCCGCAAAATGGGCGTTTTATGGCTGAGAACATTGCCTACGCCCTGATGGAGTTCGACCCTGAAGGATCCTCTGAATACGATGCAAATTTGACTGAATATTCTGGTGAGCTGGATTCGTTGGTCGCTGTGTTGAAAGACAAAGGAGCCGCACTGGCTGGAATAAAAGTGATCAGTTACCATGCTGATATTTCTTACCTGGCCACATTTTACGGGATGGACGTTGTGGGAACTTTGGAGCCGAAGCCAGGCATTGAACCCACGGCTCGTCATTTGGCCCAATTGTCAAAAACAGCCCAAAAACAAAAGGTTCAGCTCGTTATTTACAATCAGGCGCAACCATCAAAATTACCCGAAAAATTTGCCGACCGGATAGGGATTTCCGCCGTCCAGATTGGCAATATGGCAGGTGCCGTTTCAGAAGCCGGTACCTGGGGGCAGCTTCAACAATATAATTTGCAGCAATTACTCGAAGGGATGGATCTCAAATGAGTAACCACAGTTTGTTGTTGACGGTTGAAAAGGGCCAATGGGGATACCGGCGCAGAGATGGTTGGTTCACTCCGGCAGGTCCGGTTGGTTTTGAAGTGGCGGAAAAGGAAGTCGTTCTGCTTACCGGGGACAACGGGTCGGGAAAAACCACCATTTTGCGAGGGCTTTTGGGCCTGACCCAAAAGCGGACGGGGAAGGTGATTTGGCTTATGGATCGGGCATCGGTTGCTTATGTGCCTCAGGAGTCGGTGATCGATCAATCGGTGCCGGCCACAGCGTTGGACATAGTACGGACCGGGCAACCCATGGATTGGGGTGGAGGAGAAACCAGAGCCAGGAAAGCTCTTGCCCAAGTGGGTATCGAAAACAAGGGACAGATTCTGTATGGGAGTTTGAGCGGGGGCCAAAGGCAGCGAGTGCTTGTGGCGCGGGCGTTGGTGGGAGATCCACAACTGTTGATTCTTGATGAACCCACAGTCAATGTTGATTCGGAAACGGCCGGTCAAATTGGCGTGCTTCTCGAAAATTTGCGTCAGGATGGATTGGGTATGGTTATCACCTCGCACGTAAGTCAATGGTTGAAACCAACCAGAGTTATTAAAGTGGAATCCTGCCGGAAGGAATTGGCAAATGTCTGATTTTCTGATGGTCCTTCAATTCAGTTGGATTCCTTTTGTTGGGGCGGCTATTTATTCCGTTACGGCTGCGCCTTTGGGAGCTTTTCTGGCCCTGCGCGATGAGATTCTTTTGGGCTTGGCGCTGCCGCCTGTCGGGGCGGCAGCCATCGTTTTTGCCGTGAGTTTGGGTGTTGATCCTGACTCGTCATGGATACTCTATATTGCCGCAGTGTCGGCTATTCTTTTGGTGAGTTTGTTTTTGCCTGGTCGTGGGGCGCAAGGAACATCGGGCAGGCGCCGGGCTATGTTATTGGCCGGAGTCTTCTGTGCCAGTGAAGCGGTGACCTTGTTAATGGGGGCGGTCAGTCCCCGGGTGGAAGCTCACGTTCATGACATGCTTCGGGGTGAAGTGCTGGCCATGAGTGTGCCTGAGTTGTTGGGGTTTGTGGGGCTCACTTTTTTGGCCATGATATTGGCTTTCCGCTTCCGGGGAATTTTGTTTGCCCTGGCGCTGGATGAAGAAGGCCTTTTGGTACGTTACGGAAGTCGGGGACGCCGGGCCTTGCTCGGGTTTCGTGTGGCAGGTGCGCTAATAATTGCCGCGGGGGTCATATGGGTTGGTCCGCTGCTTACCCTGGGTTTGTTGGCTGTGCCGGCCCTGATGGTGGAAGGCCAGGTCCGTGGTTTGAATTCATTCCTCACTGGTGTTTCCTTAGTGGCTTTGGCTGGTACCGTTGTGGGCTTTCTGGCCTCCATTGCTTTGGATATTCCACCGGTTTCCATGGTGGTTGTTGTTTTGTTTTTGGTTGGAGCGGTTCCCGCTGTTTTGAATTCTCGCAGGTTTTTAGGTCGCCAAGAGTGATTTTTTCAGTGCAATCTACTATTTTAAAGGCTCGATTCCGATTCAATAGACCCAACCGGAGGCTCTCATGAACGCTGACCGCAATCAAACCCAAATCAAACAGGCCTGGCTCGTAGCTTTTCTGACGCTGAGTCTGTTGTTTTCTTCTGCTCTGGCTGATTCCGCATCTTCTGACCAGGACAACTCTCTGGAATTTAATCTGGCCCGCTTCCTGGAAATCCCCATCATGATGTCTCCGGTGGTTTCCCCCGATGGCCAGCAGGTGGCCTGGCTGCACAGCCGCCGCAGTCTGGAAGATGACAAACGCATTACCCGCTTGTGGCTGGGAGATGTTGATTCCGGGAAAGCCCGTCAGCTTACCTATATTGATGGCGCTGCCGGTGCTCTGGCCTGGCGACCCGACGGGGCCCTGAGTTTCATTCGCGCCCATGAAGAGGCCGCTCAGGTTTGGATCAACCCACTGGATGGTTCAGAACCTCGCCCGGTGACTGACATTGAAGGCGGCGTGGGTGCTTACTGGTGGTCCCCGGATGGTCAATACCTGGCTGTTTTTGCAGACCCGGCTGATCCGGAAGAAGAAGACTCTGATTCAACTCCTGAAGAAGCTGCTGATGAAATGGCTGATGAAGAGGCTGATGAAGCCGCCGAAGAAGCTAATCCCTTAGATGCAGACATCTTTGAGGTATCAGATGACCGCCAGGACTGGACAGTGTTTGACCGTCTGGAGCAACCACAGGATTATCAGCAACTGTGGATTGTTGCTGTTGGCGAAAACGGTCCCTGCACGGAAGAGGAAGCTCGTCAACTGACCTTCAATCCTCAAAATCCTCTGCATGTGGCCTGGTCTCCCGATGGGAAAACTTTAGCCCTGACCTTAAACCCTCGCTTCACCGGTTTGGTGGACGAAGATCACCGGGTGGCTTTGGTTGATGTGGCCAGTGGTGATCTGGAAATCATTTCCGACCAGAAGCGTCATGCCTCCATGGCTGCCTTCAGTCCTGATGGCAAAAAACTCGCTTTTTACACTGACCGCAGTTCTGATTACCGGGCTTATCTGAACCTAAAAGATGTAGCGGTGCGTGATTTGGCCAGTGGCGAAACCACCATAACTACGGGGGAAACTCAACTCACTCTTGGTGGGTCCGGCAGCACTCCTGGCGCTGCTCCGGTTTGGGATAAAAACAGCCGTCACGTGTATTTACGTGCAGCCGATGGTGCCAGTCTTGATTTGTACAAAGTGGATACCCGGAAGAGCAAGCTGGAACAACTGACAGACCTGCAGGGGAATATGGGTGGCATGAGCCTGTCCGCTGGCACTCTGGCTTACATTGAATCTAGCCTGGACAAACCCGGAACTTTGTTTGTCGGTCGCCCCGGCAAAAAAATGAAGGCTCTGGCTTCGGTGAATGATTCGGTTGAAAATTACAATCTGCCCGCGCCTCAGCTGGTACGTTTGCCTGGTTTTGAAAATGGGTTTGTGGAAGGTTTCCTGTTCCTGCCACCGGGAGCGGGAATGGATGAAAAACTGCCTGCCATTATTGAAATGCACGGCGGACCTTTTTATCGATATGGCAATGCCTGGACCACACGTTATCCGTGGCAGGTTTTGGCTCAAAAGGGTTTTGCTGTGCTCATTGTTAACCCTCGCGGTGGGACGGCTTATGGAGAGGAATTCCTGCGGGGAGTTCACCGCAACTTCGGTACTAATGATTTTAAAGACATCATGGCCGCCATCGATGATCTTGCAGACCGTGGCGTTATTGATGCGGACCGTTTGGGCTTCACCGGCTACAGCTATGGCGGTCTGATGACCAACGTAGTGGTCAGTCGCACCGATCGTTTCAAAGCTGCAGTTTCCATTGCCGGTATTTGGAATTATGTGTCGGCCATGGGTCAGAATAACCCGCAGCTTTTTATCGACAGTTATGATCAGCCCTGGGATGGCGACCTGCAGCTGATGTGGGAGCACAGTCCCGCATCACGGGCCAACAAAATTGTAACGCCCACTTTAATTATGCATGGTACTGAAGACCATCCGGTAGATCCCCGTCAGTCCATTGAAATGTTCAGTTATTTACAGCTGAATGGAACGCCCAGCCGCCTGGTTCTATATCCTGGCGAAGGTCATGGGATTAACAAACCCAGTCACATGATTGATTATCAGACCCGGGAGCTTCAGTGGTTCCTGCATTATGTGATGGGGCAGGAAGATGCCATTGGAGCCGAGGATGCCGTTCCTGTGGAATAGGATCTTTGGCTGGATTTGATTTTCATCGGTGCCGGAGGTTATTCGTAAGCCTTCGGCACCGCACAAATAAATACAAAAGGTTCTGTTTCAGATGTGTTGCGGAACTGATGAACATCGCCCGGAGCTACAAAAGCAAATTCTCCCGGGTTTAACGAATTCGCGTTTCCTTCGGAATCCAAAAGGGCTCCCTGGCCGGACAAAATGTAATTTAAGTGTTCCACTTCGTGGGTGTGGTGGGGTGAATAGCCACCAACTTCCAGGGTGAAAACACGGATGCTGAAGTTAGGCACTCCGTCGGCACTTCCAAAAACCAGTTGCCTGGCCACATCTTTGGCGCCTTCCATTTCCATTTTCGTTTTTTTCACGTCATCGAGTTTACGGATGATCATTCAAGTACCTTTCACGGTGGGTTGGTTCGGGCTGGGAATTCTGTTAGTATAAAGCGGTATTATTGAATTGGCTTCCCAGGAGATATTATGTCCGACGATATTCTAGTCAACAACCGACTGACTATTCCGGCTGCTGAATTGGAGCATACCGCCAGTCGGTCTTCAGGCCCCGGCGGGCAACACGCCAACAAAACCGACTCGCGCATTCAGGTGCGTTGGAATATTCCTTTTTCATCTGTGTTAAACGACTCACAGAAGGAATTGCTTTTACGGGTTCTGGCCAGTCGTCTCACCGATGATGGAGATCTGCTTCTGGCCTCGGACCTTCACCGAAGTCAGCACAGGAATAAAGCGGAAGTGAACCAGAGGTTGGCTGCTGTGGTTCGTGAGGCCATGGTTCCACCCAAGCCCCGGAGGAAAACGAAACCGACCCGGGCTTCCCGGCGCAAACGGATGGAAGATAAGAAGCAACGCTCTGAATTAAAGAGCCAACGGCGGAAGAAGTATGAATGAAGGCTGGCTGGCTGGTTGCAGTGGGTTGGCAGCTATAATTGATGCTGTTGTGTGTTTTTCTGAGAACGTTGCCCCCGCAACAATATTTTATGGTCGAAACGATCGATTCGGGCAGAAATAATGGTTGCGGGGGCAACGATTTTTTTCAACAGTGCATACACCAACATTTAGAAGAAATAATAAAACCAAAATCAGAGATTTTCAGCAGGTAAATCCAAGATTACTAAACCAAATCCTGAATTGGCCGGCCCAGGCTCCAAGGACCCACCCTGGTCCTGAACAATTTTTAAACTCGTGGCAAGGCCCAATCCCGTGCCCTGATCTTTGGTACTGAAAAATGGGGTTCCAAATTGCTCACAAGCTTCATCGGAAAAGCCTGAACCTGTGTCGGTGACCCGACAAACGATGCGTTGGGCAGATCGATTTAACTGGAAGACAACCTGTCCTTCAGGCATGGCAGCCGAGGCACCATTTAGTCCCAAATTTAACAACACCTGGCGAATCTGCTCCGGGTTTCCCACGGCGGAAAAATTATTCCCCTCTGTTTCCAGAGAACACTGAACCGAAGGAAAATCAGGATGATGCTTAATCATTTCAATTACCGCTTCCACCTCCTTTTTTAAGTCAAAAGGAGCCAGATCCCCTGGCTCGGTGCGGGCAAATTCCAGAAAACGGGTCAGGACAGAATTCAGCCGTTTGGCCTCATCCTGCAAGATGCCCATCATACGGCCTTTGGGATGATTGGAGTCGAAGTCGTCGGCCAGAACTTCAGCTGAACCCTGAATACTGGCCAGAGGGTTCCGGATTTCGTGAGCCAATCCAGCGGATAGGCGACCTACAGCGGCCATCCTGGTTGCCCGAAGCAGTTTGGCTTCCATGGCCGATTTTTCGTCCAAAGTATTTTGTAGCAGATTACGGGCGTTGGTCAAATGATCGCTCAAAGTACCAGTCAGAAGACCTACACCAAAATAAAGGGCCATTTCAATAGTTTTGTCACCCGTAGAACCACAGGGTCGGCAATCGGAAACAAAAGCATGGGGAAAAAAGGCTGCGGCCACAACGGCACTGATCACTAATCCTCCAATTTTTCCGCCCCGGAAAGCTGCCAGAATGATGGGTACAAAGAAGAACAGCTTATAAACGCCATGCAATTCGTGAATGGTCGATTCATGACTGTAATGCAGAAAAGCAATGGCAGTGGTCAGTACGAGAATCAGGCCGTATTTTTTGATTAGCAAAGTCAGGCGCAAGAGATGGTCTTTCGATTGGGGTTCACCGGGTTGATTTCAGTAGATACAGTATACTCATAAAACGTCCCACCATGAAAGCAAAGGCCGCAGCAGTGGCACCAATCCAGTGGCCTGCGTTCAGGGTTATTACCAGAGTCACTAAAATTCCAACAACTTCCAATGAGGAGGCCCAGGTAACAGGACCGGTGTTCCGTTTGCTTACCAGGAAAGCCCTTTGAAAAGACAAAATGATGCTCAAAGCAGGCATTAGAACCAGAATCCGAATAGGAATGCGGGTGAAAACAGCCAACTCAGGGGTCAGGCCGGACAAGCCTTGGAACCAAACATCGGCCAAGGGTGTCAGGGCAATCAGACCCAAGGCACTGGCAGCAGCTATGGCTAGATAGGCCGCAAATTTCTTAACTTGCTGCAGATTATTTTCTGACCGGCCCAGCATGGTGATGGCCACTTCCTGAAAGCTGAGTCCGGGAGTACGGAAAATGAAAACCAGGGCGTTGATAACAGGCAATACAGCTAGCGATTCCAGACTGTTGCGCGATTGCCCCAGAAAGAAGGTCACCATGGGATGCACCAGAAGTGAAATTGTTGAGGTCAGGGCCAGAGGATAATAAAAATGAATTATTTCACTGTAACTCATGAGTTTTTTCGAAGTTTCGGACAGTATTTGCAAGATACTCTGACGGGCCATGATGTGGCTGGCGACAGCCTCAAACAAAACACCCACACTGAGGGCGCCGGCTCCAATCCAAGCTCCGGGTATGTTAGTTTTCAGAGTCAGGATAAGGGCTGTAACAGCCATTGCGGTCAAGCGAATGCCTGTTCCATAAGCAACCCTTCGGGTGCGCCCGGTACGAATTAATAATCCCTGATAAAACCTCCGGTAACCTATGGCGGCGGGCCAGGGTAGCATTATTATAAGAGCACCGCGGGTGAGTCGGGCAACTTCCGGGTCGAGCCGCATCCAATTTGTGATGACCAGATTCCAGGCGGGAGAGAAAATAAGGACCATCATGAAAAAGGTGATTCCGATGTTCAAAAACCAAGTGAAATTCCGTAGGCGACGCATGTTTTCGGCCGAGTCAGCCAAGGCAGTGGCGGCGCTCATCATCATTATGACCGGCGCTTCGACCATGATGGCTAAAGCATAAGCCACACCGTATGCTGCAAGGTTTAGCTTGGGTTCGACCATGCGAGCGATGACCGCAGTCAATAAGGGCCCTTCAATGGCCATCATTAACCAAGTGGACTGCAACGGCAGCCAAAATTTAAAAAGAGTGGAGAGTTTTGTTGGCTTGATCATGTTCGCAAGGTAACCTGCGGTACAGGAAAGTCCAGATCCGTCAAAAGTTTGGGTTGAAACAAAAATTGAACCGATCGTAAATCGTGAGGTTTTCAAAAAACATAACTGGGACCGGGAGGTCTTTTGGAGGTAAATCATGAATACTCTAAAAATATTGGCTTTATTATTAGTTTTGGTTGTTCAAGGGGCGTGGGCGGGTGTCGAAAAAACGATCGATGGCGAGTTGCATATCATGAACGGCGATCAACCGGAACAGGGAACAAAACTTCTGGTATTCGATGAAGTTTGGCGAGCCGGTGGAGAAGACGGTGATGACTTTTTTGGTTTGATCAGCCAGGTGGCGGTTGGCGAAGAGGGAAATATTTATCTTCTGGATACCCGTTTGTCCGAGGTTCCGGTTTATTCAACGGACGGTGAACGCCTCGATACCATCAGCCGGGAGGGCGAAGGGCCGGGGGAAACCCGAAATCCTTCTGACATGTTGCTTTTGCCTGGTGGGAAAATTGGCCTGGTGCAAAGTTTTCCCGGCAAAGTGACCATGCTCGACCTGCAGGGGAATCCGCAGGGTGTTTTCCAGCCGGTGGTGGAAGAAGGCGGATTTCTTTTCCTGATGGACTGCAGGGTTGGCCTCGATGGTCAGCTTACGGCCACGGGAAAAAGTTTCAAACAGGCCGGCCCCACCAGCAGAACCGAGATTGGTTTTGTCTCTGGTTTCGATTCAGAGGGCAGTGAAACTGTTAGGTATGTGGAAATAATAACTGAAATGGATTTCACCAAAATTGACGTCAAAGAAGACGAGCAGAATGAAGTTCGATATCGTTGTATGGTCGTGGCCGAAGATGGCCGAGTGTATTTGAACCGGATCCGCAACCAATACCAAATTGAAGTTTATCATGCTGACGGAACCCTGGACCGCATCATTGAGCGGGAGTTTGTGAACCGGCCTCGTTCCGAGAAAGAAAGCCGCCGGATTAATGCCATTGCCGAGGCCCAGCTCTCTCAGGTCCCGGGTGCCAAATTTGCCATGTCAGAGGTGGAACCAGCCATTGGCAGCCTGGCCATGGGGCCGGACGGGAACCTCTGGGTATCGCACAGTCGTTCCGGATTTGAACAACCGGAGGGCCGTATGGCCACTTATGATGTGTTCGACAAAAAGGGTAATTTTATCAAACAGATGGCCGCTCAATGTGAGGGTGATGGCATAGCCGACAGACTATTCTGGACCAAAGAGGGCTCTGCCGTACTGGTGACCGGATTTACCGATGCGTTGAATTCCCTGATGTCAGGCGGCGCTGGGGCAACCGAGGAAGAGGATGAAGAAGCGGCACCCATGGAAATTATTTTTCTGAAGTTAAAGTAAGAAAATTTGGAGAAATGAAGGGCGCTTTCGGGCGCCCTTTTTTCATGCCGTTGGTGAAGACTTGCTTGTGGTGCTCAACAGGCTGGTGATGTTGTCCATCAATTGTTGGGTGGCATGGCCGTCAACCCGTCCCAGTCGTTCTTCGGCCAAAGAATTTTGTTGAGGCGATCTTTTGCCAACCAGCTCCCGAACAGTTTTTGCCAGATCATCGGGAGTGCATTCAGGCACTGTGTTTTTTAATCGCGATTTTGTCGGAGCCAGGCTGTCGTCCCAGGTTTTGGGTTTGGTGGAAGAGGCCAAAACTGCTGGGGTATCAAACAGGAGCGCTTCCCAGAAAGCACCCGACAGATCGCAAATTGTCAAATGGGCTTTGGGCACATGCACATGGCTATGGCCCTCAGCCGGCAGTATCGTCGCTCCGGTAGTTTTGGCAAAACGATCCAGAACCTTCTTTTCTGCCAGAGGGTGCGGTGATAGCAGTAAGTCGTGATCCTTCGATATATCTTTAAAAACAGTCAACCACCGTTCAGCCAGAATTAGACCCTGGTCATCTACATTGTTACTCCATGTGGGCAGAATCAGGATTTTTGGTTTGCCGGCCGGAACTTCATTTTGGAACGAGCCACCTGATTTCAGAAATGAATCCAGATGCGTGTAGCTGTTTGTGGCAAAGGACCAATCATAAATAGTCAGGTTGTCAATTTTTTCAAAGCGTCCGCCATCGACTTGAGGCCCTTCAGTGAAATTGGAGGATGGTTCGGAAGCCCGTTCGTTGGCCACATCGGCACTGGTTCCTTTTTTACCACTTCGACCGTGGGAGAGAACCACCAGGGAAATGGGTTTTTCCAGCTTGCTGAGGACCCCGACCATGCTTTCGTAGTTGAAGTGTGCGGTGACCATAACATCCAAATCGTGATGCTCGATGCTCTTCACTGCGGTTGCCGAATCCTGACCTGACTCAAGGAAAACACAAGGCGCATCGGGAAAAACTTCACGAACGGCTTCTCGTCCGGTGCGGGCCAGGAACCAGATTCCACCAAGGGCGTCGTACAGGCCTTTTAAGTGACTGAAAATATGTGAACGACTCCAGCCTGGAACAGAGCTGTAAAGCCACCAGCCAATTTTTGGGGTCTCTGCTCGCATGGTGGTGCTATTGATGCCAGGAGTATGGGGCAGCAGAACCACTTCAATTCCCAGGTTGTCGATGAGTTCTTCGCCCCAATGTTGGCGATATTTCCCGATAGTCCAGTCGTCGCCGTGGAAGATTTTCTTCACCCGGTTTTTACGGCAGATTTTTTCCCGGTCGCTGTCGATGATCACCTTATGGGCAAAACCCAGAGCTTCAATGGTGGCCGCCCGCTCGCGTTCGCTATTGGCTGGTTGAAGTCCTTTGTAATCTCGCACCGAACGATCGGTGTGGACAGCCACCACCAGACGGTCGCACTGCTGGGCCGCCCGGCGCAGCAAATTCACATGGCCTTCGTGGCAAAAATCGTAAACGCCAATAGCAAGCCCCACCGTCTGGCGTTGGTAACGCCAGTATTTGAAGCCCATTGCAAGGGCGATGATCCCAGTGGGGATCAGCCAGATGAGGTAGTTTTCCATGGGGAGATTTTCGGCAGTAATGGAAGTGACTTAACAGGTTACTGTTTTATTCCAACCTGATGTTATCAACCTGAATCACCGTAGAATCATTTTTATCACTCAGAAAAATCAAAAAATGAGACAGGTCTTCCATATTCAGGCTCCTGTCGCCATGACTGACTTTGGGTTCATCAATGGGCATGGAAAAGGTTTCCCATTGGTTGGTGGCAATGAAGCTCTTGCTGGCCCAATCCAGCTTCAACCGGGATTGAAAGTCATCCAGCCTAAGGGAAAAGGGTACTTGTTCCCGGTTTTCAGTCACATGCCTGACATCCACTTTCAGGGTTTTGTACTGAGACCAGTCGTGGGGGAAATGCTGCATTTTGGCCCCGGGCCATTTGCTCGGTGGACCACTTTCCAGCTGCAGGACCATACCTTCACCCGTGGGTGAGTCGTCAATAAGAATCAGGTCCACAGCGGCATCGTAAGTTCCGTGCCAGAGCCAATGCTCCTGGGGATTATTAAAATCTGAAATGAGGGGAAATGCTTGCCGGGTTTGGTAGCTGCCCATAATCAGTCCGGGCAAAAAATACAGTTGGGCTGAAAGCAATAGAGCAATTCCGCAGATTAATCCCAATCCCCAGGATTTTTTGTATCCTTTCCAAAAAACCAACCCCAAAGCCATGCCAATGCCGGCCAAATCCAGAACGAAGTCGGCGACATTGGCAGCTCGACCTACGAGGAGTTGTAAAAGTTCGATACCCGCACCCAGAATAACACCAGCCAGAACCGCCCCCTTCAGACGGCAGGCAAAAGGTCCTTTCCAGTACATCAATAATGTCAAAATCATCAGAAAAGGAACATGAACCTGATCGCCCAAATGTCCAATAAGCGGATGCCTTCTCAGTTCCATGGGAATGGGCAGGAAGAATGGAATCAGGAACAATAATGATATGGCCAACAAGGCTTGCCACCGGTCCAGAAAAGAAGGAGCGGGCAGGGCGCAGGCTGGGCGTTTCTTATTCATCGGCCTACTCGTCAAATCACTCATCAGGTTCTCGGTTTCCAAATAACTTGTTTCCGGCCTCTGAGGAACTGCACCCATGCCCGAGCACTGGCCACATTCAGAACACAGAGGTAATAAACAAGTCCTACAATGGCGGGCATGTTTTTTGTCCGGGTGGCGTGACCGAGAATTGCCGTCAGATAAAAGAGGACTTGGGCAGCCATGATTCCTGGCCAGAAAAATCCACCTTCAAAGGCAAGGGGAATGTTTACTGCAAAGGCCAGGGCCATGAAAAGAAAAGCCAAATATCGGAGGACTTTGTGAGAAAGCAGTTGCCAGGAAAAGATTCCGAAGGAAAATGGATTAAGAAGGTTGCTCTTGTCTTTCAGGGCATGAAAGGCGCGAAGGCCAACTCGTACACGCATGCGAAATTCATCGCTGGTATCGGCCAGGGCATCTTCATAAAGCAGGGCCGCCGGCTGGTAAACAACGCGGTAACCCTGTTCGCGAACGGTCAGTGGTTGAACAAAGTCAGGCAATTGGTCGGCATTCATGGGAGTGTAAATTTCACGGCGGATGGCATCGACGCCACCATCGACTCCCACAATGCTGCCGAGGTCGGTTTCGATGGAGCGCAGTTTGTTTTCATAATTCATGTACGTGGAACAGCCTTCGCCGGTGGGGGAACCATCGGGGGCTTTGTAAACCATGCGGCCGGTAACGTAGCCAACTTCGGGGTCGGCAAATACGGCTACAAGGTGTTTCAGTGCATCGTTTTGGTAAAGGCTGTTGGCATCGCTGAATACCACAATTTCGCCGGTGGTTTCGGGCAGGGCCAAATTCAGACCGGAGGTTTTTCCTGCCCGGGGAACCTGGCGGATCAGTTGCACCCGGTCATCGTCAATGGCGTTGACGATGTCGTCGGTGCCGTCTTCGCTTTCATCTGAGACCACGATGACATTAATTTTTTCGGCGGGATAATCGATTTCCAGTTTGTTCAGAACGGTTTCTTCAATGTGGGCGGCCTCGTTGAAGGCGGCAATGACCACGGTGACCGAAGGAGTGAAGGATCCAGGTTCTGCCTGACGGACTTTGCGCCGAAATACCCACGACAGCAATCCGGCAATAACCGGATAACCCGCGTAGACATACACGACCAGAGCCACACTCAACCAGAAAATGAAATCCAAAACGAGCAAGGCATCTCCTTTAAATCAGGCAAAGAAAAAGTAAGTCACCGCGATGGCTGCACATATTCCGGCAGCATCGGCCACCAAAGCACAGATCACTGCGTGTCGGGTTTTGCGAATTCCCACGGCCCCAAAATAGACGGCCAGCACGTAGAAAGTGGTCTCGGTGCTACCCTGTATGACACTGGCGAGACGGCCGGCAAAGCTGTCTGCCCCGTGTGTCTGCATGGTCTCGATCATCATGCCCCGGGCGCCACTTCCACTGAGTGGTTTCATGAACGCGGTGGGCAGACCATCGATAAACCGGGCATCCAGTCCCACCGAAGTGGCTAGGCTGCGACCCGCATCGAGAACAATATCGAGAGCGCCGCTGGCCCGGAAAACTCCAATGGCCACCAGCATGGCTACAAGATACGGCACAATGCCAATGGCGACTTTGAAGCCATCTTTGGCACCTTCAACAAAAGTCTCGTACAGGTTTATCCTTCGGCTGATAGCGCCAAGCATAAAGCTGATAATGACTGAAAAAATCAGGAAGTTGGCCAAAAGCGATGCCTGGCTCTGCATGACTTCTTTTTCCAGGTTTCCAAAATAAGCCACCAGGCTGGCAATGAGCAGGGTCATTCCTGACAAATACGAGAAAACCACCGGGTTGTAGAGTTCAATTTTCTGGAAGGCTGAGGTGATGAGCAACCCAGCCAGAGTGCTGCAGTAAGTGGCAATAAGAATGGGCAGGAAAATATCGGTTGGATCGACGGCTCCCATTTGGGCGCGATAGGTGAAGATAGTGATAGGAATAATGGTCACCGCAGAGGTATTAATGACCATAAACAAAATCATCTCATCGCTGGCGGTGTCTTTGTTGGGATTGATTTCCTGCAGGTCTTTCATAGCCTTCAGACCCAGGGGTGTGGCGGCGTTGTCCAGGCCCAGCATGTTGGCCGCCATGTTCATGACGATGCTGCCGGTAGCTGGATGGCCGACGGGAATGCCAGGGAACAATCGTCGCAAAAGGGGCCCGAAAGCTTTGGCCAGCAAGTCTACGGCTCCGCCTTTTTCGCCAATGCGCATGATTCCCAACCACAGACACATGACACCGGTCAAACCCAATGCTATCTTGAAGGCCACTTCGGCCATGTCAAAACTGGAGGCGACCATTTCCTGCCATACCTCCGTATGGCCGGTAAAAGAACGTACGATGGCGGCGGCAAAGCCTGCGACGAAGAAAAAAGTCCAAATCCTGTTGAGCATCCGTTCTCCAGGTTGTTTGGGTTTGTGGTTCACTGAATTACCGTCAGTTTAACTGTCCGGTTTGATTCTGTCATGCAGGAATGAGAAGGAATATTGAAATTGACAATTAATTTAGAATTAAAATCCGTTTGGTCAGGTTCGCTGAGCAAAATGAAGGTGCAGGCAGCTGAGCCTGTGCAATATCGTTTGACCGACGGTCGTTTTGAAAAAGACAAGCGAGGTCCGGACATTCTGGTGAACGATTTTCTGGGCCAAAAGCTTGAAATTCGTTTCACGGGTGAAATTCACTGCACGGCCTGCGGTCGCAAAATCAAAAAGACCTTTGGCCAGGGATTCTGTTTTCCCTGCACCCGCAGCCGGGCCGAGGCCGATATTTGCATCGTCAAACCGGAATTGTGTCATCATGGAGACGCTGATAATCCGTGCCGGGATGAAGAGTTTGCCCAGGAAGTTTGTTTCTTTCCCCATTATTTATACTGCTCGTTGACTTCGGGAGTGAAAGTGGGAATTACGCGACAGTTAAACATTCCTTCGCGTTGGATTGATCAGGGGGCGGTGACCGCGGTTCCGGTGGCTTTGCTGCCCAACCGGCGGGCTGTTGGCGAAGTGGAAAAACGCCTCACCAGTGAGGGGTTTGCCGACAAAACTCATTGGACTCGAATGCTCAAGGGAAACCCTGAAGACAGGGATATGGGTGAGATTGTGCAGCGGGTGGTGTCTCGATTGGAAGAGTGGGGTGTGCAGGGGATTTTGTCGCCATTGGAGCGCTTGGAGCATCATTTTGAATTCCCGGTTTTGAATTGGCCGGATAAGGTAAAGAGTTTGAATTTGGACAAGGATCCGGTCGCCGGCGGGGTTCTGCAGGGAATCAAGGCTCAGTATCTGATTTTCGATACGGGAGTTATCAATATTCGTAAATATTCTGGTTACAAGGTGGAGGTTTTTGCAGCCACCTGATTCTCTGTCAATTCTTCAATACAGAATGACCCCGTGGTGTAAAGCTGCGGGGTCATTTTTTAGCCACATTTCTGCGGGCATTAGGTTAACTCATTGTTTTGACATTGGTTAGGGTTTTGGCTTCAGTATTGCGAAATGGATCATGTCAACCCGTAGCTCAGAGTTTCAAGGAGGAAACAATGAAACAATCAGATTTGAATCGCAGTCTCGAAGCACTCGACATTCACCAGCTTGAAGAACGGTTGGAAGTGAGTTCCCTGATGCCCAACGGAGGGATTAGCGACCACGGAATGCTTGAGGGTGGAAGCTGCCATGAAAAATGCCATGACAACGATATCAATTTCGAAATTCAACCGATTGATTCCGAATATGGCCCAGGCTTTATCGATACAGGTGAATAAAATGTCCAAAACGACAGAATCTCACCGCCTGTCGAGGTCCGGAACTCTGAGGAGTTTCGGGCCCGACGGACGGGCTCAGGCCATCGCTAATCATCCGTCAGCGGCCTGGGATTTGTGGACCATGCGGGCTTTGTGGCCCGAAGCGGAATGGGACGATTATTTGGAGCTCAGGGAAGAGCACCAACAGTTGCTGGCAAGAGAACGGGAGGCTTTTGCCGGACTGCGTAAGGGGGACCAGAGCATTCTGGCCCCCGGACGCAGATTTTTGAAAGAAAACCCGGAACTCCGCTCGGGTCTGATTCTCTCGTTTCACCAGGGTCCGTACAATTTGCTGGCCGAACCCTATTTGGCCGCCGGACTCGATCCGGTCATTCTTCTGAATCCCACAGCCAAAAAAAATCATCTCGATTCAACCACCCGTTTGAACAAACGCCTGGGACACAAAAGCGAAGTGGAATGGATTGTGGTGGGAGAACCGGGGTTTGTGCGGCGTCTGTTTGCCGTGGTCAAAGCCGGCCGTCCGGTGCTGATTTATTTAGACGGGAATAATGGCTCCGATGGCATGAATGGGACTAGAAAAAATGGCCTCGACTTCACTTTGCCCGGGCGGGATGTAAAAGTGCGTACGGGGGTGGCTAGATTGATTTGCCGGCTGCAGTGTCCGGTGCACCCGGTGGCTCTGCATTGGAATCCGGCAGGGGAAGTGGTTTGGGAAAAACAAAAGACCCATAAGTGGTCCAGGAAAGATGATCCTCGTATTGTCACTCGGTTGTATTTCGACTGGATTTTCAGCCAGATTTTTTCCCGTCCAGAACAGTGGCATTACTGGACTATGCTGCGCCAGGCCAGCGCCTGTTTCAATCCTCAGTTAGGCGAATCGACAAGGGTTCCCACAGGGTTAAGGGACGACTTCATTCACGCTTTCAATATTTGTTTGCAGCGGTCATCAAAATCGGTGCGTTTGATTCTGGATCGAACGGTGGAAGTTTGGCCGGGCGATGTCCTGGCAGATCTAACCGAAGATAGATTTTACCCAGCCGAAGGTTTGCGGGATAAAGATTTACAAGTTTTGCGAGACGGCCAGCCCACCCTGGAAAACCTGAGCGAAGAACATGGACTGCACTGGGTGAAGTTCCATGCTTTGCGGTTGTGTCTGCTGGGCATGGCCCGGTTGGGTGGGTGAAATGCAAAGCACCTGGCAGGTTCTGAAACATCGTTCCGGGCCCTGGATTATAAATACAGGTTTTCGTCGGATCATGTTTCCGAGAGTTCAAGCGGAATGCCTGGCCGATTTTCAGGGACGTAATCCGGATTATGGTGAAATTTTGCAGCGTCTTAGGTTTGGCAATTCAACTCAAAGTTGGGGCTGGGATGACGGGCAACTGGTACAGGTAGCGGCTAATCTGGCGGAAAAAGGGGAACCGGGGGAGTTCCGACCTCAACGACTATCCCATTCGTCGTTGTGGGGGAGAGTTTCCCTTTTTTCTGCTGGGCAGACCGCCTGTTTGGCAAGGCCATTGGAGTGGTTAGCTTCGGGTTGGATGTTGGTGGCTTTGGGGATGATTGGGGTGTGTGGATTTGTTTTTTTGATTCAGGTTGAGGGGAAACAACTTTTGCAACCCTGGCATTGGGTGCTGGGGCTTTTGCTGTTTTTGTGGGGTGCTGTTGTGCATGAACTTGGCCATGCGGCGGCTTTGGCTCGTCAGGGGTATCCGGCTGGGGGCATGGGGTGGGGAATGCTCTTTGTGATACCCGTTTTGCACAATGACGTTTCGGCGATTTCTCAGTTGCCGACTCGAGGAAAATTAAAAGTGGATTTGGCGGGAGTTGCTTTTCAGTCTGCTCTGGGCAGTGTTTTGGTTGCGGGGGCAACGTTTTTTTCGTGGGGTGAATCAGCCTTCTTTCTAGCGGCCAAGATGACATTTTTTGCTGTGGCGTGGAGCTTGACCCCATTCATTCGGACCGATGGTTATTGGGCCTTTTGTGATGGCTTGGGATATTCGGATTTGGATGTTCCTCAGCAGGAAAAGGTGACGGGATTACGTTTGTGGGTTTTATCTGGGCATCGGGTTTTGAATGTCTTGTTTTTGATTTTGATTTCGGTTGTTTTGCCCTTGAGTTGGAAAGGGCGATTGTTGGTTTGGGTGCCTGAGGCTTGGCAATTGGGGGCTTCGGTGGTTCTTTTGGCAGGGTTGTTGTTTTTGTGGGTGAGGGTGGCGTATAGAATAAAAAACATGGTCGTTTCTTTGATTTCTGATGGCAGGAAAACGGACTTCAGTCATCGGAATCAGTTAAGTTAGGCATCTGGCCGCTGTCATTCCATTACGGCCGATGCTTCAGTTGCAGGCCCCGCAAAAAATACCGTAGCACCTGATCGTTCATGTTCCGGAAGTGCCTGTTACCGGGTTTGCGGAAAAATGCACTAAGCTCATGGTTGCTGATACGGAAATCAGCGAGGTCGAGCAGGTTGATCATATCCTCCCCTTTCAGACCCAAAGCAATCTTCAGCTTGGTGGCGATGAGATTGTTGTTGAGGCGCATTTCGGCTACTGCTTGCGGGCCGGGACGTTTGCCGCGCAGGTGGTTGATGTAGCCGTTGAGGAAATGGGCCAACTCATTATCGCTGAGCTCTACGAAGGAAGGATCTTCTTCACGGGAGAGCCAGTTTTTAACCTGATCCTCGGTGACTGTGTGCCCGGCTGCGGCGAAAATTGTGACGAGCTCTGGGTCTTTGTAGTCGAATGTGTAGCGCAGGCGGGTGATGATGTCATTGTTTGTCATGGAGGGCCTTTTTATTGAGTGATGATGGGTTTACTAATGAAATGTAGTGGGAGTGTACTTGTCTGCCAATTTCCGACATCTCGAAAAGGCTATTATTGTGTAACCAGGAGGTGTTGGAATGAGTACTCCCCGTTGCTGGATAAACCAGTTTCGAACCGATAAAGCCCAACCATTTCCCGGTAAAGATTGTCAGACCTGTCAAGCCACCTTGATTAGCCGCCTACGTCGTTAGAACGAACGGTTACGCAAAGATCGGGACCAAAAAAGCCAATTGTTTCTCAAAGAATAGACAAATTACAAAAAATATGGTAGATTTATTAGTGATCAAGCCAGAGAGGATTGCTACTCCTCGAAGGCTTTTTTTTTAAATATGCATCCAAACACCATCTTTCGGGATTTAATAAATGAAAGCAGATAATGGCAAGCTTGAGCAGGAACGGTTGTGGTTGATCCGCTTTAAGAAAGACCCCAAAGAGTACGATCGGGTTTTTTTACAGTATTCTCCCACAATTTCGAGGTATCTAATGAGTAGAGTTGGAGATGATGAGGTAGCGGCTGAATTAACTCAAGAGACTTTTGTGAGGGCTTTTAACCGTTTCCTTACCTTTGAGTGGCGTGGGATATCGCTCTTGGCTTTTTTATTCAAGATTGCCAATAATGTTTTAAATAACTGGCGGAAGGAGCAGTACCGGATAAGTAAAGCGCCTTTGGATTTTGAAGCGATTCCCTGCAATAGTAGCCATTCTCCAAGCACTAATTTGAGCAGAAAAGAAGACCAATTGATTCTTGATGAGTGTTTTAACACACTAACTGGCCCCCAAAGGAATTGTCTGGAGCTATTTATTTGGTACGGCCTGGGTACAAGAGATATTGCAAAAGTGCTAAAGATGAAAGAGCCAACAGTTAAATCTCATCTCCAAAGAGGAAGGGCCAAATTGCATGAAGGATTGAAGGATAAGGGGCTGAGTTTGAATTCCTTTGATGGAATCATTGATACAGGGGAAGGCCAGTCCGATCGAAAGAAATGGGATTTTGATCTCCAAAGTGGGGAGGCGTTTTAATCATGAGTTCATTTGAAAAAAACTCCAACAATGAAACCCCAGATGGTCTTGATAACCTGCTTAAAAGCCTTATGCCTCCTGAACCGGAATTCAATAAAGATACGGAGCGAATGCTAAAGGGTTTTCACAAGAAAATGGAAACTGAAAGGACTTCCCGGGTCAAACGTAGGAAAAAGAATTTTGTCAGGGCTGTTGCGGCTTCAGTTTTTATTTTTGCTTTTACTGGTTTTTTTAATATAGGAGAACTTGGAAGTGATGGATTTAAAATGGTTCATAAAGAAGATGAGTACTTTCCAAATGGCCTTGCGGTAAATGAATTCCGAGGTGGTGGATTCAACATACCAGAAGGATATTCAGCTGAGGATGTTGAAAATTTTAACCGGGCCCTGGCAGAAGGGCATGGGAAACCAGTTGGAGCCTATGGGTTTAAAATTGGAGATAGAGAGTTTTGGAGAATCTCAAGGGAATATTCATATTCGGGAAAAACGGAAATTGCAACTAGACCAACAGTTAACCCTCCATCTGATGATAAAGATCCGTTT
>JAAEOA010000435.1 GCA_024223715.1 bacterium | reverse complement strand
GGTTTGAAGCCAGTCCGCGCAGATTCTTCGGGCATTTAAGGCCAGCAGTTTTGACGCCAGACATTTGACAGAAACCCAGGGTAAAATAAGGAAGCGGGTGTTGTTGGCCACAAAATGCAGGTTGTCCTTTCTGGTCTTAGGGTTCCAGCCGACAAAATCGTCTCTGGATTTGATTTTCCAGGCGGCCGAACCCCAGCCCAGGCAGGCCACGGGCCGACCAGCGATAAAGGCGATGTATTTAAGATGATTGCTCTCCAAAGCGTAGTCTCGTTATGCCTCGACGAGCCGGAGGCCGACGATCTGACGATAGCCCAGGTAATGGTGCTGCTGGAGCAGGGAATTGTACAAGGCTTCGAGGGTGGTATTTCTTACTGGCTTGAGTTCAACGGGAGCCAGATTGCCAAGTTTATCGTGTAAAGGGGATTGATCGATATTAACGATGGGGATGGTTCGATTTCGTTTTTCATTGTTGGCACTACTGAGCCTTGGCGGAAGATTGATTAGGCTTTTTCGGCTCAGGGTCAATAGCAGCTCGCGACATGCCATGTCCTTAAGGCGGCCGTTTGGCTGGACCCATTTCCACTGGCGGCAAAGGACCTTGGATATATGCTTTCGACCTTGACTCCAGTACTCATTTACCGTGTCTTGGATTTGGACAATATCAGTGCCGGTGATGGTCTTTTTTCTGATGGTAATGGGCAACATATCCATTATATATCAGAAAGAGCGCAAGGACGCCAGCCCAAAATAGGGAATGGTGAAAATAATTTTGGTAGGGTGGAATTTGACCGCGGGATTGGTCAAAATTTGGGT
>JAAEOA010000434.1 GCA_024223715.1 bacterium | reverse complement strand
TTGTTAAGGAAAACCTGAATTTCCCCCAGCCTTCTGATTAATCAGAGGGCTGGATTCCTCTATAAACTCAGCCTCCATATAGAGACCCGGTTTAAACATTGCACCCTCTTCAAAATTCTATTTCCCAAATGACGGTAACTGACTCTTGTATCCTGAGCAAATTTCGTTTACAGTAAATTCAACTTCAATTCCAACTCAATTAACCCCTTGGAAAGGTCCTCAGGATGGCTAGTTATTCCGGTGTCGATTTTTATCACTTCGATCGCAACCTCAATGACGAAGAACGAAGCGTGCGGGAGACTGTACGTCAATTTGTTGAAAATCGGTTCATGCCAGTAGTGCAGGAACATTTTAAGGCTGGTACCTTTCCCACCGAATTGATTCCCGAGTTGGGGTCACTGGGCCTGCTGGGTTCAAGCATCAAGGGACCTGGCTGCCCGGGCTTGAGTGGAACCATGTATGGAATCATCTGCGAAGAGCTGGAACGCGGTGACAGTGGATTGCGCAGTTTTTGTTCGGTTCAGGGCAGCCTTGTTATGTGGCCCATCGCCAATTTTGGTACCGATGAACAGAAAGAACGCTGGTTACCCGAACTGGCCGCGGGAACAAAAATTGGTTGTTTCGGCTTAACCGAGGCTAATCATGGATCAGATCCAGGTGGAATGGAAACCCGGGCCGTTCGCGATGGAGACCACTGGATTCTTAACGGAACCAAGCTTTGGATTACCAACGCCAACATGTCCGACGTGGCTGTGGTTTGGGCCCGCACTGAAGAAGGAGTTCGCGGTTTTCTGGTTGAAAGATCCATGCCTGGTTTTTCCACCAATAAAATTCACGGTAAATACAGTTTGCGGGCCAGCGATACCGGCGAACTGGTTTTTGATGATGTTCGGGTGCCGGAAAGCAGCCGACTTCCGGGTGCTATTGGCCTAAAAGCTCCTTTGAACTGTTTGAACCAAGCACGATATGGCATTGCCTGGGGTGTTATTGGTGCCGCAGCCGATTGTTATGATACTGCCCTGCGATATGCCGGTGAACGCGAACAGTTCAACAAACCCATCGCGTCTTTTCAACTTGTGCAGCAAAAACTGGTGCATATGTTGACCGAAATCACCAAAGCCCAGGGCCTTTGCCTGCAAATGGGACGATTAAAAGATGATGGCATAAACCCCACCCCTATTGTTTCACTGTCCAAGCGCAACAACGTAGCCATGGCTCTGGAATGCGCCCGAACAGCCAGAGATATTTTGGGAGCCGCCGGAATTACTGACGAGTTCTCCCCCGGCAGACACATGGCCAATCTGGAATCGGTCATCACTTACGAAGGCACTCACGATGTGCATACGCTCATCGTTGGGGCTGAAATAACAGGAATTCCGGCTTTTCGATAGCCTACACCTTAAATTTGGAGGACTGCAGAATGTCACTCGATTGGTTACCCCGCGATAACGAAAAAAAGAACCATGCACTGTTTGGAACCGAGCATTGGGGAACCGAAGCTCCCTGCACGGTATTTGAGAAACGTCCCGTCGTTGATGCCAAAGGCAATACCGTGGAAGGCCTTTTCACGGCCTGGATCACTTTGAACAACCCGGCCCAATACAATTCCTATACCACGGAAATGGTCAAAGGCGTTATTGCTGGCTTTCAGGCTGCATCTTCCGACCGAAGTGTGGTGGCAGTAATTTTCACTGGTGCCGGCGACCGCGCTTTTTGTACGGGTGGCAATACCAAGGAGTACTCGGAATATTATAGCCGTCGTCCCAATGAATACGGCGAGTACATGGATCTTTTTAACGCCATGGTCGATGGTATTTTGGGCTGCAAAAAGCCGACCATTTGTCGTGTTAATGGCATGAGGATTGCCGGTGGCCAGGAAATTGGAATGGCTTGCGATCTGACCCTTTCATCTGACCTGGCCATCTTTGGCCAGTCGGGACCCAAGCACGGTTCGGCGCCCGATGGCGGCAGCACCGATTTTCTGCCCTGGATGCTTCCCACCGAAGATGCCATGTGGAATTGCATTTCCTGCGAAATGTGGTCATCCTATAAAATGAAGCAGAAAGGTTTGATTACCGCAGCGGTTCCAGCTTTGAAAATTGGTGACAAAATTGTACGCAACCCTGGTGTGGTCACTGAGAAATATCTGGAAGACGGTGCCGTGGTTTACGGAGAGATGAAAACTGGCGATGCTGGTAAACAGGCCCGTCAAATGCTGAAAACCGGTGAAGTGGATCTTTCCGGACTGGATGCTGAAATCAATAAAATTGTTTGGCGATTTGTGAATCTCTTTCCCGGTTGCCTGATAAAGTCCATTGACGGCATCAGGGCCAAAAAGAAATTCTTCTGGGATCAGACCAAACTGGCGAACCGCCACTGGCTTGCCGCCAACATGAGTGGCGAGGCATTCCTTGGTTTTACGGCCTTCAATAATCGGAAAACCACTGGTTTTGATACCATCGATTTTGTCCAGTACCGTCAGCTTATTGCTGCTGGGGCCTTAATGGATGACGAGATGTTTGAGGCTGTTTTGCCTAAACCTTCTGAAGAATAGACATGTCCCGTACGTGTTAATAATTGGCCCCCTGGAATTGTGTTCGGGGGGCTTTTTTTCTGGGTGTTTGGATCTTGATTTTCGGACTCAATTTTTTGACCTGATTATTTTGAAAACAAATAACTCCAGGCTTTCAAAATCATATCGATTTGTATTGACTTGCCACCCCCGCTCAGAGTAGTCTAACGAACGTTAGTTCGAAAAACATTTAACTCTCATAAGGTGGCAT
This sequence comes from bacterium, assembly GCA_024223715.1. Taxonomy (GTDB): domain Bacteria; phylum Krumholzibacteriota; class Krumholzibacteriia; order LZORAL124-64-63; family LZORAL124-64-63; genus LZORAL124-64-63. The sequence goes on along the minus strand of JAAEOA010000434.1, from coordinate 65,815 downwards.
AACCTCATGTCTTTAGGTCATTTCCAATTTCATGAACCATCAACAACTGCCGAAGCCTGCGCCCTGGGGCTCGAATTTGGTCGACAGTCAGCTTTTTTGGCTGGTGGGACTGAACTTTTGGTTGATTTACGATCTGGTCGCAAAAAAGTTAACCATGTTATCTCTTTAGGTCACCTGAATGAGTTAAAAAACATCAAAATAGAGGAAAATACCCTCGTTATTGGCGCCTTGGCTCCATTAACTGACATAGCTGAATGTGAAAACGTCAAAAACTGGTTTCCTGCCCTTTGCGATGCCATCGAAACCATGGCCGGGCGCCAGATTCGTAATCGAGGCACAATGGGCGGGAATTTCTGTTGTGGAGTGCCCTGTTCCGATACGCCCCCCATTGCCTGTGCTGCCCGAGCGGAAATTGTCTTGGCAGGGCCCGAAGGAACTCGTTCCGTGGAAGCAGAAAAATTTGTCCTGGCCCCAAGAGTGACCATGCTCAATCCCGGTGAAATTCTGACTGAAATTCGGATTCCACAACAGCCAAAAAATTCCGGGTCCAGCTTCCAGCGCTTTGCTTTGCGGCGTGGATCGGCCCTGGCTGTGGCTTCGGTGGCCGCCTGGGTGCAAATGGAAAATGGGGTCATTTCCGAAAGCCGGATATTCCTGGGTTCGGTCGGCCCTACGCCCTTATTGGCCAGTGAGGCCTCAAGCCTGGTTAAGGATCAGAAACCGGGAACCGAGCTTTTTGCTCAGGCTGGAACCATAGCCGCCAAAGAAGCCCAACCCATATCCGACCTGCGCGGCAGTGCTGAGTATCGACGAGATGTGGTCCAGGTTCTGACACAACGAGCCTTACAGGAAGCCTGTGAACGTGCGGAAGGTGCAAAGTGATGGGAAACAACAATAAACAAGGCGTAATGATTAATTTTTCGGTCAACGGTCGGAACCATATTCTGGCTGTCTCACCCGAAGCCACACTCAAACAGGTCATCCGTGAAGATTTGAGTTTGACCGGCACCAAAAGTGGCTGCGATGTGGGAGATTGTGGAGCCTGCAGCGTTCTGATGAATGGCAAAGCTGTCAACTCCTGCCTGGTGCTGGCCGCTACCTGCGACGGTGCCGAAATTAAAACCATTGAAGGAGTGGCCGACGGTCAGGATTTGCATCCACTGCAAAAAAGCTTCATCAAAAACGGGGCCCTGCAATGTGGTTTCTGCACCCCGGGAATGATCATTTCCAGCCTGGAGTTGATCGATAAAAAGCCTGAGCCGACCACCGCTGAAATCAAAAAAACCCTGGGCGGAAATCTTTGTCGCTGCGGCACCTATCCGCGTGTTATTAAGGCCGTAAGCAATTGGAAAGAATTCGAGGGTAAGGAACTCGATACCCAACCGGGTGACGATGATGAGCGAGACCAAGAGCGAGATCATAGCGTAGTTGGTAAAGGTGTTACCCGTTATGACGGGCCCAACAAAGTTACCGGTCGGGAGCAATATACTGCCGATTTAAAACTGCCGGATATGGTTCATGGAAAAATTCTGGGCAGCACCATTGCCCATGGCTTAATAAAAAGCATCGATACCAGTGCCGCGGAGAATGTGCCTGGAGTTCTGGCCGTTATTACGGCCAAGGATGTTCCCTCAATTAAGTATGGTGTTTCGCCGGCTCGCTATGATGAAAACATTTTGGCCATCGACCGTGTGCGTTATGTGGGCGATGAAGTTGCTGCCGTAGTGGCTGAAAGTGAAGCCATTGCCGAAGAAGCCACCCGTTTGATAAAAGTTGAATATGAAGAGCTGCCTGCCGTTTTTGATGCACGCGAAGCCATAAAAGACGGGGCTCCCCAAATTCATCCTGAAGAGGGTGAAAAATACGCAAACAACATTAACACCCAGGTTGAGTGGCACTTTGGTGATGTGGATGGAGGCTTTGCCGATGCCGACGTCGTGGTGGAAGATTCTTTTGAAGGCAACCGGACCTATCAGTCGCCCATTGAGCCTCATGCCTCGGTGGCTCGCTGGGAACATCACGCAGGCAAACTGACTGTCTGGACCTCGTCCATGGCACCGCACTATTTACGGCACATGCTCAGCCGGATTTTTGAGCTGCCCCAAGGCGATATTCGCACCATTACTCCCTGTGTTGGTGGCGGATTCGGGGTCAAGGCCGAGGCTACACCTCTGGATTTATGCGCCGTAATATTTGCCCGAATGACCGGTCGGCCGGTTATGATGAAATACTCCCGTGAAGACATGGTTTATCATTTCCGGGGTCGGCACAAACAACACATCGACATGAAACTGGGATTAAAAAAGGATGGTACTATTACCGCCTGTCAATCTCACATTCTGCTCGATGGGGGTGCCTATACTTCTTACGGAATTGTTACCGCTTATTATGCCGGGTCCATGGTTCCCACCCTGTACAACATTCCCAACTACAAATACGACGGTTATCGCATGTACACCAACCTGCCAGCCAGTGGAGCCATGCGCGGCCATGGTGTTCCACAACCTCGATATGCTTTTGAAGCCTTAATGGATATTGCAGCCGAAAAGCTGAATCTGGATCCTTTTGATGTGCGGCTGAAAAACGCCATGCAACCCAATACTCTCACTTGCAACGACCTCGATGTTTCATCCTGCGAATTTACCGCAACCCTGGAACAGGCCAGAGAGTTTACCGAGTGGGATCAGAAGCGGAAATCATTTCCCAAGGGCAAAGGAATTGGTGTGGGTTGCGGCGGGTTTGTTTCCGGCGCAGGCTATCCTATTTATCGATCTAAATTCCCCCACTCCAACGCATTAATCCGTCTTTCAGAAGACGGCATGGCCGCCTCACTGCATATTGCGGCCGCTGAAATTGGACAGGGCTGCAATACCATTCTGCCGCAAATTGCCGCTGAAGAATTGGGCATTCCCTACCACCGAATGTGGCTGGTGGAAAGCGACTCCGTTTTGGGTCCAACCGACCTGGGATCGTACTCCAGCCGTGTCACCCTGATGGCAGGAAACGCCGTGCGCATGGCCGCAGCCGAAGTCAAAGCCAAGATATTGAGGATGGCCGGAATAATGCTTGGCTGCGACGCCCACGGCATGGAAGCCAGAGATGGTCGCATCTTCGTGACCCAACATCCTGAAGTAGGCATTGAGTGGGACAAAGTCGCTCGTAAAGTTTTCTCCCAGGATGGACCCGTAACCGGGACAGGGCATTATTCTCCCCCTCCGGGTTTGGGTGGCAAATATAAAGGTGCTGCTGTGGGGACCTCGCCGGCCTACAGTTTTTCCACTGCTGTTTGTGAAGTCACCGTCGATTTGGAAACCGGATACGTTGATGTCGATAAATTTTACGACTTCAGCGATTCCGGTACGGTAATCAATCCGATTACCTTTCACGGCCAGGTTGAAGGAGGCATAATTATGGGCCTCGGTGAGGCCTTAATGGAAGATACTTTGGTTCGGCCCGATGGCAGTTTGGTCAATCCCGACCTGCACGGCTATTTGGTGCCGACAATTGCCGAATCTCCCGTAATCAGGTCCAAGGCTGTGGAAAGTTACGAGCCACGGGGTCCGTTTGGGGCCAAAGAAATTGGAGAAGGATGCCTGCCTCCTATTCCGGCTGCAATTGGCAATGCGGTTTATCACGCTTGCGGTGTGCGCATCACCAATTTGCCTATCACCCCTGAGAAAATTCTGGCTGGTTTGAAGAAGCTGGAGGGGAAAAACCGTGGTTGAAGGTGCACCCCGTGAAATAGCTGTTGCCAATGGCGGCAAGACCTCTCGCACTGCGCCCAAACTGGATCGTTTGTTGAGCGCATCGGCGGAACTGATGGCCACTCGTGGTTTCAGTCAGACTTCCATAAGAGATGTTGCTGCCGAAACGGGACTGAGCCTGGGCGGCATGTATTATTACTTCCAGAACAAGGAAGATTTACTCTTCCAAATTCAGGAAAAGACCTTTGCTTCCCTGCTGAAACTTCAGGAAAAAACAATCACCGAAGGCGGGTCTGCTTCAGAACGGTTAGAACGGCTGGTCAAAAACCATCTCTCCTACTTCATCAGTCATTTTAATGAACTTAAGGTTTGTACTTTTGAGTTGGGCTCACTCAAAGATGAGCGTTACGACGCTATTGCCCATTTACGCCGTCGGTACTTTTTGTGCATGGCTGAAGTGGTTGGGGAAATGCTCGGCGTGCCCGAGAACGAAATTGAAGAACATGTAAAAACCCGACAGCGCACCCTGTTTATTTTTGGCATGCTGAACTGGGTTTTTATGTGGTATGTGCCCGAAAAAGGCGATTCGGCCGATGCTTTGGGTTCCGAAATGGTTGACATGGTTCTGAATGGTTTCAACGGTGGTAAAAAATGACAGATAAACAAGTTATGAACCTTCACCTTAATAATAAAATTGCTCTGGTTACCGGCGGAAGCCGGGGAATTGGGGCGGCCGTGTGTCAGCAAATGGCTGTTCAGGGTTGCCATGTGGCCTTTACATACGTGGGTGATCCGACGGAAGCCGAGGCAACGGTTAAGGCCGTTGAACAGGAAGGTCGTCGGGCATTGCCATTGGTTGCTGATGCTGCCGATGTCGCCGCAACTGAAGAGGCTGTTGCCCAAACTGTTGAAGAACTGGGCGGACTCGACTGTCTGATTTGCAATGCAGGAATTACCCGCGACGCCGTGATCTGGAATATGTCCGACAAAGCCTGGGACGATGTCCTGGCAGTGAACCTGAAAGGGTATTTCACCTTCAATCGTGCAGCTGCCCGGTTGTTCAAAGACCAGCGCCACGGAAGCATTGTCAATGTTTCGTCAATTAATGGTGAACGAGGAAAATTTGGTCAGGCTAATTACACCGCAGCCAAAGGTGGAGTGAACGCCATGACCCGGACTTTGGCCCGGGAGCTGGGTAAATTCAACGTTAATGTTAATGCTGTTGCGCCCGGCATGGTAGCCACGGAAATGGCCCGCAACCTGGCGCCTGAATTTCGTAACGCTGCTGTTAGGGAATCCATGTTGGGTCGGTTGGCCGACCCTGCAGACATTGCCCACATGGTGGCCTTTCTTTGTTCTGATTTTGCATGTCATGTGACCGGGCAGGTTATCCGAGTCGACGGTGGGCAATATATTTAGGGAGTTATTATGAGTAGAGTCGGCGTTGTCGGCATCGGTCATACGGTTTTTGGCAGGCGTAGTGACGCCACTGTGCAGGAGCTTGCCTTTGAAGCCTATCGCGGAGCGTTGGCCGATGGTGATCTGGATCCGGAATTAATTGAAGCGACCGTTATTGGCTCGGTTCCCGAGTACCACAAGCAACGTTCCCTGGCCGGAGTTATTCAGGAATATCTGAACCTGAATCCCAAACCCACCTGGCTAACCGAAGTGGCCTGCGCTTCTGGATCGGCTGCCATTCGCACCGCCTGGATGAGTATTAAAGCCGGGGTGCATGATGTAGTGGCGGTTATCGGTTGCCAGAAAATGACAGAGCTTGAAACAGCAGAAATTCTGGCCTTGATGGGAAGAGTTGGCGACGTCCAATGGGAATCTGGTTTTGGAACGACCTTCCCCGGTTATTACGCCATGTTCGCCCAGCGCCACATGCATGAATTTGGGACCACCGCAGAACAACTGGCCCAGGTGGCAGTTAAAAACCACCACTACGGAGCCCGCAATCCGAAAGCACTTTTTCGTAAGGAAATTACCGTTGAAAAAGCCCTTGCCTCGGACTCGGTGGCCAATCCCCTTACCGTTTATGATTGCTGTGCCAATGCAGATGGTGCCGCCTGTGTAATTCTGGCCAGTGAAGATGCCGCTCGCAAATTGGGCGGGGACCGAGTGGTTTGGCTGGAAGGAAACGGTTGTGCATCGGCCAGTATGTCGGTTTTGCGCCGACCCGATTTGACTGGTGTTCCTTCAGCCCGTGAAGCGGCGGCCCAGGCATACCGCATGGCCGGAGTGAGCGCTTCGGACATAAAAGTAGCCGAGGTTCACGACTGTTTCACAATTGCTGAAATCATGGCCTATGAAGATCTCGGATTCTGCGAAAAAGGGGCCGGCGGATCTTTCATTTCCGATCGGCAATGTTACATCGGCGGCTCTACTCCGGTGAATGTAGATGGAGGGTTAAAAGCCAAAGGGCATCCAGTGGGCGCCACCGGCGTTTCCATGGCTTGTGAGATGGTGCGACAGCTGCGACAGGAAGCCGGAGAACGTCAGGTTCCCCAGGCGGATATCGGCCTGACTCACAATGTGGGTGGCATTGGGCAATATTGTTTCGTGAACATTTTCATGAAGGATTGATACCATGTTCGAATGGTTTGGAAAAAAGAATTTCTGTGCCCATACCAAGGTCGATGGCTTTGCCGCCCATTTGCGCGATGGGCGCCTGATGGGGTCGACCTGCACCGAGTGCGGGCAACTGAGCTTCCCCCCGCGATCAGATTGTTCAGCCTGCCATGGCGGTGAATTCACTTTCACCGAATTAAGTGGCCGGGGAACTTTGCTGACCTTCACTTCCATTGATGCGGCCCCGGCCGGTTTCGAAAACGATGTGCCGTTTTTCCTGGGAGTTATTGACCTGGAAGAAAGTGGACGGTTGCTGGCCAGCTTCGGTCAGAGCATTCAGCCCGACGATATTGCCATCGACATGCCGGTGCAGGTTGTGCCCCGCCTGATTGAAGAATCGGAAGACATCAAGGTTCATTACACATTGGAAAAACCAGGCACCCGCTGGGTAAAAACAAATTTCTACCAAGGAGAAAAATAATGTCAGATACCACTCTTGTTGAATATCGCGTGGAAAATAATGTGGCTTATCTGCATTTAAATAATCCGCCCGTTAATATTATGTCTGCCGCCCTTATGGATCAGATGAGCGGCATTCTGGAGACCGTTGCCGCTGATCGGGACTTGAAAGCTGTGGCCATTACCGCGGCCGGAAAAGCCTTTTGCGCCGGAGCCGATGTTGGCGAGCACCGTCCTGAACAGGCCCCGGAAATGATTGCCTCTTTTGGACGTTTGTTCCGCCTTTTTGATGCTCTGGATATTCCCGTGGTAATGGCTGTTGGAGGTGCCGCCATGGGTGCCGGATTCGAACTCATTCTGATGGCCGATGTTCTGCTGGCCGGCGATCGGGCCAAGTTTGGGCAACCTGAAATTCGCCTGGGATTTTTTGCCCCGGTGGGAGTGGTTGTTTTACCTGAATTGGTTGGCCGGGCCAAAGCCATGGAAATCACCTGTACTGGCAGAGTCTACACAGCCAGTGAAATGAAAGAATTGGGTTTAGTCTCCCGAGTCGTGCCGACCGATGATCTGGAAAATACCATGGAAACTTATCTTGACGATTTTCGTTCAGCCAGTCCCCTGGTTCTGCGTCTGAATACACGAACTCTGAAAGACAGCATCTGCGGATCTTTTGCCGAAAAACTGACGGTGGCTGAAACGGTATTCCTTGAAAAACTGATGACCTCTGAAGACCCGGTCGTTGGTATTGAAGCCTTCTACAACAAATGCGCTCCCGAATGGAGAAATGCATGAGGATAGTCATTGTTGGAGCAGGTGCCCTTGGTGGTTTGGTTGGCGGTCAATTGACTGTCGGAGGCCAGGATGTCACCCTCATTGAAATCAACGAAGCAAGGACCAGACTCCTGAACGAGACCGGTTTGTTTGTAGCCGAAGGAAACAAAGGCGAAACCTGCATTCCGGTAAAAGTGGTCACCAGTGTTGAAAATATGGAACCTGCTGATTTGGTTTTCATCTCCGTAAAAAGTTATCAAACGGAACCAGCTCTAAAAGCCTGCCTGCCTATTATTGGCCCGGATACCTTTGTTCTGTCCATGCAAAACGGCATCGGCAATACCGAAACCATGGCCGGAATTATTGAACCAAGACAGGTTCTCAGCGGTATCACTTATCACAGCATTCAACACGTGGGCCCGAATCGAATTCGTTACCGCCCGGGAATTAAACCCATTCAAATTGCTCCTTACGACGGCGTAATGACCGATGCGATTAAAGAAGTGGGTGAAGTATTTCGGCGCAGTGGCCTGGATACGGAAGTTGCCGATCAAATTGATGATGTGATTTGGCAAAAACTTCTGCACAACGCCGTTGTCAACCCAGTCAGTGCTTTGACCGGTCTGACCTGCCGTGAGTTACTGGACGATGCCCACTTGCAGAGTTTCATGCGCGAATTGTGCATGGAAATTATTGCCGTGATGAAGGCCAGGGGAATAACCATCATCGAAGAAGACGATCCTTATGCCCCGGTAATCAATTCACAAATAGCTCTGGGCAAAAACCGGCCTTCCATGTGGCAGGATCTGGCCCGATCGTGCCTCACTGAAGTGGATACCATAAATGGAGCCGTGGTCCGGGAAGCGGAAAAGCTAGGATTAAAAGCTCCACACAATAAAGGCCTTGTCGATTTTATTCACTCCCGGGAAAGCCAGAGTTTTCTCAGGAAACAGAATGTGGCCGCATCTTTACGTTCGGCTGCCGCCAGGGATGAAGAAAAAATTCAACCTGCACAGAAACGATCGGGCCGGGCATTACGTCCCATAAGACCGGCCCCTGGGGGCGGCATGCCTGCCAGCCGGGTTCCGCTTGATTCCGCTCCCAAGCTCAAGGAATTGATAGCCAATTATTACCAAAAGTTGCAACAGGCCAGCGATGATCCCGGTCAAAAAATTGCCTGGTGTTCGGGCACTGGCCCGGTGGAAATTCTGCGTGCCCTTGGTTTTTCAGTGTATTTCCCCGAAAACCATGCTGCTTTGATTGGATCAAGTCGGCAGTCTGGGCGCTACATTCCCCAGGCAATGAAGGCCGGTTTTTCACAGTTTGCGAGCAGCGCCATGGCCAGCGATGTCGGCGCCATGCTGGCTGGAGACAGTCCGCTGGTTTCAGTCTACGGCATTGAAGGTCCACCCAGGCCAGATGTCCTGACCTACAATACTAATTACGGACACGACCTCATTCGGTGGTTTGAATACTATGGTCGGAAGTTTGAAAAGCCGGTGATGGGTTTGCATCCGTCGGCATCTCTCAATGAAATAAGCGAGATTGATGTAGGTGCGTCCACTTTGCAATTCCTTGGCCTGGTGGAAAAACTGGAAATGAAGTTTAATTGCCACCTGGACTACGGAGAGTTGGCCCGGGTCATTCGCCTGTCAAATAAATGCACCCGCTTGTGGGGAGAAATCCTGGACCTGTGTCGACAAGTGCCCGTTCCGTTGACCTTCTTCGATACACTGATTCACCTTGCCCCATCCATAATAATGCGCGGCACCGAAGAAGGTGTTGAATATTACACACTGCTGAAGGCTGAAGTTGAAGACAGGGTCGCCAATTCCATTGAAGCTGTGCCGGGTGAACGCTTCCGCTTTTATTGGGAAGGCCCGCCCATCTGGTCAGAATTGCGCCACCTGGCAGATTTGTTTTTGAATAGCAAAGTTGCCGTTGTGGGTTCCACGTATTGTGGAATTTCCGCCTTGCCAGGCCTTGACCCCAAAAACCCTATTGAAAGCATGGGACGGGTTTATTCCGGGATCTTTCACAACCGATCCGATGCCTGGAAAGAGAATCAACTCATTAAAGCCTTTAATGATTACGGCGTAGACGGAGTGATTTACCACGAAGGCAGAACCGCACCTTCGCAAAGTAATGTTCGTTATGGCCTGGAAGTGCGACTGCGCGAACGGACAGGTCTGGAGTCTCTGGTTATTGAAGGCGACACCCATGATCAGCGTCTTTTTTCAATGAGTCAGGTCATGCAAAAACTTCGCGATTTTATTGAAATTCAGGAAATGGCTTCGGTGGCCAATGGATGAAGGGAATATTATGGCCAAACCCAGAATTAGTGTGGGTGTAGATGTTGGCAGTGAATGCATCAAGGTAGCAGTTGTGGATGAACAGGGTCTGCTCCAGGGAAGCGCCGTGGTTGCCAGGCGGGGGTATTTTCAGGATCGGGTAGCTGAAGCTTTTCCGGTGGCCCTGGAAGATGCCAAAGTTGATGTGGAAAATGTCATCGGCATTTGCGCCACTGGATTTGCCGAGAACTGTGTTCCCATGGCCACCTTGTTCAAAGGCGAAGCCGCCTGCCACGCCATGGGTGCGTTTCATCACCATGGTAACAGCATGTGTGTGGCGGATATCGGCGGTCGGGAACCGAAAGTAATTTTGGTAAATAAAAAAGGTCATCCAACGTCTATTCAGACTCTCCGGCGTTGCGCTACGGGAATAGGAACTTTCCTGATTTTTGCTGCCCGGCATTTGGATGTGCATCCGAGTCATATGCAGGAGCTAGCCTCCCGTACCGACGAAAGTTGCGATGTAGGAAGCTATTGCAGCCTTTTTTCCGGTCAGGAAATTCTGGAGAAATTGCGCGAAGGTGTTTCCCGTGAAACTTTGGCCCTTGGCTGCATTAACTCCATTGCCGATCGGGTAATTGAAATTGGCTGGCCCGGTGACCGAATCTATGTCACCGGAGGCGTTGCCGAATACTTCCCGGGTGTCTTGTCAGCCATTTCCTCAAAAACAGATCATCAGGTTTCGGCAATTCCCCAACCAATTTTGGCCGGTGCTGTTGGTGCGGCTCTTTGGGTTTTTAAAGACAAAAACATTCCTCTATGCAAACAAGGAGAAAATGAATGAGCAATATTCAAGTTACCCGTTGGGTCATGACGGCCCAATCTGAGCCCTGTGTAATGCGTCAGGAAAATCTTGATGCACCAGCTGCCGGTGAGGCCATTGTTGAAGTGGCTGGCTGTGGTGTCTGTCATACGGATATTTCTTTTTTGCATCAGGGTGTGCCCACCCGGGCGGAAATGCCCCTGGCATTGGGTCATGAAATCAGTGGAAAAGTTGTTCAACTGGGAGCCGGTGCCGACGAAGGTTTGCTCGGCAGCACGGTAATGGTACCCGCTGTTATGCCCTGCGGTGAATGTGAATTGTGCCGCAATGGCCACCGTCGTATTTGTCGGGCCCAGGTTATGCCCGGTAATGATCGACACGGTGGTTTTGCCACCCACGTGACGGTGCCCGCGCGTTACCTCTGCCCTATTCCGGAAAACGTTTTGGCCAACCATGAATTGTGGGAGTTGTCCGTTGTTGCCGATGCCATAACCACTCCTTTTCAAGCGGTGCGCAGTTCAGAACTGACTGCTGGCGATTTGGCCATTTGCATTGGTACCGGTGGCATTGGAATTCATGGGGTGCAGATTGCTGCTGCCGTGGGAGCAAAAGTTATTGCTCTGGATATTGATGACGACAAGCTGGCTGTGGCTGCCGAATATGGTGCCGATGCGGTGATCAATACCAAGGGTTTGGATATCCGCGAAATCAAGGGCCAAGTGAAGGCTGCTGCCAAAGAAATGGGAGCGCCGTCGGTGCGTTGGCGCATTTATGAAACCTCAGGAACCAAACCTGGACAGGAAACAGCATTTGCCTTGGTGAATCAGGGTGCCCATTTATCGGTCGTTGGTTTCACCATGGCCAAGCAGGAATTGCGTTTGAGCAATCTGATGGCTTTCGATGCTACGGTGCAGGGAAACTGGGGTTGCGATGCTGCCCTTTACCCCGAAGTGCTGCAGTGGATTGGTGACGGCCGCATTAAGGTTTCGCCGTTTGTGGAGAAATTTGCCCTTGAGGATATTAACAGTGTTTTGGATGCTGCTCATGCAGGGACTTTGAAGCGGCGTGGAGTTTTGGTGCCTTGAGTTTGATAATATTTGTTTGAATATTAATCGGGGCTTCAGCTAATGCTGGAGCTCCGCATCAACTTGAAAACCCCAATAGAAATCACATCCGGCCGAGACTGAAACCAGTTACCCTTGCCAACCCACAATACGACCCAACAGCCACCAAAAAGCCTTGCCTTTCTGCCAGCAATTAAAACAATGAGAGTGAGCGCAACTGTTGCATTCGAGGCAATCATTCCCGGCACACCAGTCTTCGCACCAGTCGCAGCTGTCGTCTTCGTCGGGATAATAATTTCCGGCTGGATCATAGCTTTCTATATCGGCAAAATCATAGAGCCACTTTTGGTTTTCGTCGCAATAATTACGAATGCGGTTGTTGTTGGCATACAGATTGCCATCAACCCCGGTACCGTCAAGATGCCCGGTCATGTAAATAAAGATGATATCGGGAAAGTCGATCTCAAGCTGATTCATGGCATTTAAATAAATATCAATGCCATCGAGAGTATTGTCTGAGGCACCGCCACACCAGGACCAGATCACTACGTCAGTTTCCTGGGCATAGTCAGCCAAATACGCCCTTGTGGTTGTTTCCCACGTTAGGCTACCGTTATGGCCTAAATCACCGCCAGGCTCGCTAATTGTAGGTTGGCTGAAAAGTGGATCGAAGTTTTCGATCATATCCAGGCCAGTGATCAGTTGACTACCGTGGCTGGTATGACCGTAATATAGGCGCAAGCCACCAACAGATTCAATTGCATTTGGGGAAAGTTGGTTGAATTGGGCCACACACAAAGCATCTGCTTTGTTGCCGTAAACAGTTACCGGCTGGGCTTGGTTATCATCTCCGTTTCCAGAGTTATCGGGTATTGTGGGATCGTCTGATGAATTGGCACAACCAATAATTGCAAAAAGCAAACAGATAAATATTGCCAGCAATATCCTGGGGTTTCTCATAGCGGTCTACATCCCATCAAGAGGGTTTGGCGTTTTTCTCTGCACCAAATTCATGCAACCATTGTTCCGTGTTTATACAACTACACTTTTTCCCATTTTCAAAAAGACCAAAGAGCCAAATTCAAACAACACCCGCTTGTGGGGATTTCAAAGACAGAATTAAAGAATCAACTTGTTCCGGCGCCGTCAGTGGCCAAACTGTCGATAATCGCCCGTACCCACTCCATTCTGGCCTGCAGTACTGCCAATGCTCCACGAGCGCCCCAAGTTCGCCAGTTGTCTTTTGATGTGGCTAGTTCACTTACAAGTTTTTTAGTAGCTTTTACTTCTGCTTCCAGCTTTGTCATAGCTTCGTGAAGAAATCGGTCCTGTTGGTCTGAATCGAGGGAGCCAAGAAAATGAACTCTGGTTCGAATGGGGTCGAACTCTACGGCGGCCATCCAATCTTTGACCGGCACTACCCAGTTTTGCAAAGCCATGCATCCATTTTCCGTAAGTTCGTAGGAAGTGCTGGATCTTTTACCTCGGCTAGTGGCAACTGCCTTAACCAGCCCGACTTTGGTGATACGTTCAACCAAGGGATAAATGGCACCTGCACTTCCACTGAAGTGGGAACTGGGAGATTTCCGGAAACGAGTACGAATAGCATAGGCTGTTTGCGGTCCATCGCTCCACAGTATTCCTAAAACTGCTCCTTCCAATTCACTCAAATCACTCAATTGAAGCCCTCCAAACTTTTGGTGTTGAATTATGAAACAAAATATAGTACGATTCGTACCATGCACAAGGCTGTAATACTACACTCGCTTGAACCTTAACCTATCTGGAGTTACAAACCATGCGAAAACCACTATTTACCTCAATGTTCTTAGTTCTTCTAATTTTTACTGTGGCCGCCCTTGCCCTTGCTCAGGGTGGGCGAACACAAATAAAAACTCTTCCTTTGGGTAAAATCGCCCACCTTTCAACGGTTGAAGTGATGATTAATAATTCAGGCCCCTATTCCTTTGTACTGGATACCGGGGCAGGGATAAACGTATTGAACGAAAAACTCGCCGAAACACTGAAACTGTCGGTTGTCGGCTCTGTTGAGCTTGGCAGTCCGATGGGTGATAAACCAAGTCTGTCTGACCAGCATTCTCTCGGATCTTTGGCTATCGGAGATGTAGTCTTCGAGGATGTCTTGGTAGTATCCATGGATTTGGACGGGCCCTTTAGAGGTTTGAAAGCTCCGGATGGGATTCTGGCTGCAGCGGCATTGGAAGGGCACGTGATTACTATAAATTATCCGCAGGACTACATGACCCTGCAAAAAGGTACTTTACCTCCGGCAGATGGACTAAAAATATTGGAATACGACGGAACCAATACTGTGCCTCATCTTGAAGTTTCCGTTGGCGGAAAGACAGTGGAAGTTGCCCTGGACAGCGGGGCTCCCCACGGCATTTCGTTACCTATGAATCTTTCTGATGAATTGCCGCTGGAGGGGTCACCAAAAGTTGTTGGCAGGGGGCGAACGGTAGATGCAGAATTTGAAATTCTTTCCAGTAAGCTTGTTGGGGATTTCCAATTGGGTGAAATGAAACTTGCAAACCCCAATATTAACTTTAATAGAAAGGCACCCTACGGAAATATTGGTATTCAAATCCTGGGTGATTATTCCGTTGCCATTGATTGTTCTAATCAGCGAATATCCTTTTCGCCTGAACCGGGTGCCAAGGTTGCTGAAGGAAAAGCAGGCGGTCCCAAACGGATGGTACGAAAGAGGTCTGGCAAGCAATCCTATGGTATTCAATTGACAGGAATCGTAGGTGATGAACTAGAGGTACTAGGTACATCTGCCGGCTTGCCAGCCGAGATAGCCGGCCTCTTGGTTGGAGACAAAATTAAAGCCATGAACGGTAAGCAGCTCAAATCTATTTCAGGTGAAGAAAGAGTCAAAGCCCTGAGGGGTTCTCCGTTGGTTCTGTTAGTGGATCGCAACGGTGAAGAAGTGGAGCTTACACTTGGTTTTGATAAATAAGTAGAACATGCAAAAGAAGCTGATTTCGGACACTTTTCCCGGGATATTATTGAGCAAATTCACTATTTGCAAATAACCATCAAAGTAATGGCAGCCCTCGCACTTGGCTTGGGCTGCCTTCAGTTGATGGAACTTTGTCGCCCCATTTGGCGTCATTGTTTACATCACCCAGCTCCACTTATGGATTGATGTTGAACTGATTCATTGATTTTTAAACGGCCCATAAACTCTGGAGCAGATTTTCATTGCCCCTCACCTAAGCCTATAGGTACAATAATAATCTTAAGAAATTTCTACTGAAATGAGGAGATCCCATTGTTCAAATACAAAAGACCAAATGCTTCAAAAGGCATCCCCGGTTTTCTTCTGGATTTGTGTGTACTTGTCCTGGGTATTTATATGGCTTTGTGGATGGAAAACAAGGTTCAAACCTGGAAGGACGCCGACCGGCAGGATGATTATCTTTATCGCCTGAGCGTCGACCTGGAGACAGATCAGTTTCTATTGGAAAATACACTTAAAAATCTCACGGAAAAACTAGGCAAGATTGAATCTGGAATAGGAACAATTCAAAGCAGCAAAGTGATGTCTCCTGAAAATGCAGACGATCTTGTGATGCAACTTTCAATGCAAGTGATGAATTACTACTTTTTCGAACCAGAGGACTTTACGTTCATGTCCATGCGGGAAAGTGGTGATTTCAAACTTATCAAGAGTGAACAAATCAAGGTGAGCTTGCTTAAGCTGCATCGTAAGTATGACTACCTTGCTATGTTGCAAACAAACTATAAACAGGGTCTTGATGACGAATTCATCCCTATGTGGGTGCGCAATGTCGACTTCATGAGCGAAGAAACGTCAGCTGGTGAACTGATTGATAACACTCTGTTTCGCAACATGTTGATTTTTGTTTTCAATGAAACAACTATACGTGTTAAAACTGTTGAACAGGTCAATACTGCTATCGTCGAGCTTCAGGGCCTACTGGAAGAAGAATTAGCCGACTAGTTGTTTGGAGGTAAGGACAATTTTATTTAATTTTGAGAGCTGGGTTTCACTCACCCATAAACCTTAAGTTCACTTAAATAAAAGAGTTTTTCATGTTCAACTTATTCAGGCAGATGGTATCCGGATTTGTCATCGTGCGGGAAACCTCTCGCGATATTGCTGCTTGCAGTACCGACCTGAAAGGAACTGTTGGTCAATAATGCAGACCGTCCTTCTACTAGCTTCAATCCAGGCTTTTTTTCTTGTGGTTTTGCTGCTTACCAAGCGCGAGCAGCACCTTTCCGATCGAGTCTTGGCAACCTGGTTGGGAATAATCGGTTGTCACACTCTGGTGTATTATCTTTTTGCTGAGTACCAAATTCCACTGCCATGGATATTAAACCTGAACTCGGTGGTGCCCTTTCTTCAAGGCCCACTTTTGTACTTTTACGTCGATACCTTGACAGCACCACGAAAGCGAATTCCCCGGATTTATGGTTGGCATCTGTTGCCGGCTGTGGCCTTCATCGTTTTTCAGGTTTTCTTCCAAACTACTGGCCTTGAGTCGGGGCACAGTCACTCGGTTCAGGTTCATATCTTCGACGTCTCAACCTATGCCAATATTCTGTTGCTGCTTTCGGTACCGGTTTACGCCTTGGTTTGTTTGCTTCTGTTGAGCCGGTATCGCCGACGGGTTTTTGATACATTTTCCACCCTTGATCGGATCAATCTTAACTGGCTTCGCTACCTGATTGGGGCCATGTTGCTGGTTTGGTTGGGCACCCTTGTATTCTTCCTTCAGATGAAATTGTCCGGTACGAGTTCCAGCCTCGGCCACCTGTTACTTGCCCCGGTGACCTTGTTTGTTTACGTAACTGGTTTCTTTGGTTTCAAGCAGACCACTGTGTTTTCCAATGTTCTTTTGAAGGCCAGGATGGAAATTCCAGAGAGTGAAAACGCTCCGATAGAACAGGTTGAAAAATCACCGGAAGATCCAGCATTGACGGCCAAATACCAGAAGTCGGGTTTATCGGAAGAAAAGGCTCAGCTTACACTTGCTCGCCTGGGTGATATTATGGAAAAAAAAGAACTCTACCTCGAGGACCAGCTGACTTTGCCCCAAGTTGCTGAGGAACTGGGCCTTTCGGTTAACCATATATCTCAGGTCATCAACGAACTATGTGACAAAAACTTCCACGATTACGTGAATGGTTACCGTGTTTTGGCTGTTCAGAGGAAGCTCGAGGATCCTGCCAACGATGTCTTTTCCCTGCTGGCGGTTGGTTTGGACTGTGGTTTTGGCTCAAAATCCTCCTTCAATCGCATTTTCAAGAGTGTCACTGGGCTGACTCCCAGCGTTTACAAGCGGGAAATCCTCCAAAAACGACAAAACCAGCTAAAAAATGCCAAATAACTAGTCCCAACATATAGGATCGGTCGATTTGAGGCCAAATTCAGCCGATAATTCTCCCAGTGAACATGAAACCCGGTATTTCGGGGAATTATTATTGTCTTCAATCGTAGGAGAATTCGATGAATTTCAACTCTCAAAAACAAAAAATGGTTTTCTGGTTGATGGTGACTATCCTGGCGGTGGTTTCGTCGGCGGTTTTTGCCCAACCAGCCATGCATCTGGTTAACGGTAACTGGTACGACGGTGAACGCTTTGTTCAGCGCGACTACTACGCAGTTGATGGTCTCTTGCAGGAATCCTATGGCGGCCACTCAACAACAGTTGACCTGGGTGGAGGATGGGTAGTTCCCGGGTATGGAGATGCCCATACCCATGGAGTGGGAAACGGGAGTTTCGGGCACGAGAGTAACCAATTCCTGCAGGCGGGTATTTTTTACGTGGCAAATCCCAATAGCCTGGCCTCGACATCCGCCCCAGCCCGGGAAGAAGCGGCTGCGCAGGCCAATTTAGACGCTCGCTTTGCCAATGGTGGCCTTACCTCACCAGGGGGGCACCCAGTTCAAATATTTGAGGGTAATGCAGACTCACATGATCAGGAAGGTAACGCCTATCACACTATTGACAGTCCGGAGTCACTGGAGCGGATCTGGCCCGCCATTTTGTCCGATAAACCTGATTTCGTGAAGGTGTACCTGGAAGAGTCAGAACACCACGCTGATCGCCGTGATGACCCCGCCTATTACGGTAAACGTGGATTGGACCCGGAACTGATTCCATTAATTGTCCAGCGAGCCCATGCAGAAGGTCTGCGTGTTGCAGCACACATTACCTCACGCCACGATTTCAGGGTTGCCGTTGCCGCCGGTGTTGATGAAATTGCCCATCTTCCTTTGGAAGCATTGGAAGCTGAAGATGCCCGCGAAGCGGCAGCCAAAGGAATCGTCCAGGTAACGACAGTTCTTAGTCACCGTCCCACTGACGGTATTGAGGACCTGGATGGATTACACAGGGGAAATCTGGCTCTTCTTAAAGAGGCGGGAGTGCGAATTGCCCTTGGTACAGACAGTCAGGCCACCGTGGTGGACGAGGCTCAGAAAATCGGTACTTTCGGCGTTTTCAGTCGTGATGAGCTTTTGCGAATGCTGGTCGATGATACCCCGAAATGGATTTTTCCCGATAGACAGATAGGACAGTTCAGGGCTGGGGCCGAAGCGAGTTTCCTGGTTCTGGGCAGCAATCCGATGGAGGATCTCACTGCTCTGAAAGACATCGTTATGCAGGTCAAATCGGGAATTCAGTATTCTCCCCAGGCATTGGCCAAGGAAGATCGGCCCGGAGTTGGGCAGCAACTGGTTCATGCGTTAACGTCAAAAGGACTTGAGGCAGCCGTCGAACAATACCATCGTATGCGTACTGAAGAGCCCGACTCCTGGGATTTCTCGGAGGGGCAGCTTGAGGCCCTGGCCAATGCCTTGATTCCGCATGGCATGGTGAGTGAAGCAATTGGGATTTTTCAACTCAACTGCAAGCAGTTCCCATCATCGGCAATGGCCTGGCACAACCTTGGTTCTGCCCAGGCAAAGTCAGGGGATAAAGAAGGTGCCGAGGATAGTTTCAATCGGGCCCTGGCTCTTGACCCCAACATGAAAAATGTGAATGAAGAACTTACTGAGTTAAAAAACCATTGATTTGAAACTTCGGGTGAGACTCACACTTTTGGGGTCTCATCCGGTTTATTCGCCAGCGGGAAAACTCAGGACCAGCGTTACACCCCGGCCGGAGTTGTTCTCGAGAGAAATTTCTCCACCATGGGCTTCCATGATGCGTTTGCACATGCAAAGCCCAAGGCCATAGCCACCGGTCTGGCGGGAGCGCGATTGGTCGAGGCGGAAAAACGGTTCAAACAGCTTGCTGACCTGATCGGCCGGAACCCCCGCGCCATCATCCTTGACCCGCACCTCTGTCTGGATGCCATTGCCAGCAACCAGAACCTCCACAGCCTGGCTGTCGGGCAGAGAAAACTTGAGGGCGTTCTCAATAAGATTGCGCAGAACGATGCGAATGCGTGAGGCTTCCCCGGCTATGAATACTTCCTGGTCCGGCACCCTGATTGTGAGACCTGGAGACTGACCCTGAAATGATTCGGCGAGCTCAGTAATTGTCGCGGTCAGGTCCAGGCGTTCAGTTGCCAACTCAACTCCCGAATCCAGCCGGTGCAGTTCAAGCAACTCAGTGACCATGGTACTCATTTCCTGGATGTCAGCTTCCAGTGATTGCCTTCGCTCCCCTTCGGGTAGCATCGCAAGGGCAACCTTCATGCGCGTAAGCGGTGAGCGAAGTTCGTGGCTTACGTCGATCAAAAGCTGATCACGGGCCCGGACCATGTTGCCCACCCGCTGGGTCATTCGATTGAAGGCTTCGGTTAGAACCCCGAACTCGTCGGGACTTTGCCTGGGCACCACCACATCCAGCTGGCCTTCGCTCAGCTGGGCAACTCCTTTATTGAGCAGTTTTAGTGGGCGAAGGGCTCGCTTAAGAACCAGATAAACGGCCAGAAAAACCACCGCCATGGTGATCAACAGACCGACCAGCATTTTGCCATGAATAAGACTAAAGTCACCAGCATAACGGTGGGAGAAAAGGTAGATGCCCTCACCCCTGTGAGCGATGATGTAACTGCGCCCCGAGCTGAAGATCCCTACCAGATGTGATAGCGGTCCACTATGCATTTGCGCTTGGGCCTCTGCCATTGTGGGCATTGTTTCATCGGTGGTCCAGTTGTCATCCGGGCCCTCATACCTGATATCCATATCCAGCTGGCTGGCGTATTCAAGTGCTGTCTCCAGGTCGGGCTGTTGCTGGGCGATAGTACGGGCATGGGCCGTGACCATCTTGGTTAGCGATCGGTGGGCACCAGGAATGACAATTACCACGTAAAAACCAGCTACAATCATCAGCAATGATATGGCCATTGTAACCATGATCATCACCAGGCGTGCAAACACCGAATGGCGCAGTTTCGGGCTGTTCTGAGGCTCAGTCATGGTTGAATCCTATGAAGCTGTAGCCAACACCTCGCACGGTGCGGATTAGGTTGGGCTGCCGTGGATTGTCGCCCAATTTCAGGCGCAGCCGACTGATCAACACATCAACCGAGCGATCGAAGGTTGCCCAGTCCACACCCTTGGTCTGGCTCATAATATAATCGCGGCTCAAAACCCGGCCGGGGGCCTTGGCGAACAGCCCCAGCAAATCAAATTCGGCAGTGGTAAGGTCCAGAGTTTTGCCGTCCAGAACTGCAGTGCGGGTGGACCAGTTCATGACCAGTCCGCCCACCTGCAGGGTTTCTTTTTCAAGCTGATGTTCTCCGCGACGAAGCACTGCCTGAATGCGAGCCACAAGTTCGCGGGGTTCGAAAGGCTTGGCCAGATAGTCGTCAGCTCCGATCTCCAGTCCAACCACACGGTCGGTCAAATCACCCCGCGCTGTGAGCATAATGATGGGCAGGGAGCTGGTTTCACGAACTTTGCGGCAAACCGTGAAGCCGTCCATGCCCGGTAGCATTACATCCAGGATTACCAGATCAGGTGGGTCATTCCTGAGCATTTGCAGTCCGATTTCCGGGTGTGCAGCGCTTTTCACCGACATGCCGAATCCATCCAGGAAATCGGTCAGCAAGGTGGACAGCTTCTCATCATCGTCGATGATCAGCACTCTGGTTAGGGTTGTTGACTTGTCGTTCACAGCGCAGCTCCTGGTCTTATGTAGTTCAGTGCCCTCGGTGCCCATGTCCGCCCTGAACAATGCCCACCATTTCCAGTTTGTGGGGTTTGGTTTTATCCACTCTGAAAATGAAACGGTGTTGGGAAGTATCTTCTGCCATTATCGTTGCTGTCAACTCCGATAGTTCTGACTCGACACAGTCGATGAACATTAAGGTGCCATATTTCTTTACCAGGGACCGATAACTGGACATGCGGGCACGCATTGATCTCTCTGCCAGCGATTTTCTGGTTAGGTGATCGTAGAGGAACTTTTGCATTGTTTTTTCGTCGGTATTGAATGCTTCTATCCAGCCGTAAGCTGTCATTCCAGCAGGTGTGTTGGGCCAACCCTCTTTCAGGGCTTTGGCCTTGTTTATTTGGGATTTTGACTTAGGCGTAGCAGGTGTCTCTCCAGCCAGGGCCAGATTGAACATAAGCAAAGCCAGCAAGGTGATTGCAATACTTGTGGAAAATTTCTTCATGGTCATTTTCTCCTTGGGCAGATTGTTCCGCCCGGTCAGGGTTGTTGTTTATTGAAGGTGATCCAAGGCTCGGCGCACGGTCAGTCGCGCGGCCTGGTTCGCTGGGTAAAAACTTGTGACCGAACCCAGTATCAAAACCAGGACCAGCCAGATCAAATTGGCTTGCCAGGATGGCGGAACCGCGACGTTTGTTTTGAAGAACATCTGGCCTGTTACCTGTCCCAATAGGCTACCTATTGGTGCAGCGATCGCTGCGGCCAGTATCCAACTGAGCACGGCAGTCAGGACACTTTCAGACCAGACATGTGAAGCCAGAGTACGCGGCTTGGCCCCCAGAGCGCTCATGATGCCAAACTCCCGGGTGCGTTGCAGAACATTAATTACCAGGGCTGAGCTCAAACCCAGGCCACCAACCATCACCACAATGCCTGCGGCCAGCAACAGCACTACCTGGATGATTTTAAGATGATCAACCACTGCTCCCTTGATGTCACTCTGGCGGGTAATCAAACGCATAACCACCTGCTTCTCGGCCAGGACCCGTTCCACTTCGCCGGCCACTTCAAGCTGAGCTTCGGGGCCTTTCCTGGTGGTTACGATATGCACCGATCTGGTGGTCTGATCAGCAAGACCGGCCGTAGCCAGCATGATTTCCCGGTTGGTGTAAATCAGAGGCACAGGAACCAGCTCACGAATTATTCCCACTATGGGGAATGTTTTGGAATGTTCTCCAAGTCTTAAGGTTAGTGAGTCGCCAACGGCCAAAGAAGGTTGGAGACTGACAATGCTGTTGTTCAGGACAATGCCATCCGGAACAGTTTGGTCCAGCCAGCTGCCAGCAATCAGTTCCGGTTCGAAAAGGGTACTTCCTTCAACCACACCAAATGCCGAAATTTTTTCCGTGGCGATGCCGTCTTTTCCGACCAGATAAGGACTCCATGAGGACCAGCTCTCAGTGTACTTAACACCCGACAGGTCGCCGATTAACTGCTCCATTTCCTGTACTGGCTGAGGTTCGGCAAACCACACTGTTAAGTCTTGTTCGCGGCGCAAAAAATCTTCATCAATACTGCGATTCCAGCCAAGAGAAACGTTAATTGCTGCCATAAAAACCGCGCCCCCGACGGCCAGCATTCCCACGGTCAGGGCCAGACGAGTTCTTCTTTGCAGGGTCGTGCGCAGAATCAGAGCCAATGGACGTGAGATGCCCTTAAGGTCTGTGAGTTTGCGTTCGAATAGGTTAGAACCGAAAGGCCGGGCACCAGAATCGTGGGCCAGTGCTTCACGCACCGAGATACGTGATGATCGCCAGAGAGGCAGCATGGCTACCAGCAAAGGAACCACCAGGCTCATTCCAATGATCTGGAACATTACCCAGCTGGGAAATGGTGCCTCCGAAAGATCAGCGTTCAGCAGGGCTGCCGACCAGGTGGCAAAGGCCTTGCCGGTAAACCAGCTCAAGGGCAGGCCAATAGCCATGGCACTTGCAACCAGCAATCCGATCTGGGTCAGGTAAATTCCTGAAATCTGCCAGCTGCTGGCACCGATGGCTTTCATCATGCCCACCTGTTTGATTTGTTCGCCTTGCAGGGTGTGAATCATGTTTGCAACCAGGACCGATCCCAGAAGGAAAGTCAGGGCTGCAAAGGCCGTCAACAGATAAAGAAAGGTGTTCATCTGTCTGGCGTGAGGATGCTTTCCCGGTGGTGGAACTTTTACACGCCGCACATTATAACCCAGGTCCGTAATTCGGGTTTTGACCAAGTCGACCACTTCGTTGATGTGGCCTGTTTCAAGGTTGTTGGAGGCAACCTGAACCAGCAATTGAGCCGACTCCCGTGCCTGATTCTGGCGCAACATCGAATTCCAACCAATGAACCCGTAAATCGAGTGTTCCATCCAAGCGGGGGACAATCCTGCGGCGTAAGTGTTGCCGCTAAACTGCAGTTCTGTTTCACCGATGCCGGGAACATTCAGACGTAACTGATCGCCCAACCTGGCACCGGTCATTTCAACGGCGGTTCGCTCAAGCAGGATCTCGTCAGGGCCGGGTGGCCAGGCCCCGCCATCGGGTAATACCAGGTTCAAGCGCTGCTGTTCGAAATCGCGCAGTACGTACAAGATGGCAGGTATCCAATCTCCGTCCTGGCTACCAACCGGATTCAGGCGCGCCATGATTATAGGTCGTACTTCTGCCTGCCCGATTTCAGGCATGTTTTGAACAGCGGTGACCAGCTCGTCGTCCACCCGGTCAAGGTAGAAAATTGCCGAAGCAGGTTGAGTTTCCTCGTGCATGGAATTGAGGATGGGGTTCAATAGGGCGAATTTGAAGGCCATTGTACCGACGGCCAAAATGCCGATGATCATGGCCATCACTGCAAGGGCCGAGCGCCCGGGCCGAGCACCGATATCGGCCAAAACTTTTCTCCAGCGAGGACTGATCATGCCGTCCTCCCTATTCTTTGTGTACTTACGCATCCATCAACAATCGAAATCTGGCGTTCAGCCGCATCAGCCAAATCGCGGTCATGTGTAACTATCAATACCGTTTTGCCTTGGTTAGCCAATTCACCAAAAAGCTGGAACACCGAGTCGCCCGTATCTGAATCGAGATTACCGGTGGGTTCATCGGCCACAATTATTGGTGGATCGTTGGCCAGAGCCCGGGCAATGGCAACCCGCTGCTGTTGTCCACCGGACAAGGTGGAGGGCAGTTTGTCCGCCTGGTCCAGCACACCAACCTGATCCAGCAGGGACAACGCCTGTTTTTTACGCTCATTCGATGACAAAACACCGCAAAAATCCATGGGCAACATTACGTTTTCAGCTGATGTCAACGTTGGCAGAAGCTGGAAAAACTGGAAGACAATACCCACCGTGCGACCTCTCCAGGCGGCTAGTTCATCTGGGGAGAGTTCATTCAGAACTGTTCCTGCCACCGAAACGGAGCCTCGGGTTGCCTGGTCAATGCCCGAAATAAGATTGAGCAAGGTAGATTTGCCACTACCTGACCGGCCCAGAATAGACACCAATTCTCCGCTTTCAATAGCTAGGTCAATGTTTTGCAGGGCAACAACTTCTCCAGCTGATGTCCGATATTTTTTGCTTACTTGTTTTAGATCAATCACGATTCTACTCCGCTCGTTAGTCAGCTAACTGTTTCTGAAATGCTTCTCTGGTAATGTCAGGGGAGTATACGATTGCTTTGTAACAGGAATGTTTCATGGTCGTTACAATTGGCAACACCAGCCATTATGGCCGCGAAACAAACTCTTGCTTTTGGCAGGCAAAAAAAACGCAACATATCTATTAGATACATCGTAAGCATATATCGATCCAAAAATTGCCACCCAAACCAAGGACCCAAACCTAAATGGCCCGCAAAGCTCGCACGCATTTCGCAATTCTGGGATTACTTTGCTGGAAGCCCATGTCTGGCTATGACATCAAGAAAATGGTGGAAGTGGCCTTTGCATATTTCTGGAGTGAAAGCTACGGCCAGATTTTCCCGGTATTAAATCGATTGGTGGACGATGGTTTGGCCACCAAAGAAATTGACCCGGCCAGTGGAGGCCGACGGCGACAGGTTTTTACAGTTACTTCTGCCGGTCGAAAAATCTTCGAAGAATGGTTGGCGTTGCCTTCTTCAATGCCACAGTTGCGCGATGAAATGAAATTGAAATTCTTCCTGTCTTCGCGCACAACCAAAGCCGAAGGAATTCGACTGCTGGAAGAATACGGCGAGCAACAACAAGAGCACCTTGAGATGCTCCAGGAATCGGAGGTAATTCTAAAAACAGCAATGAAAAGCGAAGATCTTCCGGAAGAACTTGTATACCTGATCAACACTCTTGGCTGGAGTGAAAAGCCAGCCAAAATTCAATCCGAGGCATACGAACTTCTCATTTTTTACCTGACGCTACGCAGTGGCATTCTGGTGACTGAGGCACGAATTGCCTGGGTCGAAGAAGTGCTGCCCATTTTGAAAAAGGAAAATTAACCAATTGAAATACCACGACAAATCAATAGACAAATAATGGTTAACAGTCATCTAACAATGGAGAAACCGCAATGCAAACCACTTCTGTTGAACACACTGAGAGCAACGAACAAGAACCAGCCAAGGTCGTAAAATACTGGCGCCGAATTCCGGTACTGCTTAGATCAATTATCAGCGGGTTTGCAGTGTTTTTTGTTTTCCAAGCTGGAGCTGGAGCTCTGTTCCTCACAAATATGAAAGTACTTCCCAATATTCCTTGGTCGCTGCCAATTGGATTGGCATACCTTTGGTTGGTTTTTCAGTTTTTTAACGGTCGGTGGGGATCGGCAAGATTTTCCAGGGACTGTCGTCAAAGCATGAGGGCTCGATTCATCAATCCAGGCGAAAGGCTCTCGGCCTTCGGCGCGGGGCTATCCGTTATGGTGTTTTTTATAGCCACCACAATAATGTCTTACCGGTTAGTGGTTATCGCCGGTGAAGAATTACCCATTGACCAGCTTCCGTGGTGGACTGTTTATTCGATTTTGATCCTGGTTTCAATTGTGGCTGGTGTTGCTGAAGAGTCTGGTTTTAGGGGCTATATGCAAGGTCCATTGGAAAAACGTTACGGACCCGTCGCAGCCATTAGTGTCGGAGCTCTATTCTTTTGGCTTGCTCATCTGAATCATGCAAATGGTGTTCCTCGTTTTGCTGCCTTGTTCATCATGGGGGCTTCTTTGGGCGCGTTGGCCTGGTCTGCACGCTCAATTTACCCGGCCATTATTGCCCATGCCAGCGCCGATACTTTGATATTCCTTGGCTCTGTATCTGAAATTGGTCCGGATTACTTTTGGGCTCCAGAACAATTGAGTGAAACTGGAATTGACGGCTTCTTTTGGGTTGTACTTATTACAATCCTGGTAACCGGATTCAGCGGAGCTTTCTTTATGCGAAAACTTCGACGTTTGACGGCAGAGGATTAGGAGATCTTTTGGAAGTTGAGACTCGGGGTTTGCTTGGAATCAAAGGGCATACTTTGAAATATGCTGCTTAAAGAGAGGTTACAAACTGGAAGGAGTAAGGGTTTACATTCTTTGCGGAACAAAAATATTTTCCAACTCATCAATGAGTTCATCCAGTTTCAGAGGCTTTCGCAAGTGGGCGTTCATTCCCACGCTAAGACATTGCTTGGCATCTTCAGTACTGGCGTCTGCGGTGAGGGCCAGAATTGGAATATTTTTTTGTGAAGAATCACTGGCGCGAATGGCTTTGGTGGCCTCCTTTCCATTCATAATGGGCATTCGAACATCCATAAATATTAAGTCAAAGGTGTTTTCCATTAGCATATCCACAGCTTCCTGACCGTTATGTGCCAATTGCACCGAGATACCAATTTTATTAAGCAATTTTATTACTACCAGTTGATTGACGGTATTGTCCTCGGCGACAAGGGCCTTTAAACCAAAATCCGGCAATTCATGATTGATTTTTCGGGTTATTAGGGGTTCAAAGCTTGGCTCCAGATTCAGTTTAACAATGAAGTTGCTGCCTTTGCCAAGTTCCGATTCCACTTTTACAAGGCCTTGCATCATTTTGGCCAGACGCAGACTGATGGCAAGACCCAAGCCTGTGCCGCCAAACTTTCTGGTGGTTCCCTGTTCTGCTTGTTCAAATTCTTCAAAAATGGAATGAATTCGATCGGGTGGTATACCAATTCCCGTGTCTTTGATTTCGAGCCGGATGTTCGGGGTTATCTCCTGATTGTATCTGCATTTTAAGGTGACACTTCCCTGTTCGGTGAATTTAATTGCATTTCCCATCAAATTTAAAATAATTTGACGAATGCGGGTTGGGTCGCCCAAAAAAACTTCGTGTTGGTTGTCAGGATAGTCAAAATTCAGAGCTATTGATTTTTCTTCTGCAGTGGAATTTAACAGATGGACCACATCTTCGAGAGTGTTTCGTAAATTTATTGGGACCGATTCAATTTCCAGTTTTCCAGATGTGATTTTTGAAAAATCAAGTATGTCATTGAGTATGTTCAACAAAGAGTCCGCGGACCGTTGGATGATATTCAGATGATCACGTTGTTCAATATTCAAGTCAGAGTCTCCCAGAATTTGAACCATCCCCAGAACTCCATTCATGGGAGTGCGAATCTCATGGCTCATATTGGCCAGAAAGTCCCCTTTGGCTTTTTCAGCAATATGAGATTTTTCCAATTCCACTTCCAGCCTTTGGTTCAGCTTGTGGGTCCTATTAATTACTTTAATAAAAAATGTTGGAAGAATAATCACACCAGCCAAAAGGCCATACCCAATATCAACATTTGCCTGCCAGAAGGGGTTAAACTTCAACAGCATGAAAAAACTGACGGCACCCGTTAGAATGGCAACCAGCAGGGGCCTGATCCCGAAACGCAAGCCGTTGCCAATGATTACCCAGAGATAAATCGGGTAGAAAAATGAGCCCTTTGGTCCTGATAAATAAAGGGCGAGTGAGATTAACTCCAAATCCGCAAACAAGGTGATATATCGCCGCCAGGTATGTTGGTCGGGTGTTTTTTTGACCCAAAAAAACCAGGGGATGGAGGCCATGGCGTAGGCAAATACAATCTTGGTTTCCAGGGATATTGCCTGGTGAAAGTTTTCAGATGATTTAAAATTGTTAATGACAAAAAACAGAATAACAAGGCAAGAGATTACCACCCGAGCCAAGGTTTGGGAGGCTTCTTCATTGATTTGGGACACCTTTTGGTTATTAAAAGCCAATGGCTGCTCCTGAGATTGACCTTGTCATATTCAGTGTGACTTTGTTTGGTATCGGCAAATAACGTTTGAACTAAAATAAAAAGTGTTTGGGCTATTCAGCCGAAAAATCAGCCAAACTATTGAGTTAGCCAGCGGACAACATTATCTGGCCAGGCTATCGTCAAATGTTGTAGGTCAGGATATGGCGAAATCCGTGAGTTTTTTGTTATTCGAAAACTTGTAAGGAAGAAATTACCGCATAAAGCCACCAATGAGCGAGTTTCAAGGAAATTAATACAGAACCGGGCGGGAATTGGTAAAACCACCTGGAGTCTTGGTGAGGAGTTATGGCATCAAAATAAATTTCAACCGGTCAGCCGACCCGGCAATTAAGACCTCACACTGGTTTCTCAAACTCAGGAAAATTTTCAGATATGCAGCTCGGGCATATTCCGTGAGTGAACTCTGCTTCTGAATGTTGGCTGATGTAGTTCTCCAGCAGGCTCCAATAGCCGTCGTCTTCGCGTATCTTCTTGCAATAGGAGCAGATCGGCAGGATCCGGCGAAGTTCATGGATCTCTTCGAATTGTTCGCGATGACCAGCGAGAAGTTCGAGGTGGACAGCAACTCGAGCAAGCAACTCTATTCTTCCAATTGGTTTGGTGAGGTAATCATTGCCGCCTTCGTCGAAGCTGGCAACACGGTCTTCCTGCCGACCCATGGCGGACAGGAAAATCACGGGAAGGTCATTGCGGTGTTTCGTCTTGCGAATCTCCCGACAGACTTCGAAACCCGACATCTTCGGCATCATGATGTCCAAAAGAACAAGATCGATTGCCTTTGAACCAAGGACCTCGAGAGCGTCGGCGCCACTACTGGCGATCTCGAGTCGGTAACCTTTGGATCCAAGGTGTTGCTTGAGTACCTGACGTACCAGAACCTCGTCATCAACAATGAGGATGGTAGGGGAATCATCAGTGACATTTAAGGAAGTAATCGCCTCGGAAGGCATCAAATCCGAATTGTCTGGCTCGTTCAAATAGATTGCCGGTAATGGAGTCCTGACGGCATGGATTATTTCGGCAGCTTCCGCATTGGTGGCAGGCATTGTGAAAGAGAATTTCGAACCCTCGCCGAGTACCGACTCGACACTTATGTTCCCACCATGCAATTCAACGAGCTGTCGGCTCACTGCAAGACCAAGCCCGGTGCCACCATATTCGCGCTGTGCCGAGGCGTCAGCCTGAACGAAGTAATCGAAAATCTTTTCCTGATGCTCCGGCGCAATACCTGCCCCGCTGTCCGAGACCGATATCTTGACCTGGTCACCCACCAGCTGAGCACCAACTTTGATGTAGCCCTCCTGGGTGAATTCGATCGCATTGCCGACGAGATTAAACAGAACCTGCTCAACCCGTGCAGAATCAGCCATGATGGGGGGAAACGAGGATTCAACGGTATTAACAAATTCGATACTTCGATCGGCTACAAGAGGCTTGGACAGGGTCAGCACGACATCAACAAGTGAGCGAATATCAACTGGCTCAAGGCTCAAAACCAGGCCGCCTTTTTGGAGCTTGGAGAAATCGAGGATATCATTGACCAGGCCAGTGAGCCGATGACCACTTTCAAGTACCGTTTTCAGCATATTGCGGGTCTCGAGACGGGACTTTTCAGGATCGTCCAGCACCGCCTCAACCAAGCCGGTCATTCCATAGAGCGGGGTGCGCAATTCGTGGGATGTGTTTGCCAGAAAATCGTCCTTCAGTTGATCTATCTCACGTAGACCGACATTAATCGCCTGCTCCTGCTTCATGGCTTCGGCCATAACCGCCGCACGGGCACTTAGCCGATATCGATTGAAAACCAAGCCAAGAACCACGAGAAGAAAGGCGAAACCAAACAGTATACTTTGGCGTAAACCACGCTGATTCTCCAGTTCGGCCTCCTGCAAAGCCTGACCCTTCTCCAGCAATTCTATTTTCATTTCACGTTCTTCAGCCTCGAAAGTTGCCTGCATTTCGGCAAGAATCTCACGGTTTTCTTCGCTGTTCATTTCTTCCATGAAAGTGATAAGATCCTGCTGTGTATTGTACGCATCTTCATATTTACCCAACTCGGCCTGAAGGCCATTAAGATCTGTCAGGAATGGTTTCAGAAGGGGGGAGAACTCATTTTCACGGGCCACTTCAATGCATTCAACAAGTGTCTCAATTGCTGAGTTCAAGTCCCCATTGAAAGAGTGAATCATAGAAATCTCTGATTTGGCTACAGTTTGCATCCAAACGTTGCCGATCTCAGTGGCCATATCGTAGGCCAGGTTATGATACTCCAGTGAACGGGGGTAATCGCCAAGTATTTCCCAGGATTCTCCCATCGTGCCGTAAACGGCAATGATTCGCATCTGACTGTTCCCAAGCTCGAGGTAAATATCGAGGGCTTGTTGAAGGTACTCAAGGGCTTCCCGAGGGGCTTCCCGATCATTAGCCGACATGCCAAGACTGCGAAGCGCCCCGGCCTTGACTTTTTCACTGCCTGCCTTTTCGGCCATCGCCAGAGACCGACGATAGGAAGCCTCTGCACCTTCCGATTGGCCTGAATTGCGTTGGAGATTGCCAATGTTGATTCCAATTACGGCAACACCCATGGGATCATCCGCCACTTCAAATGCCTGTTGGGACAGCAGTAGTAGTTCGAGTTCCTTTTCAGAATCACCCAGGGATCTATAAACGAGTGCCTGGTTGTTAAGAGCGATTGCCTTGGACCTGTGATCGCCAAGTGTCTCGAAGAGTTCCCGTGAGCTGGAAAAGGCTTCCAGAGCCTTATCATTTTCCATCAGCTGGAAGTGAATGGAGCCCAACATACTTCTCGTTCGGGCCAGGTAATCGGTTTTGTTTAACTCAAGTGCGAGTTCTTCGGCGCGTTTGGCCGGCGCCAGTGCCGAGACTGAGTCGTTACTCTTTGCATAGGCGTACCCAATGCTGTGGACAACTTTGAGTTCCTGTATGGGACTACCAAAGTCTGGAAGCAGCTCCTGAGCTTTTTTCCCCCATTCAATAGTATCGGCAGTCAGGTGCTCGTCCTCGCAAAGCAAAACTAGTTCAATCAGAATCTTCAGCCGCTCTTCGCCAATACTCCCGTCGAGGCGTGAGATGAGACTCTCAATTGTTGGTTCAGGGTCGTTCTGTCCCTTTGTCAGAAGTGGTGTACAAAGAAGCAAAATCAGAGTGAGTGTGATGGTTGTGAAGGATGTGAAGGTTGTTGAGCTTTTCATGGATGTTTCACCCCTGGCTGATGCCAAAACCAAAATAAAGACCACCAATACTTTCCACTTCCCACCTAGTAAAGGGAAGCCTTACAATTGTACCGTGTTTTCATGATGGGTTCAATTTTTTTATGGTATTTCATTAGAAATTTCAGGAGGGGGTAAGTTACTCCTCGCGGGAAAACAAACCTGAACATTAGGCACAATATTCCCCATGAAATCCTTCACAGGAGTTCTGATGTACTTTTATCTGGCCACAGGTATTCCTGGTTCCGGACAATTCATTGAAACCCACAAACAGAAAATACGTATCAAGTACCACCTTGAAAATTTTCTTCTAATAACGCGAGGAAAGAAATGACCCATCTTGCTCTTCGGTTTCTCGCAATATGCACAACCATTGCCGTTCTTGGCCCAGCCATCGCATCGGAATCTCCTCAAGTTTCTACCATCGAACCAGTGAAATTATGGACCGCAGGTGATGACGACGAAGATGTCTTTTTTGGTGTAATCTCCGGCTTGGATGTTGATGAACAGGGGCGTGTCTATGTAGCAGATAGACAACTAACAGAGATCAAATCATTTTCCGCTTCAGGAGAGTATCTCGGAGTTATCGGACGGGAAGGCGAAGGCCCGGGCGAATACCGTCGAATAGGTCACGTTTTTATCGCCGGTCCTGACCAAATTGCTGTTATGCAACGCATGCCGGGAAAGATCATCAGTCTGCAACCTAATGGTTTACCCGCGGCTGAGATTCCTTTACCCGAAGCTTATGTTTCCTCGCCAGCCTATTTCTTCAATGGCGACAGGGTTGGAACCGGTGTCGCCCTTTCAGCCCGTCAATTGCGTCGCGATGGCGACAATTTAAGCATCGTGACCTCGCTTGCACTCGTTGATTCCGAAGGTGTGGAAATTGCGAATTTGTCCGAGAGAAAAGTTGAACGCCATCTTGATAATTTTCAAGTGGAAGAGAAATCAGATGCACCGGTGATCTGGACCGTCAGTTCGGATGGCAATATTTTTGTTAATGATGAATTTGATGCCTTTGCCATTCGGGTCTACGACAGCAGTGGATCTCAAATAGATACCATTGACCTTGAATATGAGCATCGCCGGCGTAATGAAGATGAAATGTTCGAAAACACACCCCGTATGGCTGTAATGTCGACCGATGGCGAACGCCGTGACGCGCTTGGTATTCCCAGCTCTACCGATCGGGACATCCAGGGCATCTTCGCTCGACCCGGCGGTGAAATTTGGGTACTTGATGCCAAAGGAGCCTTCGACCAACCTGAGGGGATTTTGGCCAGATTCAAAGTCTTTAACTCTGACCGGAAGTTCAGTCGCGAAGTCATATTATCGGGTGAGGGAAATTTCCATGACGACGGAATTCGCATTATTGATAATCGGTTATTTGTCTTGAAAGGTTTACGTGCTGCCGGCCTTACTGAGCGCGGTGATGGTGATGAGGAAGACACGACGCCGTTGTCAATTGTCTGCTTTAGGTTGCCTGAGTAGGGTCTGCAGTTGATTTTTATTGACCAGAGAGAAATTTTTTTAAGCTTGTCAATTTGTTGGAAACGTACCGTGGTTATCATGTGGGGTAAGAACGCCGGACTTCAATAATACTTATTGTGTTTCTGGGGGTAGCCGTCTCGGTCGCAGGTGACAGTATGATCACACAATCTGATCTGGAACAAGGCGATTTACCTGTACATCAACTGGATTATTTGGAGTGCATTTGCTCCACTTTCACCGGTGAATGGACTATTAATTTGGATACTGATTGCAATGGCACAACAGATCTCAATAGGGATTTTATTCTGAACGCCGACATGACATGGACCGCCACTGGTTTTCCCAACGGCGGGTCCTGGTCTCAGGAAGATTGCACCATTACCCTTTTGGATAATTTCTTCGATCCGCCCTTGGTTTGGGAAGGTGTTTTCCACGAGGGCGAATTTGTTGGCACTTACGCTGGAGAATTTAATGGTTGCTGGACTGGAGATACATCTGGAGTAGTGGATGAAGATTGCGAAACAGTCTCCAACGAAGAAGAGTCCTGGGATTATATCAAGGGTATGTACCGTTAGGTCCAGCTCTGTTTAGCCTGGATCTTTCAGCATCCATTTGAGGTCCTTTGGTGAATGTAGAATCCCGCTTTCTGGTGAAAGCGGGATTTTTTTTTGCAGTACACCAGAATGTGAAAAGGTACCTGATTACCAATGGATTGCCAGGATTTTGCCGCTCGAATTTTCCCGTTGTACAGCGAGGCCTGCGGAAGCAACTCTCAGTCAGAAAGTTGTGCTGCCAGCCAATCAACCAATTGTTCAACAACTGCAGGATGATGGGCCAGAATATTAGTGCCGTGTTTACTTCCGGCAATCAACTTCAAATCAACTGTCTCGCTGATCTCCTGCAACGCCGCAGTTATTTCGGTCAGGTATCGATCTTCCTGGGCAACAACAATCAGCCAGGGAATACCGGCGGGATCTATGGCCTTAATGGACTCCTCGCTGAACGAACCGGGTGAAAGAGCGGCATAAGCCTGGCAATAACCACCGGCACGGCCTGCCTGGGCAATAACTTCTCCGCTATAGCTGGCGCCCACCATGGCGATTCGATCGGGATCCACGGCCGGATTTGCCTTGAGCGCGGTATAGGCCGCGGCAACATCCGGTTCGGTTTCCCAGGGAAAGGGAATACTGCTTTCGTCGCCAGGCAGGAAACTGCCCAGGTTTGTGCTCTCACCATGACCACGCAGATCCAGCCGCAATGAAGCAATACCCCGTTCTGCAAGGAGTGTCGCCAACTCGTTATATGGGGATCGGTTCCCGCCTGCCTGGTTCAGCAGCAAAACCGCCGGCGAAAGGCCCTCGCCGTCCGGTATCACAAGGTCACCAACGAGCTCCCAGCCTTCACTGCTGATGGTCACCCGCTGCTCAGTTTGCCCCGGTGCACCCGCCTTGACGGCATAAACTTTTCCGTCCAGGGCTCCAAAATATGCAACACCTTCTGAGACCACTGGAGTTGCCATGACTCCCCCTGTGACGTAGCCCTCGATTCTTTCGGTGGGAAGATGCCAGCGCACCTGCCCGGTTTGTCGATCGAAAGCCCACAGGCCTCGCTTCAGGGTAACACCCGGCATATAGTAAGGCTCGGCGCTGATGCCGCCGATGAACAACGTTTGATCCGTAACCGCAGGAGTACACCACGACCAGCCGCCGGTTTTACAGGTTTGTTTGAGGTCGCCCGTCTCGGCATCAAATCCGGTCAACATCAACGCATCGGAACTACCGACATAAACCATTCCATCCCGCACAACTGCGCTGGATTCCACCCAGGATCCGTCCTGATAAACGTGGCGCCAAATCTGTTCACCATTGGACGCGTCCAGGGCAACCATGACCGGGTTGCGGCTACCGACATATACCCGTCCCCCAGCAACCACTGGAGTTGCCTGCACGATGCCACCAGTGTCGGTTCTCCACACTTCGCCCCCGGTCTCACCGTCGAGGCAGTACACGTGATGATCCCAACTGCCAATGACAATCGCATCACCATTCAGGCGGGGTGATGAACGCACCAAGCCACCGGTTTGGAACCGCCATTTTTCTTTTCCACTGTCGACATCGACAGCATAGACATAGCTGCTGGCGCTGCCGATGAAAACAGTGTCGCCGGTTACCAAGGGCGACGACTGCAGATAATCGTAATGATAGGGAGGACTGAGAGAGGGCAGGTTTCGTGGGATATCCCCGCACTCCAGATCAAAGCGCCACCGCAGGGAACCGTCGGAGCGATTCAGGCAATACAGAAACCCGTCGTCGCTGCTGAAAAAAACCGATTCTGCCATGACAAACGGTTTGCTGCGTACGCGACCCGCTGTTTTGAACTTCCAGATTTTTTTGCCCCCAGTGGCCTCCAGGGCATAAAGGCACCCGTCGTCACTGCCCAAAAAGATCGTACCGTGGCTTTCGGTTGGCGATGACCAAATTTGTGCCTCAGTTGAGAATTGCCAGATGGGGCTCGGTCCCGAAGCCAGGGCCTGACTGACTAACCCGAAGCAAATTGCGGCGGTCAAGACCAGTGTTCCCCACTTGTACATTTAGTGTCTCCTTTTGCCATATGGGATAAACCTGCAGGTGATGGTAAACAATCTTTTACGGAATTCCATTAATGATTGTTTCGACACGACAACGCTGAATCGGGCAATTCGTCCCCGGGTACCCATAAATAGCCTTTTTGAAATGTTGGAAAAAGGAAGATAAGTGGCTAAAATCCCGGGAATATTCTAAGTCTGTATCCCACCAGCAGCTCCAATCATAAGCGAGAGACTATTGCCTGGTCCAAAAGGCGACAGTCGAGTGCAGAGCGCCTTGCCATATTTCTGGTTTGGCGGAACTATATCAAATGCAGGCGTGAGAAGAATCCACGTGGGCCGACACCAGCGATGGTTCGAGGAATGTACAACCATCGATTGACCGTTGAAGAGGTTTTCAGGGAGCGGATATTTCGTGATCACATAGAGTTAGCTGATCGTTGGTCCGAATATTATGACCGAAAGGTGGTGACACGATCTTTGCCTAAAAACAATTCGCATGACCTGGCCTACGCTCGCTAGGAAATATCAAAGGTCTTCTGGTTTAATCTAAGAAAAGAATAGAGCGACATTTTCCTGGGCACAACTCAAAGATTAAGGCGGCTATTATTGGTCGCAGAAATTCCAGTGATCACAACAAAACTTCATTGGGGTTGTCCACCATCAGAGTCAATCTTGCCAATTCTACCCACCCTCAAATAGATGCCTAAATCTTTCTTTCCCATCCTGAGGCCCAATTACCTAATATTGGAAAATTCCCTGAAGAAAGCCTACTCGTTTACATCGTTAAAGGTAAGAACGGCAGTATCAATTGTAGTGACGGTTTCAATGGCGGATTTTAGGACACTATAGGTCACCTCCACCGTACTGGAATCAGGAAGACCCGGGGGTGTTTCCGACAATGCGTAAATCGTTATGGTATACTCGTGGATTCCGGCACTGGGAGAGCAAGGGGAGGTATATGAGACCGCCCCACCATCTTTGTCCGATCCCATGTACCAATTTCCATCGTCCGCTCCACCATGAGGAATTTCCGTAACCGTCGGATCAATGCCCCAAAGCAAGAGGTAGGAATTGACCTGAGCGGTATCATTGGGATCTGGAAAATGGTGCATTATGATAGCTAAAGACCCTGCTTCTGAGGGAACATTTGTCCAGGAGAGAGGAATGGAATCTTCGATGCCATCAACTTTTTCTTCACATTTATATTCTTCAAGAAGCTCTCCGTTAGCAACGGCAACACTGGTAAGAGTGAAATCAGAAGAATCAGGGTCAGTGATAGAATCGTTATCGTCACCACAACCCATCAGGATGAAAGCAGGGACAACGAATACGAAAATCACGAAGAAATCACTTTTCTTGAAGTTGACCAAAATTATGCTCCCTGTTTTTTATCCCGCCATTTGGTTTAACTCAAATATTTTGAATAACCAACCATCATGTCGCATGTCTCTAACTTGAGACAAGATTCTACATTTTCCGAATATCTAGTCAACAAAATTTGCGATTCTGCACCCAGCAGACATTGTCCAGTGGAACTGATAAGTCCAGAATAAGAACCTGAACCTTTAGGAAGGATCGGTCATGGCCAACAAATCGTTTTTCCAACGAACAGGCCAACAATTCCCAGGTAAAACAAGATTTGTGATTCCCGGGCGAATCGATTGTAAGATTAAAAATATTACTGGCTTCGCTGGCCAGATATGGCATGATGATTATTCATTGGGTTAATTGAGATTTATTCGCTGGTTGGATCACAACAAAGACGTCTCGTTGGCCATTGACCACACGATTGGCCAAGACTAAGGATTAAACAATCTTGATGAAAACTTTAAAAAGACTGTCGATTCTCACCACGGTGATCATCGCACTTGCTGGTTGTAGCACCGGTGTACCCCATCGACAGGGTCAGGATTCTTTTCAGCCCCCCGAATTCCCGCCCTACACGGGACTCCAGGGCCTTGTTGTTGAAATTCCACCCGAACAGGTCAACAGCTTGCCTCGCAAGCTGGCACAGGACGGTATCCTGGAATTGATGGACGGCAACCTCATCGAAGCCAGCCAGTTTTTTAATCAAGCGCTGATGTACGATCCGTCTGATTCCCACCTCCAGTTACTCAACGGCGTTGCCTACCATATTCTGGCCGCACAGGGCGAGTCCTCAAAGAGCGACCTTGCTGCAGAGGCCTACCGACTGGCGATTCAATTCGACCCCTCCAATTGGCGGGCAATTTATCAGCTTGGCCTATTGCACACGGACAACCATGACTACGCGGCCGCACAGGAAACTTTTGCCCAGGCACTGATGTTTCGTCCAGACGACCCAGACCTGCTGTACTATATGCTCTACGTTTCTTACTATGCCTACGATCCCCAAACAGCTGCCGCTAGTTTCGAGCAACTGAGGAGAATCGAACCCAATTCCAAGCGTACCATGAGCGCTGCGCCGATGATCATGGCTGCATTGGGCGATCAGGCTGGTGCCCGGGCAGAACTGGCAATCTACCAGACACAGAGCTCTGAGAAATCAAGCTCGGATAATATGGACCGCCGGGTTCAGGACTGGGGCACGTTCTACGATTACAGGGATGATTCGGCTTTGGTCCTGGCCTCAGCGGACGTCGATTCAATGGTTTCTTCTCCCGAGCCGAAGGCTCCTTCAAGTCAGACATTTGCCAAAGACCTCGAAGGAGAGATGGTGATTGTCGATGTTGCGATCATCGAAAGCACCGAAAACACCACAACCCGCAAGGGTGTCAACCTGCTGAACGGCTTGAAAATCCAGTACCAGTCAAATCTTAACATAACCGACCAGAACCAATCAGTGTCTTCGGGGAACACCCCGGCCACCACCACCGACTCCTTTAGCCGCAGCTTGACCCATGCTATTTCTATCCCACAGCTGGATTACTCTCTCAACATCTTCAACTCGGCATTTTTTCATAACGAAGTGCTGGCCCGACCAACGCTTGCGGCGATGAACGGTCAAAAATCGCGGTTCTTCGCCGGATCCAATGTTCAGGCAGCGTCGACCTCCAATAACCCGGGAAACATAAGCGGCGGTATGCCTGTCCAGGTCCAAGAGGATATCGGAGTGGATCTCAGCATCACCCCCACTCTTCGGGAAGACGGATTGGTGAAAATCGACGTAGAAATCACACGAACTTTTCTCGAAATACCAAACACCGCCATTCAATACGATTATATTCTGCAAACATCCAAGGTTAACGTCAGCGGTACCGTGGTCATGGCCTTCGGAGAGACACTGATTCTCAGTGGGCTGAGCGAGAAAGAGAACGAGACCTTCCGGGACGGCGTTCCGTTCTTGCAGGACATCCCAGTCATTCAGTACTTTTTCTCTCAGAAGAACACGGTGGAATATTTGAGATCCGTGCTCGTCCTGATCACACCACGGCGCCCGCTCACTCTCAGTTCAATGGCGAACGCGGCAAAGGTGGGAGAATACCTCGATGAAGATGACCCAGTTGCCCTGCTTAAAAAACGTTTCCAATCCTGGTTCAAACCCACCCCACATTGGGGCGTTGTCGTGGAAGGTCTCCAGGAAAGCGAACTGTGCAGAGAATTCCGCACTGGCGATCTGGAGCTCGAGATCTGGACTGAATCCACGGCGTTTCGAAAGCGATTTGGAGATGTCGTCGGATTTCTCTACTTCTGATAAATTTCTTGCCGGGTTAAGTCGCGCAAAACTTGCCTGTTTTTCCTAAAGGAGGTCACAATGAAAACCAGAATGAATACAAAATCCATAACCACCCTTCTGATTGTATCTTTGTTGTTAATGCTGATTCCTGTGGTCGGAAACGGCAGCGATGGGGGCGAAAATGAAAAAGGACCGATCGGAGGTGCCAGGAATTGCAATGGCACGTTGGACGGAACCCGATGGTGTGATCAGGGAGATGGTACGATAAAAGATATGACGACCGGTCTGGTGTGGCTCAAGGATGCCCTCTGGGGTGGCCTACACCCATTCTGGACAACAACAGCGAGTGGTGTGAACGCCAATGACCGTGCCTCACAGGTAAGAGACGGAAACCCTTCTTATCTTACCGACGGATCGCTGGAGGGCGAATGGCGTTTACCAACCAAAGAAGAGTTAAATACGTTTTTTAATGGTGACCAGGCTATTCGATGTGAAACCGGCACCTGCGAAAACGTACACGGTTTTACTGGTGTGGTGGCCAACGTGTTCTGGACCAGTACCGTGAGCTCGACAGATCCCAATAGCGCCTGGGCCGTTGAATCAACCAACGGACTCCGCAAGGCTGGGGCCAAGACCAACAATGCCATAGTATGGCCAGTTCGCCATAATTGACATCATGCCATCCTTTTCCAAATTCATGATCCCCCTTGTTTTGGTTTTCCTGATTGGAGCCTGCAAGGGGGAATCCCTTTCAGAGAAAAATGCAGGGGCCAACCCGGAGCTGCCCAGCTCACTTGACTGGCGCGACAACGGTGGGAATTTTGTAACTCCACCCAAGAGCGAGAGCTCCTGTGCCAGCTGTTGGGCGTTTGCGGCTGTGGGCATGACTGAGTCCTGGTATGCAATCAAAAACGGCATTACCAATCCGGAAATCGACCTTTCCGAACAAACCCTGGTCTCCTGCTCTCATGACGGTGATTGCACTCGCGGCGGAAACATGGGTGATGCATTGGATTTCATTCGAGATACCGGTGTACCGTCGGAGGATTGTTTTCCCTACATAGGTGAATTGGATTCCTGCGGTCGTTGCGACGACTGGGAGTCAGATGTCGTCAAAATCCCCGGTTGGTCCTGGGTGGACAAAACTGAAGCCAACAATGAATTAATCAAACTCGCGCTGATGAAAGGTCCGGTTACGGCGTGGTTTCACGTGCATTCGGATTTTAGTAATTACCAGGGTGACGTTTACCAATGCGAGGGCGAAAAACAGACCGACCACTTTGTTTTGCTAATTGGCTGGGATGATTCCGACGGCGCCTGGATTGCCAAGAACAACTGGGGGACCAATTGGGGAGAGAATGGTTTTTTTAGAATGTCCTACGACGTATGCGGGATCGGCCAGTGGGTAGCCCAAATTGATACCGACACTGATTAAGACGATTTCAGAGGACCGGTTAAGCTCAACAATGCTAGGCCACAAATTTTGCGGAGGTCATAATGAAAAAGGCAAGAAACACTAAATCTTTCAAAACTCTTCTGATTTTGTTTTTGTTAGTTTTCCCGATTCTTGTGGTTGGCTGCAATGGGGATAAACATAAAACCGATTCCGGTCCGACCGGTGGTTCAGTTGAGGGCGTGAGTATTACCTTTAAAAATGAATCATCGAATTCGGCAAACAATCAGGTATATGTTTTTATGACCAACAATGTGACCCCAATTGATCCATCCGTAGGAGTATCTGTTTGGTGCGACCTTTCATCAGTTGGCAGTGGAATGGAAGCAAGCTTTACCTGGTCACCCAGCTTTTCAATTCAGGCAACAACAGGAAGTGAGCAAACGGCTACTCTAAGTGCAATATCAGGTAAATCATACTCAGTTGTTGAAGGCAGTTCTGGAATTACCTTGACTGAGACGGGCGTTTCTTCGCTACCAACCAGCATTGAGATTTCCAACGGAACGACCATGTCCGGTGTTTCTATTCAATTGCTGGATGAGGGAAAGGTTGCCTTGAGTAGTGTTATTAATGCTAGCCAGAAAAC
Source organism: bacterium (assembly GCA_024223715.1). Classification (GTDB taxonomy): domain Bacteria; phylum Krumholzibacteriota; class Krumholzibacteriia; order LZORAL124-64-63; family LZORAL124-64-63; genus LZORAL124-64-63. Next base: position 24,709 of record JAAEOA010000434.1, on the reverse strand, counting down.
TGTTTTTATTCCGCAGGCAAAACTTTTTTGGGGCCTGGGGCAAAATATGCAAGAGGGAGATCTGATTTCTAATGAAATGTTATCAACAGGGATCTTTTTTGAACAGGACCTTGCCGAAGTGAGCACTGCTGCGGTAACCTTGAGCGGAAATCCAAACGACGGTTTCCAGTTTAACGTGACTAACTAGTGGCTTTCTTATATTTTTCGGATAACGAGGTGTGTTCGGCAAATATGTGCCGGGCATTGTCAGACGGAACGATTTCCATTGAAGGTTGTGCATGTCAGAAACGATGTTTCGGAAAAAGGCTCTAAAAAAGCTGTCGTCTCCAGAACAGCTTGATGAGCTGATCAAGGTGACCACTGCGCGGGAGTGGCTGGCCTTGCTCGCCCTGTGCGCAATCGTTGTCACAATTGTTATTTGGGGGATTTTCGGTCGCATCCCGACAATGGTCATGGGACCGGCGGTAATATTGCGGACCGGAGGGGTGATCGATATCCCCACTCAGGGCCAGGGACCGGTGACGATTGCCGGGAACACCAAAGTGGGAAGTGTGATTAAGGCGGGTCAGGTTATCGCGACGATTTCTCAGGTTGAGCTTTCAACCCAGATCGAGGTGGACAGGGTCCGGCTTGACCAATTGCAGAACGAACACAATGAAACCGTCGACCATTGTGAAACGCTGCGCAAAAACAAGGCTTCGTCCTTCGACCTTCAACGCAAAGACCTCGACGTGCTCATCAAGCAGCAGAATGATCTGGTTCAAAAGATACGGGAGAATCTCGAAGCGGTAACTGCTCTTTACAAGGATCGGACCGTTAGTGATCTCGAACTCATCAAGGCGAAAAAGGATCTGGTTAATTCCGAATCCACTCTTCTGGGATTCCAGGAGAAGCTCGCGAATATTTCCGTCCTTGAATCCGAAGCCTACCATGATCTCGAGCAACTCAGGTTTCAGAGCTCACAAGCTGTAAACGAATTGAACACAGAGATAAAAGTACAGGAATTACGCCTGAAAACCATGTCTCAGGTGATCAGCCCTTACACCGGACGTGTTCTTGAAGTAATGGCTAACAACGGAACCGTCGTTGATATAGGCACTCCCCTGGTCAGTCTGGAGCAAACAGACAAGGCGATGGAAGTTATGATCTTTATTTCTGACACAGTAGGAGAAAAGGTCGATCCGGGAATGAAGGTAGAGCTAACGCCATCGACCGTGAATCGTGAGAAATTCGGTTATATCATAGGTAAAGTGAACTATGTCAGCGAGTTCCCCGTCACTGAACGGGAAATGTCGAAGCTTCTGGATAACCCTTCGTTGGTGGAACAGTTGGCGGCCAATGGTGTCCCAGTCCAGGTCAATGCGGACCTCACATTGGATTCGAAGACCCCAAGCGGGTATATGTGGTCCTCTGGCCGGGGACCCATGCTGAAGATATCAAGTGGCACGCTTTGCTCGGCATCGATAGTTGTAAGCGAGCAGCCCCCGATCACTCTGGTGGTCCCATTCCTGAAAAAGTTCTTCGGTTTGTCATGACCCCAAACACTTTATTCGAACTCACGAAGAAAACCCAAACACCGCGTCGGCGGCGCGTGCATACGCCGACCGTCCTGCAGATGGAAGCGACCGAATGCGGAGCTGCTTCACTGGCCATGATCCTGGCCTATCATGGCTGCTACGTGCCCCTTGAAAAGCTCCGGATCGAGTGTGGAGTATCCCGCGATGGCAGTAAGGCCGGCAACATGCTCAAGGTAGCCAGAAAATATGGTCTAAAAGCCAACGGGTACAAACATGAGTCTGCCGATCTCAAGTCCCTGGCTCTTCCTGTAATCGTCTTCTGGAACTTCAATCATTTTGTGGTAGTCGAGGGCTTCAATAAGAATCGCTGGTACCTGAACAACCCGGCGTGTGGCCCAATATCCGTAACCAGCCAGGAGTTCGATGAGTCTTTTACCGGGGTTGTTCTGACGTTTGAGCCGGGACCGGATTTTGAGAAAGGTGGAGAGAAACCCAAGCTCATGCGCTCCCTTCAGCGGCGCGCGCGAGGGACCACTACCCCATTGACCTATGCCGTTATTGCGGGGTTGGCGCTGGTTATTCCCGGTCTCGTAATTCCAACGTTTACCAAGATCTTTGTCGACGAATTCCTTGTGGCAGGCATGAGTTATTGGGTCAGACCTCTACTTTTGGGGATGGGGATCACGGCTGTGCTGTATGGTGCGCTGATCGGGCTCCAGCAGTACTGCCTTGCACGATTGGAGATCAAGCTCGCTTTGAGCTCCTCGGGTCGGTTCTTCTCACATGTAATGCGTCTGCCCATGGAATTCTTTTCGCAGCGCTATAGCGGGGATATTGCTTCACGTGTCCTGCTCAATGATAAAGTGGCCCAGTTGCTTTCGGGACAGCTGGCTGCAAATATCCTGAACTGTTTCATGGTCGTATTTTATGCCGTGTTAATGTTTCAGTATGATGTGGTCCTGATGTTTGCAGGAGTGATCATCTCACTGCTCAACCTCGTGGCGTTGAGATTCGTTTCCAGGAAACGGAAAGACCTGAACAAGAGGATGCTTCAGTTTCAGGCCAAGCTGGTAGGCACATCGATGAATGGCCTGCAAATGATAGAGACTCTCAAAGCAAGCGGCGGGGAACCCGATTTTTTTTCACGATGGGCCGGATATCAGGCCAAGACCCTTAATGCCGAACAGGAACTGGGTCTCTACACCCAACTGCTGAATGTTGTCCCGCAATTTCTTATGGGTATCAATACCACTATCATGCTCGGGCTCGGAGGGCTGCAGGTAATGCATGGCCACCTGACGATCGGTGAACTCATGGCGTTCCAGGGCCTCATGCTCAGCTTCAGCATGCCGATCAACCAGCTCGTCATGCTGGGAAGCGAACTTCAGGAGGCTGAGGGGGACATGAATCGGCTCGATGACGTACTGAACTATCAGGTGGACCCGGAGCTGGTGCTGTCAGAACAAGCCGAAGCCGTCGCCGATACCCCAGCCAGGTTGTCTGGTGGCCTGGAATTGAAGAATGTTTCTTTTGGCTACAGTCCATTGGCCCCCGCACTCATAGAGGATTTCAGCCTCAGCTTGAAGCCAGGAAGTCGCGTCGCCCTTGTGGGAGCTTCGGGGAGCGGAAAGTCAACGATCTCCAAGCTCATCTGCGGCCTCCTGGAACCGTGGTCTGGCCAGATTTTACTGGACGGACAAAGCCGAAGCAAAATTCCCCGTCGTGTCGTCACCAAATCACTTGGTTTAGTGGATCAGGATATCCTGATGTTCTCGGGTACGATCCGGGACAATCTTGAGCTGTGGGATACCAGCGTTCCGTTGGAAGACATTGTCGAAGCAGCCAAAGATGCCTGCATCCATGAGGACATTGCTGCACGTGCGGGTGGATACGAAAGCAAGATGGAAGAGGGTGGCCTCAACTTCAGCGGCGGACAGCGCCAGCGACTGGAGATCACCCGGGTCCTGGCAAGCAACCCCGCAATCCTGGTCCTGGACGAAGCAACCAGCGCCCTGGATCCGCTCACCGAGCAATTGATTGACGATAGCCTCAGGCGTCGCGGGTGTACCTGCGTGATTGTGGCGCATCGTCTCAGCACGATTCGTGACTGTGACGAGATCATCGTACTGGACCAGGGGAAGGTCGCCCAGAGAGGGACCCATGAGGAACTGATAGAAGCCGGCGGTACATACTACAACCTGATCAAGGAACAATGACAAACATAACCAACCCATTCGAAGAAGAGGGAGTCCAGCAGAAGGTAAGCGGCAATGAGCCGTTCCTGTTGAACGATACCGCTAGCGTGTGGTTCGTGCAAAGCGGGAAGGTGGATGTCTTTTCTGTGGACCTGGAAAACGGCCAGCCCGCTGGTCCGCGCATGCACCTGTTTCGCGCCGAAGCCGGGGAGATACTTCTTGGGTTGGATCACAGCAAGGCCGCCTTCGGCCTGCTGGCGGTGGCCGTAATGGGAACCTCACTTAAGACCGTTCCGCGATCAAGGCTTCCGGAACTGGCCCGTGATCCTGCCCACTCAAATACTATTGCCACCTGCATCGAGAAATGGACCAAAGGGCTCCTGTCGGGTATCCATCGTGGTCCTCTTCCTTTGGGTGGAGGTATTGAGCCTACGCCGGGGGAAGAAATGGAACTGGACGATGGACAGTCGGTGAGCCCCCACAGCGGAATCCTCTGGATCATTTTTTCCGAAGGTGTTCTGCGACTGTTTGGGCGAGAGGATTTTCCCCAGATCCAGCAGGACCGTTTCTTCCCTTTGTGCGACCGAACATGGCTGGAGTCGGCAGGCAAGATGACGGTACGGAGTGTCGACACGGCAGCGTTCCTGGCCGAAGACACAAGCCTGATTGGTCTGGATGCGTTTGGTCAGCAGGTTCTGGAGTGCATTGGTCCGGACCGCCGACAATCTGAACAGCACGATCAGAAACGCATGAAAGCCACAGCGGAAGTCAACAGGGCCGCTCTTGAGAGTGTGTACACTCAACTTGCTTCGGCCACCGGCGACAAAACGGTAAGCTATGAGGAACCGACGGACGATTCCCTCCTCGCTGCCTGCCAAATGGTGGGCAGAGCAGCAGACATAGTGATCCGGCCTCATCCCGCCACCAAACGTGGAGTGAAGCAGAAGGACCCTCTTGCCAACATTGCCAAGGCATCGAGAATGCGCACCCGCAAGGTCCTTCTCAAGGACAACTGGTGGCGCAAGGATGCCGGGCCTTTGCTGGCTTTTCTCAAAGAAGGCAACCGGCCAGTGGCGATCCAGCCAACGAAGCAGGGGAGATATGAACTGTGGGATCCTGTCGAGGACACCCGCGAACCAGTGACCTCGGCACTTGCCGCATCGTTGAATCCCTCTGCCTATGTCTTCTATCGCACACTTCCTGATCGTGCCCTTTCCGGCAAAGAGGTCCTCCAGTTCTGGATATCCAGTTGCCGAAGCGATATTCTCAGGATCGTTCTCATGGGGATCGCTGCCGGGCTGCTCGGGCTGGTTCCGCCGATTGTGACCGGGATCCTGTTCGATTACGTCATTCCAGATGCCGACCTGAGCCAACTTCTGACCCTGGCCATCGCCCTTGCTGTGAGCGCGACTGCCATGGCCTTCTTCCATGTCGTCCGGGGACTGTCCATCCTGCGGATCGAAGGGAAGGTGGATTGGCTGCTTGAGGCAGCAATCTGGGATCGTCTCATGAACTTGCCCCTTAGCTTCTTTCGAAAATACACATCCGGTGACCTCGCCATGCGAGCCATGGGAGTCAGCATAATTCGACGGACGGCTTCGGGTGCCGTTGTTTCGACGGTCCTTGGTAGCCTCTTTTCCCTTTTCAGTGTTGCCCTGCTGTTTTACTACAGCTGGAGGTTGGCAATTCTAGCCACTGTTATCATTCTGATCAGTACCGTCGCCAGTGCCGCCAGTGCCTTTGTTCAGTTTCGCTATCAACGACCCTATTTTGATCTTCAGGGAAAAATTCAGGGTATGGTTTTGCAGTTTATTTCAGGGATCGCCAAGCTTCGTGTCAGCGGGGCAGAGAGCCGGGCCCTTTCGTCCTGGGCGGGAATGTTCGCCGACCAGAAACGGCTGTCCTACAAGTCACGCAAAGTTTCCGCCGGGTTCTCGGTGTTTACCGGAGTAGTGCCCATTCTCTCCTCCATGGCGATTTACGGGTACGTTGCTTTTTCCGGCGGTACCGGCATGCAAGACCTGACCACGGGAAGTTTTCTATCATTCACAACCGCTTTCATGAACGTTCTCATTGGCGGCATTACCATGATCACATCGCTCTTCCCGGTGCTGATGGCCATTCCCGTCGCTGAGCGACTGAAGCCGATCCTGAGTGCGCTGCCCGAAGTAAACCCCAGCATGGCTCAACCGGGCGAACTTGGCGGCCATGTTGAGGCCAGCCATATCTCCTTTCGTTATAACGAAGATGGCCCGATGATTCTCAAAGGCCTTTCTTTCAGCACCAAGCCCGGCGAATTCGTAGCCATTGTGGGTCCGTCCGGTTCCGGGAAATCGACCCTGTTCCGCCTCCTCCTCGGGTTCGAGTCACCTGATGCCGGTTCTATTTATTACGACGACCAGGACATTGCCGGGTTCGATATCCAGGCCGTAAGAAGCCAGATTGGTGTGGTTCTTCAGAACTCAACGCTGAGGCCAGGTTCGATCCTGGACAACATCATCGGCGCCTCACTTAAAACAATAGATGATGCCTGGGAAGCCGCCCGCATGTGCGGGCTTGCCGAGGACATTGAGGCGATGCCCATGGGCATACACACCATGGTCTCCGAAGGTGGCGGCGGACTCTCCGGCGGACAGCAGCAGCGTATACTGATCGCCAGGGCTGTTGTCCACAGGCCCAGGATCTTGTTCTTCGATGAAGCCACCAGCGCGCTGGACAACAGGACACAGGCAATTGTCAGCAAGAGCCTTGAAGGGCTCAAGGCTACACGAATTGTCATTGCCCACAGGTTGAGCACCATTATCAACGCCGACCGGATCTTCGTTCTGGTAAACGGGGGCATCGAGCAAACCGGGACCTATGAAGAACTGATCAATCAACCAGGCCTTTTCGCCGACCTTGCCAAGCGGCAGGTAATATAGCGGTCTGTGAAAAGATGGGGCCTATGTCTTTGGAGTTTTTTCAAGAGGAGAGGGTAATGAAGAAAAGATTACTTGCAGGTCTGGCGATACTAACAGGAATGTTATTATTATCAGCATCAATAGTATGTGCCCAATCAGCACCAGTGGCAAAGACAGGCCAGACAACATGCTATGATGCATCAGGAATTGTTATAGACTGCACTGATACTGGTCAGGACGGCGACCACCAGGCAGGAGTATCCTATCCAGACCCAAGGTTTACTGACAACTCGAATGGTACGGTGACTGACAACCTAACGGGTTTGGTCTGGTTGAAGGATGCCAATCGTTTCGGAACAAAGAATTGGACCACAGCTTTAAGCGACTGCAATAGTTTAGCAGATGACGGAGTAAATCTTACTGACGGTTCATCTGCTGGCGACTGGCGTTTACCTAACACAAATGAGTTGGAAAGCTTAAGCGCCAGACAATATTACAATCCTGCAGTATCGAACACAGTAGGAACAGGTCAGTTGACTGCGGGTGACCCGTTTACCAATGTGCAGTCGTCCTATTACTGGTCGGCTACTACCCTCACATTCAATAAGAGCTACGCGTGGTTCGTCTACATGCTCACCGGCGTCGTGAGCAGCAACAATAAGTCGAACGACTACTACATTTGGCCGGTTCGTTCAGGCAATTTCGGACAGCTTGGCCTATGAGGCTCGGGATGGCTCAGAACCCTTTAGACGATCCTGCCTTCGGCGATAATGGCAGAATGGACGGAGATTTTGATGGTTGAGGGGTTTTCGCAGCAAGAATGAATTGGGAACCAATTGGGGAGATAATGTTTTTTTTGAAATGTCAAACATCGTATGTGGCATTTGCCAGCGGGATTCCCAAATTGATACAGATATTGACCAATACGGTTTCAGAAGGCAGAGTAAGTCTAACACGGTTTAGCCTAAAAATTTTGTGGAGGTCAGGATGAGAATGGTACAGAACACTAAATCTTTCAAAACTCTTCTGATAATGTTTTTGTTAGTTATCCCGATTCTTGTCGTTGGCTGCAATGGGGATAAGCAAAAAACTGATTCTGGTCCGATCGGTGCCTCCAATACACCGCCGCAAGCTGCCTCCATCAACGTATATGGCACCGGCTTGAATGACGCCCATGGTTTGCTGGCCGACGGCGAAGCAGACACCCATTATAAAATTAAAGGCACAGGCGCAAATGCCATCGCAATTGATCCGCTTGGCACTTATGCACCTAACGGCCCTAATTCTCGTTGGATTTGGGATCGACAAGAATCAATCCTTGATGTCAGTTCAAATTCCGGCAAATCTTTAACATTCGTCACGACATTCGATTTAGCCGGATTTAATCACACCACAACAGTTTTGACCGGCAAGTGGGCAGCAGATAATAATGGCTCGATTTGGTTGAATGGCATAAAGACATCTGTTGCTGATCTGGTTGGCAGCGCCCTAGGCAACTTCTCGTCACTCCACAGTTTTGTGATCAATAGCGGCTTTGTCGCCGGATTGAATACGCTGGAATTCAGAATTGAAAACACTGAATTGTTCGGTGGCTTACGCGTTGATATAGCAGGTACAGCCGAGCAAGAAGGGGATCATTGAGAAAGGCGTAGCCACTAGTCCACGCTTTACAGATAATGGAGATGGAACAGTGACAGATAATCTGATAGGGCTGATGTGGACAAAAAATGCCACAATTTGGGCAGTAACAGTGACCTGGGATGAGGCCATTGAAAATGCAAATAATTTAAGTTTGGGAAATCAGTATGGACAACGACTGCTTCGTGTGGCCGGTTCGTGGAGGCAATTGATTATTTAATTATTCGGGCTATCGAGACTACCGTGCGGCAGTGCAGCCGAGGTGCGCCTAGAGATGCCCGGTTCGCCGCCGATTCATGGCGAAGTGGGTAATGTGACCAAAGGAAGGAAAATTGGCCATGTCCGCTTTCATGTCCACATTTACTGGAGCGGCCAATGCCACGGCCAGTGCCTCGGCAGAATCGAAGACCACCTCGTTACCCAGCATATAGTTTTCCTGCTTGATGTCCGTGGGATCCTCCCATTTGACAGGCACATAACACATGATACTCCTGATCTCGGGAAAACGACGTTCGATCTGCGGGTGGTGGGTGATATAAAAATCGACAAAGGCCTCCAGGTCATCCGTGGGGTGATGGTAACGGACCACATAGGATAAAGGGGCCAGCCATTCCCCGGGTTCATCTTCATCCCCGACCGGGAAGAACATCATCTCCAGGGCATCGTGACTGACGGTAACGGAATCCTGGCTGCGGATTAGATCGACCAGACGGGTGAATGTAACCGAGGCCAAACCCAGCCCGAGGCTGGCGACGTCACTAAAACAGGTTTGTATGGTCAGTATGGGGCCACGACCACCGTCGGCCCCAGGGTCATCAAAATTGGCGGCATCATAACGGTCAATACGCTCGACACCGGGGAGCTCTCCCAGTGCCTTGCACTCGTCTTCGAGAAAGTCTGCGTCGAAACCATCAGGACCGTTGTCACCGCTGTTCACTACCAGGAAATGTGCAATTGTCATAATCTTGTTCCCTTCACTTTGCCAGGATACTAACATACGGGAGAGGTATTCAGAATAAACGATTATCCAATTGAAGCAGAGCGTGCGGGAAAGTTTTTTGGAACGACTCCCGCATTATTCAGGTCTGTTATAATAGATAGATCTAGGCATCATTTTCAATTCCATATAGGGGGTTAAGCTATGCAGATTAATCGAGCCGGTTTTCATAAATCAATCATCGGGATTTTAGTGACACTATGTTGTTCATTCGGTGGAGTGAACCTGTTGCACGCCGCGACGATTTCCGATCGATTACAATCTGCTCGCGTAGACGATAAGGTAATTGCCGCGCGCGTAGAAACGGTACAAAAATATATCGCTTCATTGAATACGGCTGATATTGACCAGATTGTTAGTCTTTTCAGTGATAATGCTGTTGCCATTGACCCGCTTGGATCAACACCGATTGTGGGTATCGCGAAAATCCGTGATTTCTATATGAAAGGACCTTTTCTGCATTCGATCTGCGCTAAGTTGGATGGGGAAGTTCGCATCTCCGGAAATTCAGCAGCGTTTGCATTCATCGCATTTTCTGGAGGGAAGAAAATGCAGATTATCGATGTGTTTGAGTTTAATAAGGAAGGTGAAATCGTAAAAATGATGGCTTACTGGTCACACCAAAACGTATCAAATGTAGTTGAGAAATAAGGGAGGGTGTGATCGCAATTTCCCAAATCCATAATCCAGATGCAGGCTGGACCATGGTTCAACCAAAGGGCTGACAGCCGGTTACCAGCTAACCTACCAACGGTCGCCGCCACCGCCGCCACAGGGTTTGTCCTGTGCCTCGTTCACACGAAGCGCACGGCCGTCCATGATCAGCGCTACGGAGTGAACCGTGCCATGCTGGCCGAAAAGGTTTCTGACATCATCTTCACTGGCGCTGAAGGGCAGGTTGCCCACATAGATCTTCTTCAAGGTCTTTTCTCCAAATGTCGGCGTTCCTACTTAACCAAGTACTCCAGGTCGCCAGCTTGTTCCGGCAAATCCACCGTGCTCTAAATGGGTCGACAGAATTATTCTGATCGTAACCCATATCATTTCATAGTAGAATGGTTTCAAAATCTGGCCAAAAGGGGAGAACTAGGCGTTTGAAATGTCTATCCTCAAAAAACATTGTTTTTTAGAGGAGGGTGTAATGAAAAAAGGATTATTGATAATACTTGCAGCATTAACAGGAATGTTATTGTAATCAGCATCCGTTGTATGGGCACAATCAGCACCTGTAGCAAAGACCGGCCAGACTAAATCATGGATGACAGGTGATGATGGAGACCTTCAAAAAGGGGTAGCCACCAGTCCACGCTTTACAGATAATGGTGACCAAACAGTAACAGACAACTTGACAGGACTGATGTGGGCGAAGGATGCAAATCTTAACACTGTAAGAATGAATTGGGCAAATGCAATTACCTTCGCGAATAATTTAACCCTGGGCAGTGATGGAAGTGGCGCATCCTATACAGACTGGCGATTGCCGAACGCAAATGAACTGGCAAGCCTAATTGATAGAAGCAATTCTAAACCGGCCCTGCCGACGGGTCATCCTTTTACAAATGTGCAGTGTACAAATGCTGAGACCGGTTTTTACTGGTCGAGTACTACTTACGCGTGGAATGAGACCATCGCGTGGATGGTGAGCATGGAATTCGGCGACGTGTACTACTACAGTAATTATGTCGCCTATTCCGTGTGGCCGGTTCGCAGTGACAATTGATTATTTAATTATTTTGGGAAAAAAGGGAGATACTGTATCCCTGTCCATACCCAAAACTCCATAGCCTAGCAAAAACTGAAAATTAGCAACCTGTCCCGGGCAACTGGGGCGGGTGTCTTTGTAGGTACCGATTATCGAGTATCTGAGGTCCCAGAAACGACAATCGTACCAGCAGAGGTAGCTGGGGTAGGGGTGACCGTTGCGGCGGTTAGAAATTTTTGAAGTGTCGATGCCGCGATGAGTCAGGATATAGACAAGGGAGGTCCTACGGATCACCGCGCCAGTCCCCGACCCTACCAGGAGTAGTTTAAGCATAATGGACGGATATTCAGAAGCGACAGGTCAGGTCAGTGTTGATGGTTCCAGTGACTTGAATAGCCCCATTGACATTCAAAATCTAGCCGCCACCCATATGCCTTTAAGGCTAATAACAATCATAGCACCCTTGTGTCGGACAGTCACAAATTTGGTCGACAAACAGCGTTGCCGGGCCAAATTCGCCCGTCGGCAACTCGCCCTCGATCACTATGATCTGAAATATGATGGCACCGTTATTCTGCTCGGCATTTTTTAATTCGATAACCGTTTCATTGATGCCCTGTGAATCCGGTATCGCTAATACCGCATTGGGAGGATCACTAGCGAAAGGATGGCCAGTATCCCACGCCGCTAAAAAAATGTCCGGCAACGTGAAGCCGGCTTTGCGATAAGGTCGGTCGGTAAACCAAGTAACATTTGGCACACCGTATAACATGAGGCTATTCCCATCAATTGACCCTGAATCGGCGACCAATGCAAACAGCACTGAGGGATCTTCATTCTGTTTCGGCATCAACTTACAACCAGTCACTAGGGATCCCGCAGTTAGTGTCAGGCCAAAAAGTACAATTAAAAAATATCTCACGCTTCCATCCTTCCTTTAAGAACTACTCGGGAAAGGAAAAACAACTGCATAGTTTCCTCCAAATTCCCAAAAGACATCCCCATTCTACCACATCCCGGGTCCGCCCTCAGTATACCCGGCCGCCAGAACCCCAACGGCCCCCTGACCAAAGCCCAATTCACCCTCTTGAGTCAACCATTTATTCCGTCTGCATAGAAAACTAACGACTAAGAAATTCAGGAGGACAACCCACCTCAGGTAGAAATCGATTTTGACCAGGTTGCCCAAATTGATGCAGATGTTGACTAAGACGGTTTCAGAGGGCAGAGTAAGTCTAACACGGTTTAGCCTAAAAATTTTGTGGAGGTCATGATGAGAATGGTACAGAACACTAAATCTTTCAAAACTCTTCTGATAATGTTTTTGTTAGTTATCCCGATTCTTGTCGTTGGCTGCAATGGGGATAAACAAAAAACTGATTCTGGTCCGATCGGTGCCTCCGACACACCACCGCAAAGTGGTGAAATCATTGGTACGGTTTCACGGGCAGATGGCTCTGCTATTCCCGGGGTTAGTGTAGAAGTTACTAGCATCAACCTTATTGGCAAAAAGATGGTCGTAACAGGTTACAACGGTACTTATCGTCTACAGGGTTTGCCTACTGGTTCTTACAAGGCCGTGTATACCCAGGAAGGCTTTCAGACGGTCACAAAAACAGGCATCACCGTGGATTCAGGTTTGACGTACAAGTTGGATGTCATCATGCGCCAGTGAAACCGACTGACTCCGATTCCCAAACCGATCCCCTCAGGCAAGGAGTCGTTATCTCCTGGTAAATCTGGGGCCCAGGAGCCAGCCCACCGCTAACCGACAAGTGCCTTTTTGGTGGCGAGTGGTTGCCGTTTTAAGTACCTCTTTGCTGGAAGAAATCGCTTCATTTATTCTGGATCCTGAGATGGTTTTCAATTTGCCGAAAATAGTCCATGACCAGTTAACAATAACCCAAATCGAGAAGGAAAAATAATGTCAATCGAAAGCGCCAAAGCATATTTAGAAAGAATTAAAACTGACCAAAATTTCAGAAAGGAATGCAGCGGGAAGTCTTCCCCTGAGGACCGGATGAAATTTGTAAAGGAGAGTGGCTTTGATTTTTCCAGGGAAGACATAAAGCACGTTAAGTCGGAACTGAGCGACGAGGAATTGGAAAGTCTAGGCGGCGGGCACAATGATGGAAGTACCCACACTGGATTTTGAGTCGACCACAAATGGTACTCAACAATCAATCCGTGTGATGTAAGGCAAAACAGCAAAAACAAGGAGAGTACGATGAAATCAAATAAGATGATGGTAATTTTGGCACTGGTTTTCTCTGTCGGTTTTGCCGAGATGGTCGAGGGCGTAACCTTCGAATTCACGATTGATCTCGGCACGACCGCCGAGACGACGCTCGACTCTCAGCCAACAACGGGCGACAATGTAACGACCACCTACTCGCTGGGTACTTCGCCAAATTTGACCACGAACCTTGGGGATTCCGACACATTGCGTATGTCGAGCTCCTTTCCCAACGGTCAGGCCATCACGATAACTCCGCTACTGAATGGCCGGTGCACCGTGTACTACACTCAAGAATGGTGGGGTACAAATGGGAATCTTACCTACAACCCCCAAAGCCCCACCTGGGATCTAACGCTTACAGACATGCAGGGTTCGATGCCAGCAGTCTCTGATGCTACCGTGCATGTCAACAGCGATGGCAACCAAGTGTTGGTGGAGTTTTGGCTTGTAGTGACCGAGACAGTCACCTTTTCCGGCGTGCAAGTGGATATGAATGGACCATTTCCCAACAAAGGCTCGAAGCAATACCACGTCAGGAGCAGTGGCTTCAATGTGAACCTCAACTTCGATGGAGACGTGGGCCCGTTTTCATCGATCGTCAATTTCCCTTAGGTCGACGGCGCTGCAATCATGAGGCATGATTGGGTGCTTTCGATAAACACAGTAATAAAGCACAATGAACAACGCGAAGGAGATCATTATGGAAAGCGCATTTAAAAACAAGAAACAGGAATGGACAAAGGTAATCTCCAGGGTTCGGGAAGAAGATGAATTCAGAAATCGCCTACTCCAAGAGCCGATCCCGGCACTCAAAGAACACGGGGTTGTCTTTCCCGATGGAACGAATGTCGCGATTACAACAGTCGAAAAGGCCGACTGTCCAATTACGCTAAACTCGGCCGACGTCAAAAAGAACGACATAAAAATCACGATATGTACAGGGAAGGCCGCTCGGGAAGTATCTGATGAAGATTTGGACAAGATTGCGGGCGGTTCCCCCGTGGTCAACCAGCAAATAACCGACTAGAGCCTTGAGTTGGTGAGCTGTTGCCGTAAATAGATAACAAACATTGGGTTGTGCCTAAAAGAATGTCGCTGGTTCAATTTGTGGCCATAGATTTGATTAAACAATGGAGATTTATGTGTTTTAGGCTGAAGATTGCTGAGAACTTTTGTTAAAAAGCACTCAGCGACATTCTCTTGGGCACAACCGATGGTTTGATATAGATGTCGCGCACCACAACCAGTTGGACCACCTGATGGCATTCAGCTAAAGCTGGTTCTCCTACAGCATGGACTAAGCCTGGTCCCCCTTTTGAAAGGGATAAGAAAATGCAGATTAAACCGTTTCATCTTTTTGAGCAAAAAGGTTGCCGGTGTCTAATACACCCAAGCCCCTTTGGGGATTAACCACCGCGGCCAGTATTTTGACCGGCAACCGGATTAGTGAAGGCAAGCCGGACACCGCGGCGGTTTGTTACCTGTTGATGGGGTTAGGCTTGTGGCGTCGGTTTGAAAGCGGGAAGTGGAAAAGGGTAGAGATTTTCAAGTGAATCAGCGAACGATCACCATACGACCACTGACTCGTTTGTCACCATTTTTCCAGGTGGCAAAGTACACTCCCGAAGAGACAGGTTGTCCTTGGCTGTTCATGCGGTTCCATACAAAAGCGCCGCCACCATCATGGTGAAGAACAGCCACCAGACGCCCAGCCACATCATGAATTTTCAGCTCACCCTGAGACGAGCCAGCGGGAGCATCGTGACCGGTCAAATGAATGGAAATGGCTCCACTGGCTGGGTTGGGAAAGACCCTCAAATGACTGTCCACAAATGAAACCGCATCCACCGATGACAAATTTGCACTTAGGGTGTGACTATCAGCCACTTCGCCATTGACCCCCTCACCCGGCAAAAAGGCCCTGACATAATCCATGGTAAGTTCTTCTGCCGAAACGTGGAAACGAACATGCCCGGCGTTGGGTAACAAAGTGCCGTTCGTGTATCCCCCAGGCTCCATGGCGCCATATTCGTACAAACGATCCTGAGGTTGTGGAATGGTCATGTAAACCAGGTCATCAAGTTGTTGCCTGGCGTAAAAATGATCGTGTCCGGTGACAACCACCGAGACACCGGCGTCTACCAGGAGGTCATGAATGGGCCCATGGGTAAATTCGGGACGGCGTTGTTGGAATTCATTAATACCATCTACATTTTCCCCGCCCCATTCAAAAGTTGGATTATGAGCCACGCTCCATTTGACCGTTTCGATACCCCCGCGACCATAAGCCGAGTTGCCATGATCGATGCCACCAACCAAATGATGGGTAAAAATAATTTTCCAGCGACGGTCACTTTCGTTCACTACCTGATGAAGCCAGTTGTACTGCTCTAATCCCAGAGTCCAGGCCCACCCGCCGCCCTTGTCGGGGTCATTATTATGGAAGGGGCGTTCAAAGGTGTACCAGTAAGGATCGATCACGACAAAGAGGGCATCACCCCACTCCCAGCTGAAATAACTTTCACGCATATCTTCCCCGTTGACGGCATTTTCGGGACAACCGGAATAAAAACCGTTCGGGAAAGGATTGGGTACAAAATCCAGGCGTGCCTGTTCGGCCCAGGTGGGCATTATATCGCCTTGGGTGTGGAAATACCCCAGCTCACCTTCATGATTGCCAATGACCAAATAAAATGGCACTGAGTGAATCATACGATCCAAAAAAGGTCGCTGAACCAGGTAGCGGTCCCGGGCGTGCTGGGCAGTCTTACTGTATTCGGTCATGCTGTAATCGCCCATGCTGAAATGGAAGTCCGGATTATCGGCAGTGGCGTTATCGATCATGCGTATATAAAGCTTGAGGTTGTCGTTTTCAGGGTTGGCCGCAGCCCAGCTTTCCCAAATGTGACTGTCAGCCTGAATCGTAAATACAAAATCATTTCCCTGTTCCCGCTGAGTTTGAAAATGGCGTGTAAGCCCAACATCAAATTCATCGGCAGTTCCGGCCTTGCGATAGCGCAGACGGTACTGACAGAGAGTATTGGCTGGCAAACCAGATAAATCGATATCCACGGGTTCACCTGCAACGGTAGTAACCACATCTGTGGTCATGGAAAAATTGCCCGGACCATATTCCACATAGGCATCGAGAGAAATGAGGGAAGCAAAGTTTATGGTGGCTGAATGATCGGTGGGGCGCCCCACGATTTCATGCCCAAGGAACGTTTCGCTCAAACTCCGACACACCTGTAAGGTGGCTGGCCAGCGGCCTGGCACCAGACCGGAAAAGCTCAGGTAATTGGTAACCAGGCGATAGTTTGAGTTGTCTTTGATACAGAGAATCAGAGCGTCATTTTCATCGCCCCAGCCTGTTTGTTCAATTATTTCGTTGATGATGGGGCTGATGTCATCAGAATAATAAAAAAGCTGGTTGGCTCCCCCATCGCCCCAGGTTTCGTGGTGAACCATGGTGGCTTGGTTGGTGGTTCTGGGAATCATAGACGGGCGGTGATCACTGGACAGGGGGTCACTGTTGATTTCCAGAGCCCCGGAGATGGTAAGGCTCAGACTATCACTCACGGCCCCCCCCCTGACACCCAGGCGAAGACGGGCGTAAATAACATTTTGGGTGTTGGTAAGTGAGGTAGCAATAAAACGCAGACCAACCTCACGCATTTCACCGTCGCCTGGTCGACCAACGACCAGGGGTGAAATATGCGACTGCCATTCACGACCATCCAGCTCAAAACCATCATCCGCACCATCAATAATGGGCAAATCAATAGGGTTGGCAAAAATTTGTATTGCGAAAAGCAGGGATGTCAAAATGAGTGTCAGTATTTTGAGCATGCGAGATTCCCCTTGATGCGATTCAAGAAGACTTTATCACAAAACCGAGATACTTTCAAGGAGGTCTTTTTTGTCCTGATTGCAAGAGGTCAGAAAGTCATTCCAACTGAAGCTGTTATCAGCAACCCTGGCTTTTGCACTTCAGGGATTTCTTCATTGTGAAACAATAAATCCCTCCCTGTCCATACCAATAAGTCGTTTGATTTCAAAGCGGACGGAATAAATGGTATGCACCAGGGCGCCATACCTCTATTATTCCAATTCACAAATGCACCGAAAGGACACTATGAAACCGCACCGTATCTCGCCCGCAATCCTGTGGCTGTTGCTGACCGGACTACTCTTGCCAGCCTGTTCCGATGATAGTCCCACCAAGCCAGATACCGACGACCAAGTACCCGACTTCGCCATTGTGGATGTAAACCCGACCTCTGCCACGGTGGATCAGGCGGTCTCGCCTCGTGATTACCTGCAAAAAGTCTCGGCCTGGTATTTCGGGCACTCCACCTGAGGTTACTGCCGTGGCCAGTTTGGCCACCTCGACCAAATGCAACAGGAATTCGATGCCATGAAGGCCAACCCGGGCATCAACATTCTTGGCGTAAATCAGATAGGCTCGGAATCGGCGAATGATGAAAACTGTGAGGGGCGGGATATTCCATGGCTTCAGGAAACAGTGG
This sequence comes from bacterium, assembly GCA_024223715.1. GTDB lineage: Bacteria > Krumholzibacteriota > Krumholzibacteriia > LZORAL124-64-63 > LZORAL124-64-63 > LZORAL124-64-63. The sequence goes on along the minus strand of JAAEOA010000434.1, from coordinate 6,992 downwards.
TCGACCAGGTCTGGATTCCTTGGGAGGTCAATTACCGCGATGTTGTGATTCTGAACCAATCGAATCAACGCGTGGCTGTGTTCAATCTCACTACCTATGACCTCAGTGTAACGGCCAACTATGATTCTCTGCGCACATTGCTGCTTCAGCAGGTCGAATGAGGCATCTGGTTCAGGTTTGAATAGGTGACTAACCGCCCAATCAACTTCAGTGGAAGAATTATTTGTGGATTGAAGTCAGGCAGCAGCCCGGTGTTGGGCCCTGAAAGTCTGCTTCGGGTGATCCGTGACCCTTATGATTCTGGGGGAAATGTTTTTTTTTCAACACCTACTAAAATAGTATGCTATAGTATCTGTCAGGGGGCTTGGGGAATTGCTCCTGAAGGACATTCACAAGAATCAGCATCTGTCATTTCCAAAGCCATATATTTTGCCACATTTTTTGGAGGTAATGGCATGAAGAAATTGTGTATCCTGATCGGATTGTTCGCCCTGGTACTTGGTTTTGTTGGTTGTAACGAGGAGCATTCGCTGGCTCCACTCAATGATCAGGCGGAGGTGAGCGCGGAGACTGGCGCGGAGAAGTGCAGGCCCTGGGTTCCCCAGGGTTACTATTCGGGCTACTGGAGCGAAATCGGCATGAGCCTGGAAAGAATCAACGTGAGACGCGGCGTTGGTGTCCCGTTTCTGGACGATGTATTCCTGGATGAAATTGAAGAAGGTGGAAGGGGATGGACTGCAGGGCTGGGTCTCACCTTTGATGTGGACGGGTCGGTTTACATCATCAACAACTGGCTTGATGGTGACCCGAGCGATGTTGATGGGGAACTCACAAAGATCAACATGATTACCGGGGAGTTTACTGTTATCGCGGATCTGGAAAACCATTTCTCCGGTTCCGAAATTGATGACTGCGGTAATCTCTACTCCGTGGGTTTCGAACCCCAGGGGAACAATTCCGGTTATTACTTTTCTCCCCTCTATGGTGATAAGCTGTGTTTCATCGACAAGTATAGCGGTGATGTGACGCCCATTGGCTTGGGGACTGGCCTCCATGATGTCATGGACCTTGCCTTTGACTCCGAGGGTACTTTGTGGGCAACCACCGAAAATAAACTCTTCACTATCAGTCTCGATGATGGAGTTGCTACCTGGGTTTGCGACATCACCAACGTGCCGCCGGCTCCCGAGGGGGAAACCAACCCCATGATGATCATGTCGATCGCCTTTGACAAACACGACCGCCTTTTCGGGACCGCGATGGTTGGGTTTTGTGAAATTTGCGACCCCTATCATTCGCCCATCATGAAAATTGATTCCGAAACCGGTGAAGGGACGCTTCTGGGGTACAGTGAACTGGGCTACAACCACGGCGGTGATACAAAACCACATAGGGTGAAAGTGGCTCACCGAAATCGCCAGGGTGAGTATTCCTGTCGTACCATCAGCCTGAGAGCCTTGCCTGCCCATCTCGCTCACGGCGATTATGTGCCTGGCACCAATGGATATGACTGCGAGTGTCCTTGAAAGCAAACCGTCTCAGAAAGATTGAAAAATAGCCGCCAACCCAATGGTTGATGGATATCCCCGCTACTTTTTGAGTAGCGGGGTTAGTCGATCATCAGTTGAGACCTCTGAGTTGGTTATTTGATTTTCCATCGCCAAAAAAGTCGCCAACCAGGAAGTGGTAGGGTCGAGGACTGGCGCGGTAACCCGTAGGACTCCCCTTGTCTGTTTCCAGGGTTTCCCCCTTCGTGCCCGGGTAGGGTCGTCCGTGATTCCCGCCACTTCACACGCAGCGTGCGGATTTCCCGCACTACGCGTTCCTGTACGCTTCGCGCCAAGGGTTATGGGGCCTTTCAAACTGGATTCGCTTTCGGCACCGGGCGCCTACTCCACTACTTCCAGCTGAGATCCTGGTGCAAAGCACCCAGACTATTCAGCCTTCACCTTGACGTATATCCTCCGTCTCAGATCCTGCAGATCAACAGGTGCTTTTATCATTACACCTCTGCCTCACTTGTTGACGAAGAAATCACATACAGCAGGGTCCCTTTGCTCCACGGGAGTTACCCCGCTTCGGCACTACTACGGACCCGGCCGCCACCGTCTCGCCTTCGACCGATTTCCCGGTGTTTCCGGTTATACGGCCTACCTTTCTCCACCGATTTCTCGATGGGGCGAGGACGGTTTCTCCAGTTGCATGGCATGTCCTTGTCACCGTGCTACCCCTGAACATGCCCACCTAAGCTGGACACACTGCCTACCGTTTGTTCCGTCCGTATTAATATTTTGTTGAATTGGCAATAGAAACAATCACACTCACTAACAAAATTTGACATCCTTTTCTGAGAACGGGCGGAGGTTGTGCTACAATCTCGTCGGAGGGAATAAATTATTGTCACAAGTGTGGTGGTTGCCAGCCTTTGGGTATTTTTTGTAGGTATTGCATAAACTGGCAATTGCAATGCCTAGGCCAGCGACAATCTTATGGGCACAACCCGCTTTATGGGGCTTGTTCGGCCTTCTCCTCCTTCGTAAAGTCGAAACCGGCCGCCGTATTATGTCTCCAATTCCTCATCACCCAACTCAGAATTAACTTGCTCAAACTTCTTCTTGGAATAATCAAAGCCATTTGCTTAAACAAATTGCATTCGGCCCTCACCGGAAGACTTCTCGCCTACTTCTCTGTTTCCCGGTCAGTGAAGGCGCCATCACCAAGTTGGATAACGTCACCCTCGTTTGCGGAATTAGGGGCGGCCTGGATTGTCAGGTAATCTCCAGATCCGTCAGGATTGATTGTGAAGGTTGCGGCTTGATCCGATCCCCCCAACGACCAGAAATTTTATTGTAATAGTAGCCTTCGCATTCTAACTCCCATTTCTTTTGATGTTTGCCTCGTAGGTTCTTTTCATTTCCGGTCAACTAACGAATCATGGCCATTTTCCCCCTAAATGACTGCCCGGCTGATTGTATTTGATACAAATAGATGCCAGAAGATTGAGCATGACCTTCATCATCGTTTCCGTTCCAGGTAACGAGGTGGCTGCCGGCTCCAAAGTATTCACCGTTGACCAACCGGCAAACCCGCCGGCCGGTGACGTCGAAGATCTCCAGAAAGACAGAGCTTTCTGACGGTAATTCAAAAGAAATATTGGTTCTGGGATTAAAAGGATTGGGTGAATTACCCAAAAGGGCAAAGTGTTCAGGCAGATCTGTTGGAGGAGGGCCACTAACACCGCTGCAACCTACGCCGAAGACTCCCACATCGTTTTGGCAAATGTTGTTGGCCGCTGCACAGGGCGAAGAGTCGGCAAGGTGAAAATCACCGTTTGCTGAATCGCATAATAGAGGGTCAGAGCTGAAATTGCATTCCTGGTTAAACCAACCAGCCAGTTCTTCAGTCCAATCGCCGCTTTCGTTGCCGTAAATATCACAACCAAAAGCTGAAATGGCGCCGGGCAAATCCCCTGAAAAAACTGCTGAACCGTCGGTACTGAAGGCAATTATACTGGACTGCAAAAGAAACTCACCGCCCTGGTCATAAAAAAGCTGACCGTCGGAACCTTCCCCTCCATTGCCAAAAACAGTACAGCCCTGGAGCTGGATCATTGAACTGTCGGTTACCGAAATGGCACTACCCTCACTTGAAGATGAATTACCCTCAATCAGGGTGTCGATGATTTGAGTTGAGAAGTCCAGTTCGGGGTATTGAGCGATTGAAATGCCTCCTGAAGAAGTGGCGGTATTGTCAGAGACCAGGCAGTTGTTAAATACTGTCTGACTGTTATAGGTTTTGGCGCCCCCTCCGGAACCGGCAATGTTGCCGGTTATTTCCAAGTCGTTAAAAGTAATATTTTCAAAATAGGCATAGATTCCCCCTCCATTGGCGGCAGTATTGTCTTCAACCAAACCTTGGGTATAGACGGTATTGCCCCATTCATGGAATGCTCCACCGCCATAGAATCCACCGTATCCGCCGGTAATAGTGCAGGAATTCAGGTTCATGTCCTGCACTCCGGACCAAATTGCACCACCCTCTTCACTGCCTATATTGTTGTCGAAATCACAATCGGTCATTGTTGTGACTCCATAACCACATGCAAACCCACCACCGGTTTTTGATGCAAGATTATGGTCGAAACTACAGCGGGTAAATACAGCTTCACCTTCAACCTGAAAAACTGCGCCACCTGATTCATCTGATGAATTATCAGCAAATGAACAGTCCTTAAGACTTACGTTAGAGCCCGACATGTAAACTGCGCCACCCTCTGACTGAGAAGAATTACGGTCAAAACTGCAGGTATCAACCGCACCGGTGGCATGGCTCAGAGTAAAAGTACCGTGGGTTGGGTTATCGCTGAATTGGGTATTTGCTACCCGGAATTCCGGTACCTCAAACAACTTTAATCCCTGGCTGCTGGTACGGAAGGTGCAATGGTCAATTACCACAGGCCTGATTAGCATGCTGTCGATTTCAGCTGCCCAGCCGGAAAGATGGTTGGTAAAGAGAGTCCCGGGTATGGAAATCCCCCCCAGCGATGAGCCATGGTGACGCAGGCCGTCGCTGTTGGCGTCGAAGGTGCAGTCTTCTACGGTCAAATTACACCGTTCGGAATATAACCCTCCGCCGTCACCGGCCTGGTTAGTGGAAAACCCGGTTTCCTTGATCGTGACCGTGCAATCTTCAAAGTAACCACCTCCACCAAGTTCCTGCGCCTGATTCCCCGAAAAAGTGCAAAAATCCATGGAAATGACTGCGCCAAAGGCAAGGATACCCCCGCCATCGAGGGAGGTATTATCCGAAAAGCCACACTGCTGGAATTCTGCCGAGCCTCCATCAATTTTAACTGCGCCGTCGGGCCAGGGACTATTGTTGGTCAGGAATTCGCAACTGGAAAAATGACTGATTGAGTTTTCGCATTTGACCGCACCGCGTCCTTCAGTTCCATTGCCGATAAATGTGGTAGCCTGAATTGTTGCCTGGGAATCAACAAACAGAAGCAAAGGCATTCCAATATTGGGAGAGCCGGTTTCTTCAAAAGTGCATTGATCAACCATAATTGAATCACAACCATAAAAAAATGCACCACCATAAACGCGATTGTCTGAACGGAATTCGCACAACTGAAGTTGAATGGGAGATAGCATATCGGAGAAAATAACTGCCGGTTTTTGAAAATCCTCAAATACGCATTCGGTTATGTTCACCTGTCCCATTCCCACACATTGGATCCCTGTAAACTCCTCATTGAAATAACTGTTTGAAACCTGCAATGACCCCGAGTCATTTTGTATTACGCTTGAACCCTGCTGGTTGGAGAAAACGCAATCTTCAATCTCGAGTGAACCAAAGCTGGAATGATAAATTGCGCCACCCTTGCCATGTAATACAAAAGGCACCGCTTGGTGAACAACGTTGTCTTCGAAAATGCAGGACAATATTTTTAGGTTTGCCCCATCGGTAACCCGAACTGCTCCGCCAAAATAATCTTCCGGGGGAATCTGGTTGGCGTTGGCAACTCCGTTTCGCATTGTCATATACATCAATGTGGCAGTTTCGGGTTCGCCTTCATGGATATTGAACGCCCGATGTTCATCGGAAAAATCACCTTCAGCATCCAGAATCACGGCAGTTGGATCACTATTTCGACCACCGATGGACAAAGCCTTGCCCCGCAGCTCAATATCCCGGTTGCCGTCCCCGGTATAGATCCCATCGTCCAGTGAAATGATCGCCCCCAAAGGAACTGCGTCCACAGCTGACTGGATGGTTGAAAACATCCCGGATTCATCAGCCCGGACGCCATAAACAGGAGCGGCCCAATTGGGGTCGGTTGCCTTGGCACCCATCCCGCCACAAACATGGGCTTCACCAACTGGACTGTTGTTCATCAGCTCAAAACTGGCTGGATTGGCCATGGGGTCGCAGAATAGCGGATCAATATTGTTATTGTTGTTGATGCCGCCTTGGCCTGCCAAAACCCCAACCCAGTCGCCACCCTCGTTGGCATAAATGTCGTTGCACCCGGTGATAAAACCGGCGCTGAAATAGTCACTGCAAGCAGAGCTGCCCTTACCCCAGGCTATGATGCAGTTATTAATGCGTCCCTGGGCGTTGGAATATAGAAAAATACCGCTGCCGGCCGGCGATTCATTGAGGAAAAGAGTGCATTTATTAAACCGGACATCGGTCGAGTCTCCAGCGTAGGCAGCACCTCCGGCCTGGGCTGCTGAATTCTCGGCAAAGGTGCAATAATTGATATGAACCAGATCTCCGTTGTCGGCGTGCAACCCGCCGCCCATCATGGTGGCAGTATTGTTTTCGAACTGGCAGTAGTTCAAATCCAGCAAACCGCCGCCAAGGGAAACACCTCCACCCAGGTCAGTGTACCCGTTGCGAATAATCAGATGAGAAAGATCGACTGTCCCGCCCAGGATCATGAAAGCTCGGTGCTGGTCTACCGAACTGCCCTGGCAGTCGATTATGCCGGGGTTTTCCGGGTCGAGTGATTCGATGGAAATATCCACATCTATCTCAATGTCCCGGTTGCCGGTCCCGGTGAAATTCCCTGCTCCCAGCTGAATCGTATCGCCAGGATGCGCCACATTTACAGCTGCCTGAATTGTGGCATAGTCTCCGGAGCCGTCGGCTTCCACAATCATGGTGCCAAAACAATCCACGGGAAAGGCACCCATCAACCCGCAGGAATTGTTATCCGGAGCACAAAATGAAGTGTGGTGCAGGGTCAGAATTCCCGCGTCCTTGTCACAGAACAGGGGGTCGTCCTCAATGTTTCCCGAAACCCCAAGCTGGCCACTTAATATTCCGACCCAGTTGCCTGATGGGTTACCATAAATATTGGAACAAATCAAATTTGCCGAGCCGTTGTCTGAACCCGTGATGGCATAACCTTCGTTGAAGGCCAGAATGCTTTTAGCAATCGTCAAGGTGCAATCCGTGGACATATGAGCGGCTTCATGTGAATT
>JAAEOA010000433.1 GCA_024223715.1 bacterium | reverse complement strand
TCGGCCTCAAATTTGAAAATAATTTGTTACCGCTTTCGGTATTCATCAACTCATGAAGAAAAACCACCGCATTTTGAGTTCGGTTTTGCATATCCTGATTGTATTGTCCCAAGTGAGCGCTGCATCCGGCTGCTTCGGTTACAACGGGAAAATCTGAGCAACTCTCTTCTGTCAGGACCTTCAAATTGATACGTTTCTGGCGGGATGCTTTGCCTGGTTGGTTATTATGATCGGCAATGGCACCACAGCATTGCTGGCTGGCAAGCGTGTGAACAGTGCATCCCATGGCCTTCAGAAGTTCCTTAAATCTTCGGCTGGTTTCAGGCAGGAGACCCTCGTTGGCACATCCCTCGAAAAAAACACAATCCTGCTGTATTGGCTGGAGCTGAGGCAGGACAAATTCACCATTCGATTTCGTACCGCATAATTGATCCAGCTGTTCCACGAGATCCTGATCTGACGATGGCCCCGCTGGAAGGCTGCCCAGAAGCCGGACCAGAGTTCCCAACTTCCATCCGGCTCCGTTTAAACGTCGGCGCCAGTGCTGGCCCCAAATTGCTTTCAATATCTGACGGCTGACTTTTCCGACCCGGCGAAGGAAATTTAAAACCAGCAAAGAATCCAAATGACGTATCAAAGTGGAAACCCACCTGGACGGTTGGACCCCCATGCCAGCGGTCAGGTTTTGCCCATGCTCAAGAAGTTCAAAAGGAACTCCCCCCGGGCACGCGCTCTCGCAGGCCCGGCACCCGAGACAACCATCAAAGGCATCGGCATAAGCAGCCCTGGTCGCTGAAGAAGGATCATCTAACAAATCGCCCAGCAGCATGAGCCTTCCCCTTGGGGAGTGCACTTCATTGCCAGTGACAGCCCAGGTTGCACAGTGGGGCAGGCAAAGCCCGCAGCCGACGCATCGGCGCAACAATTCAGGTAGCGAGGATTGCCATTCGGATGAAGAAGTCACAGGGTATCCTCTTTAGTGCCTTCATTTGTAGCAAAGTCCTGTTGATTCAACGAATCGAATGCGTTTTTCAGACGGGCCAGCAAAGGCTGAGACACTCCTGGAGCTGGTGGTGGCGGTGAAGTAAAATCACCGTCCGAGAAAAAAGAATCGGCGAACCAGTCACCTGATTGAGGACCCGGTTGAGAGGGCGTCTCGCAAGTCCACCACCCGGCAGGGATGGCCTGCCAAATCAGCCTTGGAGAATTTGTGGGAGGCAGAAAAGAGGCAGTCTTGTTTCCAGGATGAGACCACAGAGTCCATTGGTTGGAAGACCGGGTCCAGGAAGGCAACCCGGAACTGACAAGAAAATCTCGTAGCTGAGGATACTTCAGGATTTGTTCGTCCATCAGGTTAAATTCAGGCAGGATTTTTTTCGTTCTGGCGGCCAGGGCAGGCAAACCCAAGACATGCTGCCGGCCGGCGACAATTAAGAAGACCTGACCTAGAGTCAGGTCCAGAATAATGCTGGGGGATGCCACATCATCGCGGGGTAATTCCTGCACCAGATTTTGAAGAGACTGGGACCAGTTGTCACTGGTGGCATTAAACTGGAACTCCATAATCAGAACTGATTCAGCGACTGGTTTGAGCTGGAAGGTTGCAGCCAGGGGCTCAGCAAAATTATTTCCGGATCCACATAAGGCCTGGCTCAGACCATAACCGGCGACGTTCTTGAATACCGGTGCGCCTGTGTGGAAAACCACATTCTGGCTGTTTTGTGCCCAAAGCTCGAGCAGGTAATCACGTGCATGACCCCGGGCCAGCACACTGGGACCGGGGACTAAATGTTTTAAAAGGTCACCCACGGTTCCCGCGGAACCAAACCCGAGAGTATTGTCCCTGGCCTTTGCATGAGCCCCAACCGCCAGACAGAGTCCATGGCTGAGTGCTTCGTCCTGAATCTCAGCTAAAAGGGTATTGGCCGGGGCCGTTACCGACAAACTTTTCCATCGAAAAACAACTTCCCTGGGAACAGGCTTCCGGTTCGGAAATTTGGCATCCTTTGATGGAAGCATTTTACCGGGATTAAATCGTGCATTGGGGTCAAAACACTTTTTAATTTTTAAATTCAGATGGGCAGCCGGTGCGCTAAGCTGCCAGGAAATGGCGTGTGTTTTCTCTATGCCCACACCGTGTTCACCAGTGCAGCTACCGTCCATCTCCAGTGCGGTTTGAATAATTTCATCGGCGGCACGATGCGCGGCTTCGGTTTGATCAGGCTTGCGGTCATCGTAATGAACCCCTGGATGGAGGTTTCCATCACCTGCGTGAAAGGCCGTTGCCACCTGAACACCATGGCGTTTTTTGATTACTTGAATTTGGCGTACCAGATCCGGTAAACAGCCTAACGGAACCACCACATCCATGGTTACATAACGAGGCGCCAGACGACCGACGGCGCCAAAAGCTTTCTTGCGACACTTCCACAATTCCAAGCGATCTTTTTCATCTTCCGCCTGGCGAATTTCATTGGCACCCTTGCCCTCGAACAAATGAACGGCTTTGGCAACATCATTTTTTACTTCGAATTCCCGGCCGGTGAATTCCGCAATCATGGCGCCTTCAACATCGGTACGGAAACCAAATTGAAAGGCCTCCTCCACCGCCAGCAACATTGTCTGGTCCACCATCTCCACCGCCACTGGTTGCAGGCCGGCACCCAAGAGGGCCACTACGCTTTCGGTGGCGTCGTTTAAATCGGGAAAAAACACCAAAAGGGTAATTGTAAATTCAGGATTGGGAGTCAGTTTCACCTGGGCAGAAGTCACCACTCCCAAAGTGCCTTCACTTCCGCATAGCAGGCTTGTCAGATCCAAACCTCTTTCCACAGGCAGCCCCCTGCCGGTGATCTGTTTATTTCCCTGGTGATCAATCCAATTCAAATTGCGCAAGTGTTGAAGAGTGACCCCAAAACGCAGGCAATGCGGACCACCGGCATTTTCTGCAATATTTCCACCGAGAGTGGCCGCGGCCTGGCTTGAGGGATCCGGGGCAAAATGAAGCCCCTGTGAAGAAGCCAGATGGGTAATTTCTTCGTTGAGAACACCAGCTTCAACATTCATGGTGGGGTCTGTGGGAGGGGGAAGAATCGGATCAAAATTGAGCTGGAAATCACTCTTCTGATTCACGGTACCTCCTGCCTGGGTCATTCGAGACAAGCCAAGCACCAGAGCGCCCTCGCTGGGAACAGCCCCACCGCTGAGCCCGGTACCGCTGCCCCGGCAAACGATAGGAACATTGGCCCGGTTGCATAAAGTAATAATGTTGGAAATCTGTTCTGCCGTTTGCGGCAAAGCCACGGCCACCGGCTGTCCCAAAACAAGATGAGATGAATCCAGAGAATATACCCGTCGGGCGGCAGAATCCGTCAATAGCCCCTTCTTTCCAAGCAGGCCCTCAAGATCGGACAAAAACCGGGAAAGATCACTGGCCATGCACGGGCCTTCCGGCAGCTGCTGCCACGGCTTCGGCCATCGCCTCACTCAGGCTCGGGTGCGGGTGCACAACTTCCAACCAGGTTTCAAGATCAGCTTCAAAGCCCAGCGCGGTGACCGCTTCGGCCAGCAATTCCGTAACCCGGGGACCGACCATATGAACACCCAGAACCTTCCCGGTTTCTTCATCACTGACCACTTTTACAAAACCATGAGGCTCGTTAAGAATCGAGGCTTTGCCCAAGGCAGCGAAAGGAAACTGTCCGACCTTTACCAAGTGGCCAGCCTCTTTGGCAGCACTTTCCTGAAGGCCCACTGAGGCCACTTCAGGATTGCTGTAGGTGCAGGATGGAATCCGGTGGTAATGAATGGGGTGTTCTTTTTGACCAGCGGCACAACCTGCAGCCACCAAAGCTTCGTGACTGGCAACATGAGCCAACTGAGGGGTGGCGACAATATCGCCAATGGCAAAAATACCCGGAACCGCGGTTTCCATCATGGCGTCGGTTTGAATGAAACCTTTATTGTCTACGACCACATCGACTGAATCCAGTCCCAGATCACCGGTTACCGGACGGCGCCCCACTGCCACCAGCAGGCACTCCGCTTCCACAGTTTGAACCTCGCCCGAAACGGCATTTTCCAAGGTGCAGACAACACCGTTGTCGGTGGTTTTCACTTCGGTGGCTTTTGTCCCGGTCAGGACTTTCATTTTCTGTCTTTTGAGACCTTTTTCGACCACGGCAGCACATTCGGGGTCTTCCAAGGGCAAAACCTGATCCATCAATTCCACTAATGTGGTTTTACAACCAAAGCTCTGCATGACCGATGCCAACTCCAGGCCTACGGCACCAGCCCCCAGAACCACCATGGACTCGGGCAGATGTTGCAATTCCAGGACATGGTCACTGTTGAGAATTTTTTTCCCGTCAGTTTCCATGCCCTTTAAGTCAACAATGGTCGAGCCGGTGGCCAAAATAATTTTCCCTGCCTCCAGAGTTAGTTTTTCAGTGGAAGTTTCCACCTCGACGCGGCCCGCACCTGCAAGGCGCCCATGACCGGAAATAACCTCAACTCCAGCATTTTTCATGAGCAAATCAATGCCTTTGCTTCCTTTGGTCGTGGCCAGCTGACGCCTTTTCTGAACTTTCGACCAATCGAAAGTTGCCCCTTCAACCGTTATGCCAAATGTACGGGCACCCTTGCTGCACAGTTGCCAAACTTCTGCGGCATGAATGAGGGCTTTGGTGGGAATGCAGCCCCTCAAAAGGCAGGTTCCACCCAAGCGGTCATCTTTTTCAATGAGGGCGGTTTTCAGGCCCAACTGGGCTCCGCGACGTGCGGCCACATAGCCACCGGGGCCCGCTCCAATAACAACAAGATCATAGCTTTGGGAAGTCTGCGAAGACATGATGGCTCCTTGGGACGATGGCTGCATCGGTTCCGGAAATGAGAAATATTCACTGGCTCACCGGGTCTAAAAAAAGACTTGGTCAACGGTCAGGCCAATATGCCACTTTCCTGTCAAAAATACAATGTCGCACGATTCGTTGACTGTTTAGCCTTGAAGTTCTATTTTGCAGGGGTATGTACAAAGGAATTCCGCATTTCCAGCGGAACAATCAAAGCAAACCTATTTTGGGCTTGCCGCGCCAGGAGGAATCATGAAGATTGCCGTGTGTGTCAAACAGGTACCCGATTCGGAAACCCGGATCAACCTTGCCGCTCCAGCCGCCGAGCTGGACCAGTCGGGCTTTACCCGGATTTTGAATCCCTACGATGCCTATGCTGTTGAAGAAGCCATCAAAATTAAAGAAGCCGGTGAAGGCGTTGAAGTGACGGCCATAACTATTGGCAGCGATGCGGTCAAAGAAACCATCAAAAAGGATTGTCTGGCTACTGGCTGTGACAAGGCTCTGATCATTACTGATCCTGCCCTTGATGGAGCCGACGAAAGCGCCATTGCCACTGTGCTTTGCGCTGCCTTAAAAAAAGAAGAATATGACCTGGTTCTCTTTGGCATTAAAGCCATCGACGATGACAGTGGCCAGGTGGGCATTATGGTTGCTGAGAAAATGGGCATGGCCCATGTATCGACCATTACCAGCCTGACCATGGGCGACGGCAATTTGACAGCTGAACGTGAAATTGAAGGCGGCAAAGAAGTGGTTGAAGCCACCCTGCCGGCCGTTCTTACCTGTCAGAAGGGCCTGAACGAACCCCGCCTGCCAAGCCTGCCCAATATTATGAAAGCCGGCATGAAGCCCATGGAAACCGTTACCTGCGCCGACCTGGGTATTGAAGTTCCCGCCAACCTGGTGACGATCAAACAATACGCTCCTCCCGCTGCCCGCGGTGAGTGTAACATGATTGATGCCGAGGATCCTGCAGCAGCAGCCAGAGAACTGGCTCGTCTGCTCAACGAAGAAGCAAAAGTTCTTTAGGAATTTGCTCAATATAAAGGGAGTTTCGATATGCCAAACATTGCAGTATTCATAGAACAAAGGGACGGCAACCTGAAGAAGGTAGCCTGGCAAATGCTCAGCGAAGCCCGCAAAATTACCGATGCCAATGACGGTGAAGTCTGGGCCGTGTTCCTGGGTGATGATGCCTCCGCAGCCACCACTGAAGCCGGAAAATACGGCGCCCATAAAATCTTCACCGCCGGTGGGGAAAATTTGAGTACCTTCAACAGCGAAGCCTACGGCACCGCCCTGGCCAACTTCTGTAAAAATAACAACCCCGACCTTTTGCTATTGGGCTCAACCGCCATGGGTAAAGATCTGGGACCAAAAGTTGCCGCCAAATTGGAATGCGGTTGCATTAGCGATGCCGTGGGTATGACCTTCGACGGTGGTTTTGAATTCCGTCGTCCCATTTTTGCGGGCAAATGCTTTGTCGATGTGACCTCATCCACCAGTTGCACCGTTGTGAGTGTTCGTCCCAACGCCTTCATGCTCAACGAAGTGGGTGGAACTGCTGCCGCTGAAAGCTTCGATGCGGGCATCGACGGCGGTAACCTGAAGGCCATTGTCAAAAGTGTGGAAGCCGCCACCGGTGGCAAAGTGGAACTGACTGAAGCCGAAGTTGTCGTTTCCGGTGGACGGGGAATCAAAGGTCCGGAAAATTACGCTCTGATTGAGAAATTAGCCGAGACTTTGGGAGCCGCCTCCGGAGCCAGCCGCGCAGTTGTCGACGCCGAGTGGGTTGACTACTCGCACCAGGTTGGCCAGACGGGTAAAACCGTTGGCCCCAACCTGTACATCGCTGCCGGCATCAGTGGTGCTATTCAGCACTTGGCCGGCATGAGCAGCAGCAAGTGCATCGTAGCGATCAACAAAGACGCCAATGCCCCCATCTTCAAGGTGGCCGACTATGGCATCGTTGCTGATTTGTTCGATGTCCTGCCTGTCCTTACCGATGAAGTTGGTAAACTGAAAGGCTGATCTTTCGTAGATTGGACATTTATCCCCCGGAGACCTTTGGGTTTGCGGGGGATTTTTTTTGGCATGGTAACTGCAATATTTTCTTTAGATTATTTTCAGGTTGAAGTGCAATATCTTCGAACCTTAGCTAAACAGCCATCTGTAAAAGAGTTACAATGTTCAAGGTTATTCCATACAGTCCCAATAACAAACCCAAACCTCGACCGAAACTGGCCCTGGCCATGATTGTTAAGGATGGTGGCCAATTTTTTGCCGAATTGCTAAGCGAAGCTTCACCTTGGGTGGACGAAATTGTCATCGGTGATACTGGCAGCACTGACTCAAGTCGGAGTGTGGCCCGGGAGCACAGCGCCCTGCTTTTGGACATACCCTGGACCGATGATTTCAGTGCCGCCCGCAATGAAGTTCTCCAGGCTTGCCGTGCTCAGTGGATTCTCATTCTGGATGCCGACGAAAAGCTATCAACTTCCGGTTGGCAACAAATCCGTAACTGGATTTCCGAACAGGAGAAGCGACGTCAACCGGTAGCCGCACGTTTGGAAACATGGAATTATTTGGCGGGCCACCACAGCCAGCGGGGTTGGGTGCCTGTTCCAGCAAACAGCGACCAGACCCTGCCAGAAGGTCCTCCGGCCCCTGGGTACGTACCCAGCCTGAAAATCCGACTCTTTCCCAATCTGCAGAGCATATCTTTCCAGGGAGTCCTGCACGAAACAGTGGAAAAATCTGTAAAAACAGCCAACCTCTTAGTTGAGGATTTGGTGGTTGTGGTCCACCACTATGGAATGCTTCAATGCAATCGTGAAAAATCAGGATTTTATTTAAAGCTGGCCACCAAAAAAACTCAAAACGAACCTTACAACCCTCAAGGTTGGTCTGAGTTGAGTGATTGTTCCGCCGCTATTGGCGACTATGAAAGCGCCCTCGAAGCTATTGACCGGGCTCTCGTACTGGAACCTGGAAATATTGGTTGGCGGTTGTCTGCCGGCTGGTTGCTGTTACGGTGCGGTCAACTCGACCAGGCTGATTTCCAACTGAATGCCGTAGCCGGTTCCGCAGGAGTTTCAAACGAACAATTGTCTGAGGCCTGCCATTTGCGAGCCCAGATTGCTTTGGAGCAAAGTCGCCTGGACCGGGTGGTGGCTCTAATGGGTGTAGCCATCCGACTGGCTCCGGAAAATGGCCATCTGTACAATACTCTTGGTGTGTGGCATCTGCGTGAAGGACGGGGCCAATCGGCACATGGGGCTTTGGAAAAAGCCCGACAATTACTGCCGGAACACCCGGACCCTCATTACAACATGGCCCTGATGTTTGAAGCAGCGAACCAGCCGGGCGAAGCCCTCTTACACATTCAGGAAGCCTTAAAATTGGCGCCTGAATTGTGCAAAGTCCAAAAACTGCATAAAAGAATAAAAGAGGCGCAGACTGTTCGTTAGTCCGCACCTCAAGTCTGGCAACCCGTGGTTGCCCGATTAGCCTAATTCCTGCCTAATTCCTGCCAAATCCCCCCCTAAATCCCGCCTAATTCCCGATGATCTTCCAAACCGAAACCATATTCAAACCAGCATCTTCAGCAATCTCAGCGTGAATACGGGCCTCGTCGTTTTGTCCCAGCTTGGCACAGGCAATTCCCAGATAAGCATGGCCCAAAGCATTGTCCGGTTCCAGGTCCAAAGCCTTACGGCAAGCCGTTTCAGCCGAAGTAAACTGGCCAAATTCGCAGAACAGACGTCCCTGACGGGCATAAGCCAGGCTGTTTTCCGGGTCCAGAGTCAAGACCTGGCCATAAGTTGTAAACGCCTGGCGGCGCTTGTCCTGTTTTTCAAAAACATGACCCAACGACAGCCACAAATCGGGGCTTTGTGGTTTTGTGGAAATGAACTCAAGGCATTGATCTTTAGCCTGGGTCAGTTGCTCCACTTCACACAGGCCTCCCACCAAACGCACCTTGGGCAAATCTTCATCCGGAGCCAAAGCCACAGCAGCTTTGTAATATTCCAGCCCGGAAGAATGCCAACCCTGCTGAAAGTAAATCTCTCCCAACCGAACGTGAGCAGCCACATGGCTGGAATCCACACGCAGAGCTTCCAGGGTGACGGTTTTGGCCTGAGCCACCAACCCTTGCTTTTGATAAACATCACCAAGTTTTACCAGTAAATCAGCCGATGGTGTGGCCTGGGCTTTGCCCTGGCACAGAACCTCTGCAGCTTCTTTATATGCTTTGTGTTTGATCAGGAAATCGGCATATTGAATGTAATAAATAGTTTCCTGGGGAAAGTCCTTAATCTGGGCCTCTCCTGCCACTCTTGAGTTAACCGGAGCGGCGAAAACCGTACCTGCCACCACAAGCAGGATAGGCACCAAAACCAGTGCACGGAATCGGAATGAATGGAAAACAAATGATGACTGCATTTTGGGCTCCCCCGTACAGGTTGCTGGATTTGGGCGGCGCTGTTCCCGCCCCTTGTCATCAGTTCCATCAAAAATAATGCCACCCGCCGAGAATCTTTCACTGAATCCCGCGGATGGCAATATAAGAAACCCCAAGAAACAGCAGGGACTATAATCCCTTCATAAGGGATGCCGCTTTTTCCAGGCCCTCATCAGCTTCATCCACCAAATCCTGCAAAATGTCACGCAGGGGTTGCACTTTGCTGAGCATACCCACTGACTGGCCAGCCATCAGACTGCCGTGCTCCACATCACCATCGACGGCGGCATTGCGCAGTGAGCCTATCCAATATTCTTCCACTTTGTATTGAGCATCGGCGCGATTCATTCCACCGTCTTTGAGTTTTTCGAGCAAATCTAGCTGCAATTCTCCAAAGTGACTCATGGCATGATTGTTCAGGGCCCGCACCGAAACTACCGGCAATTTGGCGCTGTACTGGGGGGTGGAGATGGCTTCCCTGGCCCGGGCTTTCATGAAAACGTCCTTGAATTTGTCGTGCGCGTTGCACTCTTCGGCCACAACAAAACGAGTGCCCATTTGAGCGCCTGCAGCTCCCATTAGGCCCAGATGGGCTATCATGCGACCAGTAGCCACTCCGCCAGCGACAAAAATGGGGAAATCGGGGAAATTAAAAAGGATTTCCTGAAGCAGAACAATGGTCGAGACGTGCCCAATGTGTCCGCCAGCTTCGCTGCCTTCGAGAATTAGGGCATCGGCACCGTTGCTGATCATGCGCCGGGCAATGCTTGTGGTCGAAGCAAAAGCCAGAATTTTGGCTCCGCTCTCTTTGGCTTTCCTGATTTCGGCACCACGGGGAAGGGAGCCGGCAAAAACAATATGACTGACCTTTTTTTCACAGAGAATGTCAAGATGGGCCTGATAATTGGGAGCAATGGTAATAACATTACACCCAAATGGTTTGTCCGTCAGTCGGCTGGTTTCGTCAACTTGATCAGCGAACATTTCCGGGGGCATATTCCCGGCAGCAAGGACTCCGAAAGCACCCAGATTGCTCATTTTTGAAACCAGGGCCGGATCGCTGATCCAGGTCATGGCTCCGCACATAATGGGCAACTCGGACCCAAGAAATTCTTTCCCCTTAGCCCAGATTGTATTCAAGCGTTCGGTGGCTACGACGGGGCTTGACTGGCTCATGAATATCCTCCTGAAATAAATTGAAAACGGCTCATTAAAAATGAGCCGTTGGATTAGCTTTTGCAAATTCATAGCAAATAATTTGGCATTTGGCAACCATCAGCAATTCTTTCGGGAAATCCCTGAGTTCCCGAGAGAACATTTGGTTTTATTATTCCAGATTTTCCAACATCACTTCAGCAATATCCCGTGCCCTCAATTTTTCACTGCGATCGGTTTCTTTTATTGCATCGCCCAACATGGTTAAGCAGAAGGGGCAGGCTGTGCATACCTCATCGGCACCAGTATTTGCAGCTTCGTCAATACGGTTGTGGTTAATGCGTGTCCCGATATCTTCTTCCATGAACATGCGACCACCACCAGCACCGCAACAGAAACCCTCCCGGCGATTCCTATCCATTTCCACTTGTTCAATGCCGCCAATTCCAGAAAGAACCTTTCGGGGAGCCTCGTAGATGTCGTTATGCCGCCCGAGATAACACGAATCGTGGAAAGTAACTTTGGTTTTTTCTCCGCCTTTGAGCTTCAGTTTGCCTTGGTCAACCAGTTCACTGAGTAGTTCGCTGTGGTGAATGACATCCACATTTTCCAGGCCGAAGTCGGGGTACTCGTTGGCAATCATGTTGAAACAATGAGGACAGGCGGTGACCACCTTGCCCACTTTGTATTTCTGGAAGGTGGTGATGTTTTGCGGAGCCTGCATTTGGAACAGATACTCATGCCCCACGCGACGGGCAGGATCACCACAACACCCTTCTTCGGTTCCCAGCACGGCATAATCGACCCCGGCTTCATTTAGCAACTGGCACAAGGCTTTCATCACATCGACGTTGCGGCTGTCGTAGCTGCCGGCACAACCCACGAAGAGAAGGTAGTCAGCCTGGCCCTTATCGCGCATGCGGGGAACTTCCAAATCACCAATCCAGTCTTCACGGCCCGCGGCAGCAACATTCCAGGGATTGCTGTTATTTTCCAGTCCCTTTAAAGCGTTCTGCAGAATACCTGGAACCTTTGCCTCCATCATGACCAGATGCCGGCGCTGATCGACAATATTGGGGATGTGATCAATCATGACCGGGCAATGAGTTTGACAATAACCACAGGTGGTACAAGCCCAGATGGCCTCTTCATCGTTCACTTCGCCAATTAGAGCGGGTCGGTCCTGACCTTCAATAAGAGTGGAAGCCACCGCTGTTTTGCCGGCGCCTTTTAATTTCCCCACAGCTGTAAGGTGATCCGCCAGATGATAAGCCTGGTCCCGTTCGTTAACGATGATGGACCGGGGACTGAGTGGTTTTCCGGTAACATAGGCAGGGCACATTTCAGTACAACGGCCACATTCCGTACAAGTGTACATGTCAAGAATCCGGCGCCAGCTGAAGTCTTCAATTTTGCCAACCCCAAAACTTTCCCGACCTTCAAATTCCATTTTTTCCAGGACCCCACCTGGTGTCAGGCGTCGCAGGAAAACAGCCGGCAGGGCTGTCAAAACATGGAAGTGTTTGCCGAAAGGCAGGAAATTAAGGAAAGCCAGAACAGCAATGTTATGGAACCAGAACATGACGTTAGACCAAATTTGAACCTGGTCAGTTTCACTGGAAGCAAACATTCCGCTCAAAAGGGTGGAAAGCCAGGCAAAGCCGTGTTCATGACTGGCTGGGTTAAGACGCAAGGCTGCAGCATCACCAAGAAGGTCGCTGGCAATCAGGGAAGCAATCCAGATGATGATGAAATTGGCTTCACCGCTCAAGTGCAGACGTTCCGGTTTTACAAAGAGCCGGCGGTAAAGAGCAAAGATCAGGGCCAGGAGAATTATCAGAGCGAAGCTGTCCTTGACCACAGCGTATATCAAGCCTAGCGGACCATCAAAGAATGGAAGGTTAAAATGAGGATCATAACCTCGTCCCAAAAGGGTGATCGTTCGCAACGAGACTACCAGGAATCCAGCAAATATCCCCACATGCATCCAACCGGCACCTGGTTCATAGAGCAATCTTTTCTGGCCAAAACCAATGCTCATCAGTGCTTTCATGCGATCGGAAAAACGGTCATTCCGATTGTCGCTTTCGCCGGCCCTCATTAGCCAGTAACGGTCGGCCATGGTCCCGGCAAAAAGACTCAAAGAGCAGAACAGTAGAATGGTCATGTAAATAGGACTCACAAGATTACCTTCCAGCCAGAGGCTTGGTTTTACTCAATTGGCACATCATAATGAATGACTATTCATTAATTGTAAATCATTAGGACCGCAGGGTGAAGAAAAATTCTGATTATTTTCCCGGTGGGCCACAAAAAAGGCCCGAACCCAATGGTCCGGACCTTTATAAGCATCAAATGTGCCTGAATCAGCGGTAAACAGCCTTCAGGGTACCAAAGTGCACAGGATCAGTCTCTACAGCATGATCGAGAACAATCAGGCCATCATCGGTGGCAAAACTTAAGGGGTCGTTGTTTACATCCCGGACATCCACCTGAGTAAAATCCAGCACCGTTGTACCGTAACTGACTAGTGAAAAATAACAGACGGCCAAAATATCATCAATATTGTTGGTACCGTCGAGCATGGCTGAAGCAAAATGCAGGGTATTGGTTCCGGGTATTGTGTAATCCCAGAAAAAGAAATTCTGCCCACTGTCGGTGTACCAGGGCCCCGCAACAATGCTGTCCAGAGAAACGATGGCAGGATCGAAAGTAACGTAGCACTCCACACCCTTGACATCCAAGCCTCCAGCCTCAATAACCAGAGGCAAAGAAAATTCTTCATTTAAAGGATAATGTGGGTCAGGGTCAAAACTCAAAGTCTGAGCACAAGCCAGCGAACTGGCGAGAAAGACCAAACCAAAGAAAAGACAACCGGCAACTCTTGATCGTAACACGAGATAACCTCCCACAATTCCCCCCGGAATTGAACTCCAGAGTGGAGTTAATGTGTTTATATTGAATATATTTAGGTGGACGAGACCTCAGACTTACGATCCTACTATACTTTTTCATAATAATAAAGTGAAAAAAACACTTTTGATCGGTTTTTTTCTCTTCATCGGGTATTTACAGCCAAGGTCCTTGGGTATAAATTATGAAAAAGAGCAGTATCAACAACTTCCCTGTTTATGAAAGGTTAATTATGTCCCCTGATTTTTCTTTTGCCAATCCGGATGATAAACAGGTAAAAACCCTTCTCACCAATATGAAGCGCATCGCTGTTGTGGGCATCAGCGCCAAAGAGGACCGGGCAAGTCACGGAATCGCGCGATTTCTGGTTGGCCAGGGCTTCGACGTTGTGGGTGTCAATCCAGTATTGAAAGAACCGGTCCTTGGGATGAAAATTTATCCTTCCCTCAAAGACGTGCCGGACCAGGTTGATGTGGTTAATATTTTTCGTCGCAGTGACCAGGTTGGTCCTATCGTCGATGCGGCCATCGAACGGGGCGACTCATGCGTTTGGCTCCAGGAACAGGTAATCAATCCCGAAGCAGCCCAAAAGGCCACTCAGGCGGGACTGGATGTGCTTATGGATGTCTGTCTGTACAAAGAATGGCTACGGTTGATGAATGGTTAACTCATGACAGATTTTACAAAAGCGCTGCCTTTGAATCTGGTGACCGGGGCCCTCGGATTTGTGGGCCTCAACCTTACCCGCAGTCTTTTGCTGGCAGGCATTGATGTCATCGGACTGGGTAAACATGGTCCGAAATCCCCCATTCCCAAGAGAATTGGGGAATTCACTCAGATTGAAAACAAGGATAACCAGGAGGGTTGCGTCACTTTCCAGGGGCCATCCGGAAAATTCAACTATTGGGATATTAATCTGGAAGAAGCTGAGCCCATAGCCCAATTGGTTGCAAATAATCATCCTCAAATGATTTACCATCTGGCCGCGCAAAGTTCCGCCGGATACAGTTTTGAACACCCTGCAGAGACTCTTGCCAGCAATGTTATGGGGACGGTGAATCTGCTGGAGGCCGTGCGAGCCCTGCCGGCAGCCTGCCACCCAGTGGTTCTGTCTGTTGGATCCTGCGAGGAATATGGCCCTCAGGAAGCCAACGCCTATCCGTTGACTGAAGAAACAACATTAAATCCTATAAGCCCCTATGCAGTCAGCAAAGTCAGTCAAACCATGCTTTGCCTGCAGTACGTTCGGGCCTGGGATCTGCCCATCATTACAGTGCGATCTTTCAGCCATACGGGACCCGGCCAGGACTCCCGATTTGTATTTCCATCTTTCGCCCGGCAGATTGCCCTTGCGGAGGCAGGTCAGGGCCCTGCGGAAATACTAACCGGAGAGACTTCGGTCATCCGTGATTTCCTGAATGTGCGCGATGTGGTGGCCGCATATCGGTTGCTGATGAAAGAAGGTAACCCCGGAGAAATATATAATGTAAGTTCCGGGCAATCGGTGACGATACAACAAGGGCTGGACATTCTTGTCGGCATGGCGCAGTGTCCTATTTCGGTCCGAAAGGATCCTGGGCTTATGCGACCAGCCGATACTCCGATGATGGTCGGAGACAATTCAAAACTCTGTAAGGAAACAGGTTGGCACCCTGAATGGGACTTTGCCACCACACTCGGCAGCCTCCTCGATGAGGCCCGGAAGGAGCTTTCATGATTCGGATTTGCATGGTAGGTACAGGATATGTGGGGTTGGTTTCAGGTGCCTGTATGGCAGATTTTGGTCATCATGTAACCTGCGTGGACATTAACCAGGATCGCATTGACAGTCTGCTAAAAGGAGAAATCCCTTTCTACGAACCAGGTCTTGACCGTCTGGTTCTTAAAAATGTTGAAGAGCAACGTCTGGAATTCACCACCAAATTGGCCGTTGGAATGAAAGACGCCGACATCGTCATGATTGCCGTGCAAACTCCCATGTCCGAATCAGGTGAAGCGGATTTGCAGTATGTGATGAACGTGGGTAAAGAAATTGGCGAACTGATGACTGACTATAAAGTCATCGTCACCAAAAGCACCGTGCCTGTAGGGACAGCCCGACACCTGGACAAAGTCATCAAAGAGGCCCAAACCACTCCTGTGGAATTTGACTTGGCCAGCAACCCGGAATTCCTGCGGGAAGGCTCCAGTATTGAAGACTTCATGCGCCCGGACCGGGTTGTCATTGGTGCGGAAACCGAACGCAGTGAAAAAATTCTGCGTGAAATATACCGCCCCCTGTTCCTGCTCGATACTCCCATTGTCAAAACAGGGATTGAAACTGCTGAGCTAATTAAGTACGCCAGCAACAGCTTCCTGGCCGTAAAAATCAGCTTCATCAACGAAATTGCCAAATTGGCTGAAAAAGTTGGAGCCGATATTTCCGATGTGGCCAAAAGCATGGGTCTGGACAAACGCATTGGCCCCAAATTCCTGCACGCGGGCCTGGGCTTTGGTGGCAGCTGTCTGCCCAAAGATACCAACGCCATTGTGCATATTGCCGAAGAAGCCGGCAGCGAGATGAGCATTGTCAAAGCCGCTATTGGTGTCAATGCACAGCTTCCTGACCGTGCCCTGGCCAAGGCTGAAGCCATGGTGGGCGACCTAAAAGGTAAAACCGTGTCCCTGCTCGGACTGGCCTTTAAGCCCAATACTGATGATATTCGCAGCGCTCCTGCCCTGGACATTGTGCGTCTGCTCAATGAAAAAGGCGCCATTGTGCGAGGTCACGATCCTGCAGCCATGCCTAATTTCAAAATGTTCCACGATGACCTGACCTACTGCAAGTCACCTTACGATGCGTGTGATAATGCTGACCTGTGCATTCTGGTCACCGAATGGAATCAGTACCGCATGCTCGACTTTGCCTGGTTGAGAGAGACCATGTCAGGAAATGCTTTCCTTGACTGCCGAAACGTGTATGATCGTGAACATCTGGAAAATTCCGGATTCAAGTACGATTGTTTCGGGCGAGCCGATCAGACTTCCTCTTAAGGAGTCACGGTTACGCCGTTAACATTTGGTTGAAGACTTTCATGGGGGAACCGCAACAGGTTCCCCCATGAAATTGAAAAAGAGGATGGAATGACGCCTTCGAACAACAAACGCATCGGTCGCTATGACCTGATCACCCCCATGATTCCCTGCAAAGACGAAATCATGGTAAAGTTCGAGAAATTTCTTATGTCCGGACAATACATTCTGGGCAAAGAAGTAGACACTTTGGAAAAAGACCTGGCTGAGCAGTGCGGTGTGGGATACGCCGTAGGAGTGGCTTCCGGCTCGAGCGCTTTGTTTCTGGCTCTGGCCATGGCCGGAGTTCGGCCCGGCGATGAAGTCATTACCACTCCTTATACATTCGATGCGACCATTGAGTCGATCATTATGCTAGATGCCATTCCGGTTATGGTTGACATCCTGCCAGAAGATTTGAACATCGATCCCAATGAGATTGAAAAAGCTATCACCAATAAAACCCGGGCAATAATGCCAGTGCCTATTTTTGGTGCTCCCTGCGATATGGATCCTATCAACGCCATTGCTGAAAAACATAATCTTCAGGTCGTTGTGGATATGGCTCAAGGATTTGGTACTTTGTACAAAGGCAAGCCCATGGGCTCGTACGGCCGCATGAGCACACTGAGTTTTTACCCTACCAAAAACCTTCCGGGCATTGGTGACGGCGGAATGGTCTTCTGCCAGAAAGAAGAAGACGCCGACAGGATTCGCAAAATTCGTGGACATCAGGCTGTACGCATGAACAACCATTTGTATACTGGATGGAACAGTCGTCTGGATGAAATTCAAGCCATGGTTTTGAACATCCGCCTGGCACGTTTTGCTGAAGAACAGGCCGACCGAAATAAGGTGGCCAGTATTTACGACAAGTACATCCCCCAAGCCAATCGCTGGCAGGATCCCAATCCCGACCAGGGAAACCATATTACTTATCACCAGTACTGGGTTCGCTGCAAACGGCGTAACGAATTGCAAGCCATTCTGGAAAATAATGGTGTCGATACCGCCATATATTACGACCCACCACTGAACCACCATGAGTTGAATGAATACTGCCGTTTCAGTGGTTTCCTGCGGCAGGCGGAAAAAGCCGGCCGGGAAGTTCTCATCCTGCCTATTCATGCAGCCTTACCGTTTGAAGACGCTCATCGCGTAGGGGAAATTGTTGGCAAGTTTCTGGCGGAAGGTTAAACAGTGAAATCTCGGGCATTAAGTTTTGGTACCTTTTCTTCGCCCCTGGCCAAAAGCCAGACCCAGGCCTTCATTGACCACATCGTCCAGGAAATTCCCCGGCTGAATACTCAGCTGACGGTTTTACCGCCGGTGCAAACAGATGAAGATAAAGAAAATGAAGTTTTTACTGCCATCAGCCATGCTGAATTTGAACATTTGGCTGAACTGCTTCTGAACAATCAAATTCAGGCTGTGGTGATGGAAGCTGCCGATCTACCCATCAGGCATCATGAAGGTTTGGACTTAATTTGCACTCCTCCAAGACATACCCCTTTTGACGCCTACCTGAACCGGCAGGGCAACATCATGGATGAAATGGATCCCGGAAGTAAAGTTGGGGTTATGTCCATGCGCTCCAAAGCTCAACTTTCGCATTTGTGGCCTGACATTGACTTTCAGATTATGCACGGAGGAATTGACCAGGCCATGGAAACTCATATGCGTCACAGTGAAATTGACGGATTGGTTCTTCCGGCAGCCGCCACTGAGCACTTGGGTATTCAGGGCATTGTGGCCGAAATTTATGCCCCTGAGTTCATTCTCCCAGGCCCTGGACAAGGGTCTTTGGTCATTGTGGGCCGCAGTAAGGATGAAGACACCAGGAAGAGTCTCGAAGCCTTGCATTGCCCTGCAACTCAAGTCGAAATTGAGGCGGAAATGGCCTTTCGAAGCCACATGGTCTCTGACCAGGACATGCCCATTGGAGTCCTGGCTCGGGTTGAAGGATCCGAAATTGTCATTGAAGGCTCCACTGGAGCTTGCACCAATCGGGTTTCTGTCAATGGTGCCTTAAATCAGACGGAAGAAGTTGGCGCAGGCTTAGCTGCTCAAATTATGAGCAGTGGCAGTGCTTTGGCCGATCTTCTGGAAGCAGAATTTCCCGATGGTCTTCCTCCGGAAGACGATGAAACGGAAATGGTCGAAGAAGACAAAGAAATTGAAGATCAAAACAAGGCCCTCGACGATGAAATTGCGGCCCTTGATGATGACGATGATCTGATGGATCCTGACGAATTCAGGTTCTAATTCCAGATTAATCAGCAGCTAATTGTCTAACCAATTGCGCGGCGCAGAATGGGTCGCGCATTTGGGCTGTACCCACTTGCACAGCCTGAACACCCAGAGCAAAGAACTTCAACGCATCTTCAGCTGATGCAATGCCCCCCACACCCACTACAGGAACCTGAGTTTTGTTGATTATTTCATCGACCTTAGCCAAGGCAATGGGCAAGATTCCCGGACCGGAATAGCCACCAAAACGCCGAGGCAAAGCTGGCTGCCCTGTGTTTAAATCTACGTCCAGGCCCACTACGGTATTGATGGCACTGACGGCATCGGCACCCCCCTGACCGGCTGCTGCCGCCAATTCAGAAATATCTGCAACGTTGGGAGTCAATTTTACTAATAAAGCCCGATCGGGTAATTCTTTCCGGGCGGCGGCCACACATTCGGATACGGTTTCAGGATCTCTGCCAAAATCGTGTCCCCCCTCGGACACGTTGGGGCAACTGAGATTCAGCTCCACACCATGCCAATGTTGGAATTGGCCCGCTACTGAGTTCAGTTGTTTGACCATGGGGCCAAATTCTTCAGGAACCGACGCTGCCAAACTCACCACATTGGGCACCTGCTTGTTTTCCAGTTGAGGCAGAACCTCAGCCAAAAAAGCTCTGAACCCTACATTTTCCAAACCAATGCTATTAATGGCACCACTGGACAATTCACAAAGTCTGGGCATTGGATTGCCACTGCGAGGGTCTGGTGTGACGGTTTTTGTAACCACAGCTCCAAGGCCTTCATAGGGTGAAGCCAGTTCATCGGTTTTCATATCGTGAGCACTCAGACCATAAGAAAAGCAACCACTGGCTGTCCAGATCCGACCCGGGAAAGTTCTCGGACCCAATTCAAAACTCTCATTGGCGTATTTTGTAAACCACTGGGGTAAAGTCATGATCGTCCTTTTGCAAAGAGGTCAGTCGGCAATATTAAAATCCGGTTTGTTGGCAGGAACACCATAACGGGTCCAGTCGATGGCTTCTGCAAAAAAGACCGGCCCTTCCTGACAACACGTGGCATTACGCCAGGTCGACTGGGCATCGAGAACAGGGACCACACAACCCTTGCAGGCTCCGTAACCGCAGCCCATGTGCTCTTCCAGGGAAACCTGACACTTCCACTTGCGGCTGCTTGCCAAATCAGCTGCAGCTTTCAACAGGGGAATGGGACCACAGGCCAGGACCAATCGTTCGCGGGAATCATCATCGGGAATTTCACGGGCCACCAAGTCAGTAACCAGGCCTTGCCAGGCACTACGGTCACTGGGAACCTCTTTATCCTGATCCACACTGATGTGCCAGGATTCGTCCAGCAATTCCCAGGGGACATCGGCTCCATCACGAGCCCCAAAAAAGCCTAGATCTCCCGAACGACCAAATTTGTCCAGCCAGGCGCGGACCGGCGGCAACCCAACGCCTCCCCCTATAAGGACTACGGGAATATTGTCAGCCGGCTTTGAAAAAGGTTGACCCAAGGGGCCGAGAATAGTGACCTCATCGCCACATCGCAACTGTTCCATGGCTTTGGTTCCACGGCCAACCACTCTGTATAACAGGGCCAGTTTTCCAGATCCCGATTCGAGAATGGAAAAAGGACGACCGAAAACAAAAGCACGCTCCCCTGCCAAATTGAACATGGCAAATTGCCCCGGCAAAAATTCGGCTTCCAGGGCGGCAGGACCCTGCAACTCGAGGTCAAGGCGGATAAGTCCGGATGAGACACGATTGTTACGAACCACGTGGCCACAAGACTGCACAGCTGCTGAAGGAGAAACGTTGGTCATTAGATTTTCCCAAGGGTTGGAATGAGGTCAGCGTATGTCGAATCCACCGTCATCATCATCTTCTTCTTCCTTCTCTTCTTCTTCGGCTTTTTTCTTTATTTCCTCTGGATCAGGATTCTCAGGGGAAACTCCAGAGCCATCATCCTGAGGTCCAATCAGAAATTCAGAGTCCGGTGTCCGGTTGCTGTCAGGCATGTCCTGACCCAGGACTCCTTCAGATTTCAGCTGTTCATCCATGGATTGAATTTCAGCCGCATCTGCAGCCCGCTTCTCCCGATCAGCCTGAGCCTTGGCCTCGGCTGCTTCGGCAGCGCCTTCTGGCGGATCGTAAAGCAGATTATCTCTACGGGAAAGGTACACCATTCGGCGACGAACCCCTTCAAGAACCCTTCCCCTACCTGCACGAGCTCCCCCCGATGAGACAGTTGACTTCTGAAGTTCCGCTAATTCCTCTGGGGAAAGGCTAGCCAAATAAACAGCCTGAGTGCTGTCTTTTTGAGCCAACAGGTATCCAAGCAAATTGCCTTCACCCTGAGATCGGAGTTCAAATGCCTGCGGGCTTTCCGGATAACGCTCCTCCAGCAAATCGGCAAAAAACATAGCTGAATCCGGATTGTCCAGATAGTCACGATAAACAACCACCGCACCATAAAGCCCGCGAGGGGCCATCAGGCTATCAGCTGCAGAATCCAATCCAGCTTCCCGGAACAACAAGCCGGCTTCCGATGGACGTTCAAAACCAAAAAGCAACGCATTGGCCTGAAGCAATTTTAAACGGGGCACCCGTTCGGGCTGGGCATCGGGCAAAGCGGTTTCTGCCGCGAGATAGTCTTTCAGGTTCTGGTCCAAAATTCTTGTCCGGTTGTAATCGTCCAGGTCATCTCGCCCGCGAATGGCAATGGCGAACTGGGTGCCGGCCGCCTCCAAGTCACCTCTTTGGAGATACAAATAGCCTAAAATGTCAGCAGCACGGGACTTTATGGTGGGAGTATTCCAGTCCATGGGCATGCCTTCGATTAACGGGGAAGCTTCATCTCCACGCCCCTGGGCAACCAGACTTTCCGCCTCAATGAGCACCACGTCACCCTGAGAACTGTATATTTCCGCTTCCTCGACCAATTCTGCCAGAAGGAATTCAGTCACTTCAAAATCATTCAACCGAACATGAACCCGAGCACGCAACAGTCGTGATTTGAACCCGATTTCCGCACTGTTGGAATTTTGATCCACAATTTGCAGGACTTCACTGGCGGCCAAAAACTCCTCAACTTCCCAATAACACTCGGCCAACTTCAAACCAATGCGGTCCGCTTCAAGATCGTCAGAGAATTCTTCGAGGTATTTTTCGTAACTGACAATGGCATCATCCCATTTTTCCAGAATGAAGGAATTGTCACCGCTTACTTTCAGGGTTTCGCTTTGGATTTTACTTTCCGGATATTGATTGGCCAGCTGGTCAAGAAACTCCTGACTGCGATCCACGGCACCAATCATGAGATAATTGAGACCCTGCAGATACAAGGCTTCTTCTTCGTATTCAGTTGCCGGGTAATTGAGGAACAACAGATCCAATTTGGCAATGGATTGACGGTAGGAAGACAAACGGCTGTGAGCCTTGGCCTGAAGGAAAAGGGAATCATCGGTGAGGCTGTGGCCAGGGTATTCATCCAAGACCTTCTGGGCTTTTTTGATGGCCTCAAGGTAGTTGGTTTTTTGTGCACCTGAAGGCTCAGGCGGGTCTTCGTGATTTCGAATGGCCTCTTGGCGAACATGCTCGGCATCGTCGAAGGACTTTTTGGCGTTGTAGTAAGTATTGTATTTGGCGCAACCCGCTCCCACCAGCAAAGAAAGCATCAGCAGAAGCCAGACCAGAACCGCCTGGCCGGATTTCAATCCCAAAAAAGAGAGACGGGGGCGAACCCCGCTCACACTGGTTGCTGAATCATTTCGACAATTTCCATTCAAATGCGGCAAACAAATCCCTGACTGGTAAAACAGAGGTTAAACTCACTGTTTTTATGCAAAAAACATTCCTTTAGAATTCGTCCCAACGATACGTCAGGCGGCCTCTCAGGAACGTGGCGACCACCTTTCCGGTCAATTTCTCTCCAATGTAGGACGAGTTGCGACTGCGGGACTCAAATTTCGTTGGATCCACAGTCCATTCCTGGTCCGGGTCAAAAAGAACAAAATCGGCAACGACACCTTCTTCAAGACTTCCCCCGGGTAAATTCAGGATCTTAGCCGGATTCCGGGTCAGACAATCTACGAGCTGCCCAATTTCCAAGGCTCCGGTATTAACCAGGTATGTGATGCCCACAGCTAAAGAGGTTTCCAGCCCCACAACTCCAAAAGGAGCCTGATCGAACTGGTGTTCCTTTTCAGTCAGTGTGTGCGGTGCATGGTCCGTGGCAATGCAATCGATGGTGCCATCGGCTAAGCCTTCAGCAATGGCGTTAATATCATCCTGCTCGCGCAAAGGAGGATTCATTTTGAAATTGGGGGAAAAATCGCGGCATTTGGAGTGATCAAGGCTGAAATGATGAGGAGTGGCCTCCGCAGTTACTCTAACGCCTTCGCTTTTGGCACGGCGAATCATTTCCACAGCACCTTTGGTCGAAACGTGGCAAATGTGCAAATGGGCCTTGCTGCTGCGGGCCAATTCTATGTCCCGGAAGATGGCTGAATCTTCTCCAGCCCGAGCCATGCCCGACATTCCCAAACGTGAGGACCAGTAACCGCCATGCATGACACCTTTGCCAACAATGGTTTTATCCTCGGCGTGGGTCATGATGGGAACACCCAGAACCCGGGCATATTTCAGAGCGTTGCTCATTAGTCCGCCATTTTCCACCGGACTGCCGTCGTCGGTGAAGCCCACGGCACCGGCGTCCACCATATCGGCGAACTCGGTCATGGCTTCGCCCTCACGCTTGTAGCTGATGGCTCCTGCGGGATAAATCCGGCATAAATTTGCTTCTCTGGCCCGATGAATCAGATACCGAACCATACCGGCATTGTCGATGGCCGGAAAAGTATTGGGCATAGTCACCACACCGGTATAACCACCGGCAGCGGCGGAACGGCAACCGCTGGCTACCGTTTCTTTTTCTTCTTCTCCCGGCTCACGGAAATGAACATGAGTATCAATAAATCCGGGGGCGCAGATTTTGCCCTGGCCATCGAGTACCGGCAAGCCGTCCAAAGCAGGCGTGCCCACACCAATTCCTTCAACACGGCCCTTGCGCACGTGCAGGAAACCTTTGCGTTTGGCCAACTTTCCATTGCGACAAAGTTTGATGTTCGTCACTACGTATTCGGCGGGAATGCGCTGCCAGCTCCACTCCATTATCCAGCCTCTTTCCTGTTGCCGGGGCTTTCAACCTCCGGAATTATTACTTGTACTCAAAAAAATCAGTTGCCAACCGGTCACCCGCCAAGAGCACCTGGGTCACCACCGGAAAGCAGATAAATAAGCGCCATACGAACAGCAACACCATTGGCCACCTGGTCAAGAATGACCTGGCGTGGGCCATCGGCTACTTCGCTGGCAATTTCAACGTCCCGGTTCATGGGTCCAGGGTGCATGATGAAAGTATCAGGCTTCAACCCGCGTACCACATCTTCGGTAATGCCATAGACACGATGGTATTCGCGATTACTGGGAAAACTCTTGCTGGCATGGCGCTCCAGCTGAATTCGCAAAACGTTGATAGCATCGGCATCGGCCACAGCCTTGCGCAGGTCGTATTCGATGTTCACACCAAGCTTATCAATACCGCCGGGAATCATGGTAGGCGGACCGCAAAGTGTAACTTCAGCACCCAGTTTTTTTAATCCCCAAATGTTGGATCGTGCCACCCGGCTGTGAGTAATGTCCCCAATAATGGTGACTTTTTTACCGCGCAAGTCGCCCATTTTCTGCTGCATGGTCATGATATCCAGCAAACCCTGAGTGGGATGTTCATGAGCACCGTCCCCGGCGTTGATAACCGAACATTTAAGCACTTTTCCCAGGTACTGAGCCGACCCAGGTGAACTGTGTCGAATAACCAGCATATCAATTTTCATTGCCGCCAGGTTTTCAGCCGTATCACGCAGGGTCTCCCCTTTGGAAAAGCTGCTGGTCGAAGCACTGAAGTTGATGATGTCGGCGGAGAGTCTTTTTTCGGCAAGTTCGAAAGAAATGCGGGTACGGGTGCTCGGTTCGTGAAAGAAATTCACCACCGTGCGTCCGCGCATGATCGGTACACTGCGCACCGGCCGGTCAAAAACAGCTCGGAAACGTCCGGCTATTTCCAGAATATGGAGGATTTCATCAGCGGAAAGATCTTCCAGGCCAAGAACATCCTTGCGATCCAGAATCATGATTCCTGGCCTTCCCCGACGATGACTTCTTCAGAGTCGTCAAAATCGGCAACCTTTACCTTAATAATTTCCTTGGAGCTGGTAGGAACATTTTTTCCCACAAAATCCGGACGGATAGGCAATTCCCGGTGACCGCGATCGACCAGAACAGCCAGACGAATGGCCTGAGGGCGGCCCCAATCCATAATAACATCGAGAGCAGCCCGGACGGTACGTCCTGTATAAAGCACATCATCGACCAGGATGACAATTTTCTCTGATACATCAAAAGGCATTTCAGTGCTGGAAACCTGAGGCGCAGGACCCAGTTTTGATAAATCGTCGCGATAAAAGGTGATGTCCAGGGCACCTTGTGGAACCTCGGTTCCTTCAACCTGCTGCATGGCTTCACCCAGCATTTTGGCCAAAGGAACACCGCGCCGCTGAACTCCCAAAAGAACCAGATTGTCGATTCCCTTGTTTGCTTCAATGATTTCATGAGCCATGCGTTTGACGGCACGGTTCATTTCATGGGAATTCATGATGACTGCTTTTTTGACGAATTTCATGATGCTCCCTTTGGGGCTTTGATGCGGTAAGTACCGCCCATTCATTTCAGAAAGGCTCCGGGCACAAAAAAAGCACGGAATGTGGTCCATGCTTATTAATTAAAGTGCGGCGGCCTCCCTGGCTGTGGTTTTGTTTCGGTGGAAAAATATCAAGACTGGGGACAACCGGCAAGGGAATAATATCAGATGGTGGTCAGTTTGTTAACCACAGGCGGATTCATCAGGCAAAAAACAGATCACAATTTCAGGCAAAAGTTATCCAAATCCAAAATTTCACACCCTGCTGCCTCGAGAAACTCTGGGTCATGAGAAGCCACCATAAGACTGGAATGTTCAGGTAATTGCCCCAAAAGAGACAAAATCTGCTGCCTCCCTGCCCGGTCCAGGGCTGCCGTGGGTTCATCCAGAAGCAACAGAGGTCGGTTGGAGAACAGAACCAGCCCCAAAGCCAGTCGGCGGCGCTGGCCGCTACTCATGCTGTGAGGGTTGCGCTGGGACACGCTCATCGGCAAACCGATTTCCTCCAGAAAAGATTCGTTGACCCTTTGCGCCAAAGCCGGGTCCAAATCAATTTCAGCCTCAACCGTGGTGCGGGTGAACAAATATTCCGGAAACTGCGGGGCCAGCATGGCCAAACCGTGATCCAGATCTAAAACCTGTTTTTGGTATAATTCTTTTTGCTGCAGAACTACCTGTCCCCGGTCTGGCTTCCGAGCTCCGGCGCAGGCCGCCAAAAGAGTACTTTTTCCACATCCGTTGCGGCCGGTAATTCCCAATCGCTGGCCTGGGTGCACTGACAACTCATCGATGACCAGACCCTCACCCCGGGCATCAAATCGAATATGAAAATCCCTGAGTTGTAAAACCGCCGGGGCTGTAGTTTCAGGCTCTTTAAACGATGGAATATCGACCGTCCCGGCAAGTTGCCCCCCCACCAGGTTGGTCACAAGTTCATGGCCAATGCAATCACTTGTCGGTCCTGACAAAACCACCTTGCCTTTTTCCAGAACCAAAAGATGATCTGACATGGCTGCTTCGGCACGGTCACAAGTTGCCGTAATTAGAGTGTGCCCGGGTGTACCCACCCAGGTTTGAAGTTTTTTTAAAACCCATTTCGATTGGGTTTCATCCTGCAGAGCAGTGGGTTCATCGGCCAGCAATACCGTTGGGGAGCCAGCCAGACTCACAGCCAGAACCAGACGTTGCTTTTGTCCGGCGGACAACAGGCGTGGATCCAGGTGAGATAAACCCTGCAGATCAAAATCCTTCAAAACAGGAAGGGGCTCCATACCGACATGGCCCAGAGTTAGCTCCCGGTCCACAGTGCGGGCAATAATCTGGTCATCCGGATCCTGAAACATGATGGCGGCATCTTCAGATAAAGGCGAATCTTCCGAGGCCAGATATTTTAAAAGTGAGCTTTTCCCTGACCCATTGGCACCAAGAATGGCAAGCCACTGGCCCTGCTTCACCTTCAAATTGATGTTTTCCAACAGATTGATTTCCTGGCCCGCATGCCGCCGGGACAGAGACCAGTTCTTTAATTCCAGTAGAGTTGCCGCCTCAGGAGCCATCACGCAATTTTCGAAAATTTCGCTGAGCCACATCGGCCCAACTGGAGGTGCTATCCAGGTCCAAATAACGTTTCCACGCCCCCATGGCTTTCTGGTTCTGGCCATCGGCCTGAAGGCTTCGAGCAAGGCCAAAGGCTGCCCGTTTGTGTCCGCCATCGAGAATCAGGATTTTTTCGAACACGGAAACAGCCTCGACAAAGCGGGTCAACTGAAAGAGGCAATGCCCCTGGGCGAAGAGAAAATCGGAGTCGGTATCATTTTCAGAAGTCAACTCATTGAGAAGAACCAGCGCTTCGGTGTTTTTACCTCGCTGAGACAAAACAAGAGCCAAATTGTAACGGGCAGAATCCAAATCAGGTGCTGTTTCAGTAGCCAATCGAAATTGTTTTTCCGCCTCAGCCAGGCGGTCATGCGCCATCAAATCAACGCCTTTATTATATGCTTCAAGAGCCATGGCCCGGCGTTGAGCTGAGTGGTATTGGGAATCATCAAATTTGAGAATTAGCACGGAGCCGGGAACAATTTTATTAGGATCTGATATGCCGTTTTGCCGGGCAATTATACCCGCCATGGCAGGGTCTCCGTAATAGTTGTCGGCAATTCGTCCCAGAGTTTCCCCTTCAGCAACAACGTGTTGAAGGGTTTGGGAATTGTTTCCAGTTTGAACCTGTTGATCGAAAACCTGTTTCGTGCAACTGGCCACAAACACCAGCATTAATAATAACAGACCTGAAAAAATTTGGTTTTTCACTCCACAACTCCCTGATCTGGCTGATCATCCACATTTATCCTGGGATCTCCCGCAGCAGCGACTTCATTCAAAATTGCAATCATTTCCTGAGACTCTTCAGTGGAGAACAATCGCCGCCTCAAATGAGCAGCTCCCGGATAACCCTTAAAACACTTGGCAATATGTTTTCGCACAACATAACAACCTGTTTTCGGACCACGAAGTTCCACTTCACCAAGAATGTGCTGAATCGTTACTTCACACATTTCGGAAAAACTGATTTTCGGATCAGGCCCGCCGTCATCGACAGCTTTCATTTGCTGGAAAATCCAGGGATGGCCGATGGCTCCCCGGCCAATCATCACCCCATGGCAACCCGTGTGTTCAGTCATTTTCCTATAAGAAGCTCCATCGACCACATCGCCATTACCGATGACCGGAATATCCAGAGTCTCGACCAATTCGGCAATGCGATCCCAATTGGCCTTGCCTTGATATTTCTGAGCTTTGGTACGGCCGTGCATGGTGACCCAAGGCAACCCTGCTTCCTGAAGAAGCAGCCCGACCTCCTTGTAGTTAACAGAATCTTCATCCCAGCCAGTACGAATTTTGGCCGTCACCGGAGCTTCGCTGGAATCGATGACCGCGTACAGAATTTTTTCCAGCAAAGGCAGATCAGCAAGCAAAGCGCTGCCTCCGCATTTTTTGACAACTTTCTTAGCCGGGCAACCAAAATTGATATCCAAAACATCCATGTGTTTTTTGCTCAAGAGCCTGGCCGCTGTGGCCATATGCTCAGGATCGGATCCAAAAATTTGAATGCCCACCCGGCCCGATTCTCCATCGGTATCCACCAACTGCCAGGTGGCCTTGCTGTCGAACATCAAACCGGAAGCAGAAGCAAACTCACAGAAACCAATGTCCACCCCAAAAGGGCGGCAGATATCACGAAAAGGGCGATCGGTCACACCGCTCATGGGAGATAAAAAACGCCGCGTATTTGCCAGCCAGGGGACCCTGGGGTCTATTCGCACAGGTTTTCGGTTCAGGCTGGAGCCTGGGCTCTTGGGTGGGCTTGTGTTTTCTTGATGAGACAGGTTGGTGCTCCCTATGCAGTTATTGACTGGTTTTGATAGTCTCCATTAATAAACAGAATATATTGTTCCGCAGAGAATGTAAAACATTTCGCCCTGAAAATTGTTCACCTTCAGGTAGCAAATTTAGAGGCAAGTTCCCATTTTTTGAGTAAAACCCGAAATTCTTCTCCCCAAAATAAGCGACATTTAGAACACTCTACGTTTTCGTAATCCTGTCGCTTGATCGCCGGAAAATCATTCATTTCAATGTCACAACAAAGCCAACTGCCGGTTGGACTGGCTTGCAGTTAATTCAGGTTTTTCCGTTTGATAAAGCACTTCGGTTTTTGATCAGGGACCGGGATGGAATTTTTGGTCAAAAAGTTAAACACACCTATTACTCCTGGAGTAAAACAGGTCGTTATTTCTCGCCGATCGCCTTGGTAAAACGGGTATTACGAAAGGGTAATTGGTTCAACCAGGCAAGAGTGTCTTGATAAAATTATTGTTCTGAATGAGAAGCATTTACGCCGAATTTTAAGGAGTTTTTTTTCTTATTACCATGAGTCGCAAACCCTTCCTGGGTTGGAGAAAGATACCCCCTCTTCACGTTCAACCCAGGCGATCGATGCTGGCCGATCAAGAGTGAATCCGTTCTCGGCGGCTTGCATCATCGGTATTTCCGCGTCGCTGCATAACAAATATTCCCAAATAAGCGGGTCAGCTATGTGGATCGGGCTGTCATCGTTTCGATGGATGTGGATAATTTGCTGATGAAATCATGAATAGACTTTGGACTCGCCGTAATGTTAGCATCCTGCAGTGCTCAAATTGACTGGCTGGCACCAGCGGTCGATGATGTTTTGCTCGGATGGATTAAATGGTAGCACAATTCTCTTTTCTGCACGGCAAGACTACATAATAGGGATATTTTTTTAAGGAGTGAGAATGTTTTTTTTAGTAATCGACAAATCAGAGCGCACAGAGTTTGACATGCGCCATCGCCTGAAACACATGGCCTTTAGCATATTCCTATGCTTGATCCTATTTGGCATGGCAGCTTGTTCCAGTGACTCGACGCCTAGCGAACCGCCTCCACCAGAGTCGTCATTTTCACAATGGACTGCACTCAATTCAGGCACGAGCCGGCACCTCTGGGGCGTCCACATGATTAACGCTGATCTTGCGGTGGCCGTTGGAGATAGTTCCACAATTTTGGTTACGATCGATGGTGGAGATCACTGGCAACAGATTGATTGGGAACTTGCGGAAGCGCTATATTCCGTTTCTTTCTTTGGTATGAATGGGTTTGCCGTAGGACAAGACGGGCTGATGTTTCATTCGACCGATGGAGGGCTAAATTGGTGGAGAGCAAATAGTGGGACAAATCACTTTTTGTTTTCTGTCGAAATCATGAGTTCCTCTTTCGGAGTCGCGGTAGGAGGAGATGGGACGATCCTACGCACGAGCACGCCTGAGGAATCAGATTCGTGGGAAGCCCTTCCCTGGAACGAAGTGATTCGCGAGAATATGCTCGCCGATGTTGCATTCGCAGATGCGAACGTGGGAGTTGTCGTAGGTATCAACAATACAGACGTATTCAGAACCACTAATGGTGGTGATACCTGGGCACATATCACTGGACCCTTTGGATCAGAGGCGGTTGATTTCGCCGATTCTATGAACGGCATAATCGTTAGCTACTTCGGAGGGATATTTCTTACGGATGATTCTGGTGTAACATGGGAATACGTAATCCCTGAAGGAGGCTCTCATCACAGGGCAGTGTCGATGCCCACTGCCGATTCGGTTGCCATCGCTGCTTCGGGATGGGTTCTCCGCTCGGACAATGGAGGGCATGAGTGGACAAAACAAACCCCGCCCAATGGATTTACCGATATTCATATGCTCAGCGCTGATACAGGCATGGCCGTTGGAAATAATGGAGTCATCTATCGTACCCGTCCGTAGCTTTTGGTTTTTGCTGGGATTGGTGTGCCGACGGCTATCGTGAAGTTTTCGAGGCCATCAACGAATAACCGGCAGCCAATCCATTTGGTTCATGGATTTAGTCGTCCATCATGGAGCCGCCGGTCGTAGAATAATCTTTGATGGATCTAGATTTTGACCAGATTGACGAGGCGAATGACTGGCTTGATATGGATCAAGCCGGATCCATCATCGCCTGGCCTGATATCCC
Source organism: bacterium (assembly GCA_024223715.1). GTDB lineage: Bacteria > Krumholzibacteriota > Krumholzibacteriia > LZORAL124-64-63 > LZORAL124-64-63 > LZORAL124-64-63. Next base: position 976 of record JAAEOA010000433.1, on the reverse strand, counting down.
CATAGCCCAATCAGGGCAGAAGTGAACGCAGCAAGTCCGTCCGGTCCACGTTTCCCACATGGGTGAAATACTCGTCCTGGATCTTATAAACCAGGATGCAGATCCAGATCAGCCATATCCGCTGCCGATAGATTTCCTGGGCACGCCGCCAGCCCTTGAAGCGGGCAATGGTCACGTACACAAGGAAAAGCGGTTCAAGCAGGTTGGGAAACCAGAAAAAAACCATTTCGTTCTGTGTTGTGAAAAAGAGCACCTGACCGAGGGTGCGCATGGCAAATACGATTGAGATCTCCCGACGAATCGGCTTGCGCCAACCCCAGATGAACATGAAGAGGTAGGCCACCCAGTCGGCGGCTTTATCGAGGTTCTGGTATAGACTGTTATCGAGACCGGCGGGGATCAGCAAGTCGCCGTCCACCGAATCTAGGATGAAGTTACCCCACCCAGCTGCAAAAGGAAAAAAGAGGTAGAGAACCGGCAGAATGAACTTCAGGGCCACGATGATGATGATGAAGGCCATGCCCACCGGGCACCTCCCTGTTTATTTTTGATCTGCACGGTTTCTTCTTACGAAAAAACCAATCTTGACCAAAAAATGGTTTTGGGGATTTAAAATTACTATGTGGTGTAATCCATACTTCGATTGCCCCATGGACAAACTCCAGGTAATCTTATCCTGAAATGGTAACCTTAGGCAAGTGCTTTCAATTTCCCCGACTTTCAGCCATCCAAGCAAAAAATCGAGTCGATAATTACGGACCTTCTTCCACATGCAATTCAGAATGCCTGGTAGGGTCGAGGACTGGCGTGGTAACCCGCAGGACTCCCCTTTGTCTGAGTTGTGCCCAGAAGAATGTCGCTGGTTCAATTTGTGGCCTTAGATTTGATTAAACACTGGAGATTTATGTGTTTTAGGTTGAAGATTGCTGGGTACTTTTGATAAAAAACACCCAGCGACATTCTCTTAGGCACAACC
>JAAEOA010000432.1 GCA_024223715.1 bacterium | reverse complement strand
GGTTGTGCCTAAGAGAATGTCGCTGGGTGTTTTTTATCAAAAGTACCCAGCAATCTTCAACCTAAAACACATAAATCTCCAGTGTTTAATCAAATCTAAGGCCACAAATTGAACCAGCGACATTCTTCTGGGCACAACTCATTATTTGCAACACTATTGATTGGAAAACGTCTAGCTAAATAATCTTCGTAAAATCCGTCACTTTCACCAAGGAAATCCCATGAAAACTCACCGCCTCCTCACTTCATTTTCCCAATGGCTGCTTACACTGGCAATAATTTCAGTGGCCTGCGGCGCCCTTGCTGTTCCCGATACTCTGGAACGCGACAAAATTGACGACAAGTACAAATGGGACCTTACTGACATTTATAAAAACTGGGATGACTGGGAAAAAGACCTTGAGCGCCTTGAAGTGCTGATGGCCGAGTTCCCCCTTCTTCAGGGAACACTGGCCGATGGTCCGCAGCAAGTTCTGGCGGCCAACAGAATGGGCGACGAACTGGGTAAGCTGGCTGGCAAATTGTATCGCTATGCGGCCCTGAACAACGTTGTCGATTCAGCCAACAACGAAATTTCTGCCAAGGTTCAGCAGGTAAGCATTTTATTTTCGCAATTTGGTACCACCATGGCCTGGTTCAATCCGGAGATGCTGGATATTCCCTGGGAAACCATGGAAAAATGGCTGGCCGATACACCCGAACTGGACGAATACGCGTTTGGCATTTCTGACCTATTCCGCCAGCAGGAACACGTTCTGAGTGAAGAATCTGAACAATTGCTTTCCTATTATAGCCAGGCTCTCGGTTCATCGGGTGATACTTATACCAAAATATCAACCGCCGACATTGAATTTCCGGAAATCACTCTGGCCAACGGTGAAACCGTAACGGTGACTCCTGGGCAGTATTCGAACATTCTTTCGACCAACCGGAATCAAGAAGATCGCCGCAAGGCCTTCGAAGCTTTTTATGGCACCTACCATAATAAAGCTAATACTTACGCCTCCATCTACAATGGCATTTTGCAGGGACAGTGGGCCGGAACCCAGGCTCGCAATTACGATTCCACCCTGCACGCAGCCCTCGATGGCAACGATATTCCCACCGAAGTTTATGAAAATCTTGTGGAAATGGTTTCCAAAGGCCAGGAGCCTTTGCACCGCTACATTGCCCTTCGCAAAAAAGTTCTCAAACTTGAAGAGTACCACGGGTATGACGGTTCAGTCCCCTTGGTGGATTTCGACAAGAAATACCCCTGGGAGACCATCCGTGATGACATTGTTGAATCGGTGGAACCGCTGGGTCGCGACTATCAGAATAAAATGGCCGAAGCCTTTTCCGGTGGCTGGGTCGATGTTTATGAAAACGAAGGCAAACGCTCCGGTGCATTCAGTGCTGGTGTTTACGGTGTGCACCCATACATGCTTTTGAATTACAACGAAACTCTGGGAAGCTTCTTCACCGCTGCCCATGAAATGGGCCATACTCTGCACACAATGCTGGCCAATGAGAACCAGCCTTACTCCACTTCGAACTACACCATTTTTGTTGCCGAAGTTGCTTCCACTTTGAACGAACGTCTGCTACTGGATCAGCAATTAAAAAAATCCGATGATCCTCTTGAAATGGCAGCACTGTTAACCCATGCCATTGACGACATCGTCGGTACTTTTTACAGTCAGGTGATGTTTGCAACCTATGAATTACAAGTTAATAAACTGGTCCAACAGGGAGTGCCAATTACAGCTGATGTTCTGACCGAGATCTATACTAATCTCTGGAAAGCCCAACAGGGAGAGGCCGCTACCTTCGATGAATTTTATGGCAGCACCTGGACTCGAATCAGCCATTTTTATAATTCGCCGTATTACGTTTATCAATACGCCACCTGTTATGCATCTTCAGCCCAGATTTATCAGTCCATCACCAGTGACTCTGATGATGAGCGCCTCAGTGCGGTTCATAGTTATTTGAACCTGCTGAAATCGGGTGGAAACGATCATCCCATGGAGCAGTTAAAAAAGGCCGGGGTTGACCTTTCCAATGCTGACGCTTTTGAAGCTGTAATTAAGAACATGGATGGTTTGGTTACTCAGCTTGAAGAAGTATTGAAAGAATTAGAAGGATAAACAGAGCAAAATCAGCGCTTTAATTGAAACTCCCTTGGCACTAAATATGCCAAGGGAGTTTTTGTTTGGTCTTGATTGGCATTAGGGAACTACATCAAGCAGGGTAGTGTCCAGAATCTTTCGCACTTTTCTTGAGAGGCGCCACGACCATTGTCCCTATCGTTTAATCCGTCCGCCTTGAGATCTAACGACTTAGACTATTTGCACGATACGTCTCATTATGCTAAAACACTTCCTGAATTTCCTACATTCCTCGTTTCAATACCCGGCAATCCCTGGTTCTTGAAAACATCGCCCTCCGTCCCCAACTTGATCTCCTGCAGCGAAATCCCAAACGGCCACGACTGAAAGCAAATGATAGAGTCCTCTGGGCTTTACTCACCCGTTTTTTGCAAACTGGCAACAACACCTTACCATCGTACAGCCTGATACTGTCGTTCGCTGGCATCGGGTAGGATGGCGATTGTACTGGAGATGGCGATGTCGGTCAGTTCGGGGTAGGCCAAAAGTATCGGCCGAGATTCGTGGCCTCATCCGAAAGATTTCCTCTGAAAATAGACTCCGGGGGCACCCCGCATTCACGGAGAATTGCTCAAGCTGGGTTTTAATGTCTGTGAGACCACTGTCGCCAAATACATGGTTAGAAATCCGGGTCCACCAGCCCAAACCTGGCGGACGTTCATCCGAAACCATATGTCAGAGATGGTCGCTGTCGATTTCCTGACGGTTCACACGGCGACTTTCAAAGCCATGTATGTCTTCGTGATTCTGTCTCTTGAGCGGCCACGAGTTATTCACTTCAACGTCACGGCAAATCCAACGACAGAATGGGCCTGCCTGCAACTGACTCAAGCGTTTCCGTTCGACCCGACACCACGGTTTTTGATCCGCGATCGGGACGGAATATTCGGTCGTAAGGTCGTCGACATGATTAAGAATCTCGGGATCAAACAGGTCGTGATCTCGCGACAATCGCCTTGGCAAAAACGGATACTGCGAACGAGTCTCGGGTCAATCCGGCGGGAATGCCTCGACCACATCATCGTACTTAACCACCGTCACCTCAGACGGGTTCTCAAAGAGTACTTTGCATACTACCACGAGGCGCGGACACACTTGGGGCCTGAGAAGGAGGCCCCCATTTCACATCCAACCCAGACGATCGATGCTGGTCCAATCAAAAGTGAATTCGTACTCGGCGGTTTACACCATCAGTATTTTCGCGACGCTGAATAACAAGTTTTCTCATATAATCCAGTCAACTTCGTGGATCGGTCTGTCGTCGTATCAATGGATGCGGGTAATCTGCTAATGAAATCATGTATCGACTTTGAACTCGCCGTAATATTAATTTCCCACGGTGCTCAAATTGACAGACTGGCCTTGGCGGTCGCCGATGTTTTGCTCGGATGGATTAAATGGCAGGACAAATCTACGCCCTCGACATTTCCATTTCCCCACCTTATTCTACGCTGGTCTCCCACTGAAAGTAGCATCGTGCAACTGATTATCAATTATCTAAAAGACTATTTTCGACAAAACTCCAGACCAGGCCTGCACATTGTGGTGGCATTGTTTTTGGCTGCTGCCTTGTATTACAATTATACTTTTCATTTCAAACAACAGGTTTTGGACCACTACTGGGGAACATGGCTGGAAGTACCTTGCTATTTCCTTTTTTTCGCAATTCCATATTTTGGAACACTGTTGTTGGCTGTTCGTGGTACCGAAGATGAAAAATGTCTGCGCAACAAAGAATTCTGGTTGGTCAGTTTGGCCATGGTTCTGGCCCTAACCATTAACCGGTCCTCCCTTCACATGCCTGGAGTTATTGTGGGTTGGTTTGACCTGAGTCAGGCCGAAGCCTACTACTGGCGTCGCTGTTTGAACAATGTCATGCGCATTCTGGTTCTCGTAGGATCCACCACAATATTTCGTCAAATCTGGCATCGTGAACTTCCTGATCTTTATGGGCTGCGGTTTAAAAATTTCCACTGGAAACCATATCTAATTTTGCTGGGCATCATGGTGCCGCCTGTTATCTGGGCCTCATTCCAGCCGGCTTTTCTAAAAACATATCCACTTTACAGACCAGGAGTTCTGGAAATACAGAACAACTGGCCAGCCGTTTTTACATATGGCTTTCATGAAATTTGTTACGCTTTGCGATTCATCGGTGTGGAGTTGTTTTTTCGGGGATTTCTGGTTTTGGGAATGGTCAAATACCTTGGTAGATCAGTCCTTTTGCCAATGGTTGTATTGTATGCGTTCTGGCATTTCGGTAAACCTTTCCCCGAGGCCCTGGGCTCAGTTTTCGGCAGTTATATTCTGGGGATCATCGCTTTGCGAAGCAGGAGCATCAATGGGGGTATTTTGATCCATATGGGCATCGCATTATTGATGAATCTGGTAGCATTTTTTCAATTGCAGATGAAATAACCACTTAGTCTTTGCTGAGATAGGTGTTTCCGACGCACAGTGCCTACGTAAATTCCGTCTCCGTTGTCTCTCAATAGTTTAGCCCAATCGCCGACATCAATCATTATGCTAAAACTCGCCCTCATTTTTCTATGCTCAATGATGAAAGCACGCCAATCCATGGCCTTGGAGTGTACCGCCTTACGCCATCAACTGGACGTGCTCCAACGCAACGCCAAGCGACAGCGCTTGAATCCTTCGGATCGCTCCTTGTGGGCCGTACTCTTCCATGTCCTACCAGATTGACGTCGTCATTTAACCATTGTCCAGCCAGATACTGTTGTCGGATGGCATCGGGCAGGCTGTCGATATCTTGACGATTCACACGGCAACTTTTAATACCATTTCATGTATCGACTTTGAACTCACCGTAATATTAGTTTCCCACAGTGCTCAAATTGACAGACTGGCCTTGGCGGTCGCCGATGTTTTGCTCGGGTGGATTAAACGGTAGGCACAGAGTAGAAAATCCATTGCAAATCCCTCAACCAACCCTCCCCCCCAAAACATCAACCCGAGCCGACCGATCCTCTGCCCCAAACAACCAGGACCCGGACACCAATATATCCGCCCCCGCCTCACGACACTCCGGCCCGGTCACATCATTAATCCCACCATCAACATTTATTAGATATTCTAACCCTTCATCTTCCCTGCGGCGAGCCAGTTCAGCAATTTTTTCCACTGCCACGGGGTTAAACTTCTGCCCGCCAAATCCAGGCTGTACGCTCATCACCAGAACAAGATCAACCTGATCAAGATACGGCAGAATATCTCCCAAATCCGTACCGGGATTCAAACTGATGCCCCGCTTCATACCCAACTCCCCAATGCGCTTCAGGGTTGAAGGGACATCCGCCTCTGCTTCCACGTGAATGGTCAGACCGTCAATGCCGGATTTGGCAAAAGGTTCAAGATATTTATCGGGGCGGCTGATCATCAAATGGGCATCCAGAGGCAGGTCGCTAAGCTTTCGCAAAGCCGAGCAAATGAAGGGACCAAAACTGATATTGGGAACAAAATGCCCGTCCATCACATCGAGGTGCAGAAAGTCGGCACCAGCGGCGGTCATATTGCTCAGGTCGTTTTCAAGACGGGAAAAATCGGCGGAAAGAACTGACGGGGCCACCCAGGCTTGACCATCAGCGGGACGAGGCAACCAATTCAAGACGTTCTCCTTTGGGAATGCGTTGACCAGCGGGAGGATTTTGTTCCATAACCAGATTGGGAGCCATGTCGCTGGTACGTTCGTAAGCCACCGGCGCCAGCACAAATCCGGCGGCGGAAATAATTTGACGTGCCCGATACAAAGGAGCTCCGCGAAGATCGGGCATGCGCACCAATTCGGCTGCGGGAGGCTCAGCCACCACAAGATCGACCACCGCCCCTTTCAACAATTCAAGGCCGGGCTCCGGGCTTTGGAAATCGACCACCGGCTCACTCACACCGGGACGGCGCAAATGCAAAACCCGACCCAGTCGATAATTTTCCCGCTGCAAAGTGATTTCAGCCTGACGCAGAGACAGTCCCGCCAAATCGGGCAAAGCTCCAGCCGGTGGACCACTGCTGGTAATGACCGTGACGGTGCGTCCACCGCGAATACCCTTGCCGGGCACGGGAATCTGATCCAAAATCATGCCCTCCGGAATGGTCGGATGGGACATTTGTCGATTAACCACGACCTGAAGATCGCTGTTCTTCAATTGAGTGCCCGCGCCGGTGACAGTCATGCCGCGAATGTCGGGCATGGTCACCACTTGGTTCTGATGGATCAGCTCGGGAAGGACCAGGAAATTAATACCCAGAACGACCACACCAGCGGCGCCAACCAGAGTAATAACCAGTAATAAAAATTTCCAGAGCTTCACTAAATATTTGTCCTTCTGAAAGCCGGGAAAACATTCCTTCCCAACTAAATTAAACCCAGCTATTTCTTGCGCAACCTGGCAGCAAAAAAGCCATCTCCGGCGACCGAGTCATTCTCGCCGGGCAACCACTGACGCTGCCAGCGGTTTTGAGAATCAGCAACCGTTTCCAGGTCATCCCGCTCGTTAAGAAGTTTTTCCAGAACCTTTTCATTTTCCAAAGGCTCCAGACTGCAGGTAGCGTACATCAACAAGCCGCCCGGGGCCAGCAAATCTGCTGCTGCGTGGGCCAATTTTCTCAAAGTGCGGCCATTGCGACCCGGAATCCGGTTGTTCACAGACCAGCGGCCGTCAGGATGATGCCTGAGAACACCGGTGCCGCTGCAAGGGCCGTCCAAAAGAACCGCACCAAAAGAACCAGCCTCGAAAGGAGCATTCAATCCATCGGCAGTCTTGACTTCAATTCGATCCAGATTCACCCGATCCACCGTTTGCTGTAAAAGAGCCACCCTGCTGTCACGATTGTCCATGGCCACCACTTTGCCGGTACCGGGCATGGCTGCAGCCAGGCGGGCAGTTTTCCCACCGGGAGCAGCACACATATCCAGAACAGGATGGTTTTCCAAATCAGTGCCCCGCAGGCTTTCGGCCGCTTCCATTAGCCAGGAAGTGGCCTCCTGAACTGTCGGGTCCTGAACAATAAGGCTGGGGTCTTGTTCCAGAACTTTGCCCAAAGCGGAACGGCTGGGCTTGTCCTGCAGCAACAGGGTTTCCGGGTTATTGCCGTTTTCAACTTCCAGCCCCGCCTCTGCCAGAAGATCGATAGTCTTGGCTGGGTCTGAAGGTTTCAAAACATGAAAGGCAATGTTCACCGGTTCATTATTAAAGGCACAAATTTTTTCAACCGCATCGAAACCGAACTTTTCCTCCCAGCGCCGGACCAACCATTCAGGATGCGATTGCCAGGCAGCCAGACGAGTCAGCGGATCATTAATGCTCCGGTCAAAAGCCTGTTTCATTTTGGCCAGACGATTGGCTTCAGAATCGGGATCATCGGGGTGAGAATCTTCGGTTAGAAACTTCCTGCGAACCGCCTGCAAAACGCCATTCACAAATCCAACTTTTCGATCGCTGACGTAAATGCGGCAAAGCTCTCCCGCCTGATGAATGGCCGCGTACGCGGGCACACCATTGAGTCCCAATAATTGATGCAGGGATAAATGAAACAAAGCCTGCTCATTTATTTTAATTTTGGTTTTCTGCTTCAGAAATCGACTTAGGATGTATTGATAGCGGCCACGCCATTGAAGTGTACCGCGCACCAGTTCAGCCAAAAAGGCTTTGTGCTGAGGGTCCGGAAGTGAATTCAAAGCCTGGTCAAGCAGACCGTCCAGGGCCTCGCCCTCGTAAACATCAATTAGAATTTCCAGTGCCTGCCGTCGCAGCGGATCCGCTGTCATGAGCAGAAGGTATCGCCGCAGCGAATGGAAAAACCCCGCAGGAATTCAGCCACAGGCAAAGGACGTTTACCAGGAACCTGCAAGCCGGTCAACAACAGGGATCCTTCACCGCAAGCCACTTCCACACCTTCATCACACAAGGAAAGAACAGTACCTGGTTCCTTACCGGAATCGAGAAAAGACATCGGGCGGGCCGAAGTGACCTTGATAATTTTTTCACCCAAAAAAGAGGTGGTTCCAGGCCAGGGGCTCAACGCACGAATCTGGTTGTGAACCGTGACCACGGAACGGTCCCAACGCACAGCAGAAAGAGTTTTGGTCAACTTGGGAGCATAAACAGCACCGGCATCTGATTGGGCGATGGATTCAATTCGTTTGTTGGCCAGATCGCGCAGGGTGTGAATTAAAAGATCGGCTCCCTGGCCGGCCAGATTGTCCAGCACATCGCCAGCGGTTTCTTCAGGATTGATGCCAATGGCCCGTTGTGCCAGAACCGGGCCCGTATCGACCCCCTTGTCCATGTTCATTATCGTCACACCGGTCCAGTTGTCACCGTGCATCATGGCATACTGTACCGGGGATACTCCACGCCACCGGGGAAGCAAACTGGCGTGTACATTGATGCAACCTAGCGGTGGTGTCGATAATAGAGGTTCGCGCAAAATATGACCAAAGGCCACCACCACAACGGCGTCTGGTTTTTCGGCAAGAATGGCTTCGGTGACGGCCTTTCGGTCGCCCTTGCCAAAAGCCATAACCGGCAGGTCATGAGCCAGAGCGGCAGCCTTTACCGCTGTGGGCAACATTTTGCGTCCCCGCCCCGCCCTGCGATCCGGTTGGGTGACCACCAAACTCACTTCGAAGCGGTTTTCCACCAGGGCTTCGAGAGAAGGTACGGCAAAGTCAGGAGACCCCATGAATACGATCTTCATTTTCCGTTCCTCAGCTTCCAGATTAAATGCCCAACCCGCTGCATGATCAGCCGCGGCAAGAGCCATACTTTTTTTGTGAACGGCAAGTGATCTACAAACAGAACTCCGTTCAAATGGTCGACTTCGTGTTGCACAATTCTGGCAAACATTTTGTCATTTCGAATCTGATGAGAGTGGCCGCTTTCATCGGTGAAGTTGACCACAATTCCCCTGGGTCGTGCCACATCGTGAAACAAACCGGGAAAAGACAAACATCCTTCTTCGAAAAAGACTTCTGGCCCAAAAGTTTCCACAATTTCCGGGTTAATCATGGTGGTCCGACTTTTGGCTGTGGCTGCTTCCGGATCCCGGACAACAACCACATTCAAATCGATACCCACCTGGGGTGCAGCCAATCCCACACCACCGTCAACACCCAGAATTCTCCACAGACGCTTCACCAAAGCCACCACATCCGGAGACACCCCCCGGGCCGAAACCGGCACCGGTTGGCAGGTGACTCTCAGGCAGGCATTTCCATACCTGCGAATGGCACGGCCGGGAAGAATTTCCTCAGCTTCTGAATCTGCCTTTACCGCCAAATCCTTACTCCGCGTCTGCTTCGTCAATGATCGTAACGGAACTCTTGGCAATTTCCACTTTCAGACCCTCGCCAATAGTGGCCACAACCCGGTCGCCTTTGACATCTTTTACAGTGGCAAACAAGCCGCCGGAAGTCACTACTTTGTCGCCGCGTTTGATGGCTTCGATCATGGCTTTGCGTTGGTCGGCTTGTTTTTTCTGTGGCCGGATGATCAGGAACCAGAAAACACCAAACATTAAAACGATGGGCAGCAACCCCATCAGACCGGCTCCTCCGCCTTCGGCTCCACCAGGTGCAGAAAGAGCCAATATGTTCATGAGCGTCATGAACTTCTCCTTATGGTTTGAATCAGAGACTTGGTGGCTGCCAATAAGGCAACCATCAGTGAATTTTGCAGAATAAAATTTTGCCCGTCTAAGATGCACTCTGAGGGTTTCAGGGGCAAGTAAGGATGAAAATGAGAACCTGCCCCAGGTGGTTTACGCCCGCTTTTTCCTTCCACCAGGAGTGCGCTTTTGAACCCCTTCGAGCCGATTTTTCTCACCCTCCTGCCACCGCCGAGTCACCTCAGCGGCATGAGCCTTAAATTTACCCTCTTCAATGGCGTTTCGAATACCAGCCATCAATTCCTGATAAAAGAAAAGATTATGCATGGTTGCCAGAGTGCAGCCCAAAATTTCATTGGCTTTAAATAGATGCCGAATGTAGCCGCGACTGTGGCGGGCGCATACCGGACAACCACATTCTTCATCAATGGGTCGCGAGTCTTCACTGAATTCCAGATTTTTGACCACCAGCCGACCATCCCGTGTCAGCACGGTTCCAGTGCGAGCCATGCGAGTGGGCAGAACACAATCAAACATGTCAATGCCTGCCTCTACACCGGCAACAATATCATCCGGAAACCCTACACCCATCAGGTACCGGGGTTTCTCTTCAGGCAGCAAACCAGCCGCAAGTTCGGTCATTTCCCGCATGGCTGATGTGGGTTCTCCCACGGACAGGCCTCCCACGGCGTAACCTGGTAAATCCAGATCTACAATCTCGGCGGCACTTTGCCTGCGCAAATCTTCGTGCACTCCACCCTGCATGATACCAAAAAGAACGCGCTCCCAGCCTTCGCGGAATTCCCGGCCACCAAAAACATCTTTGCAACGGGCCAGCCAGCGGGTGGTCCGGCCCAAAGCAGCTTCCACTTCCTGGCGACTGACCCCGTAAGCGGCACATTCATCAAAAGCCATGACGATGTCCGACCCAAGGTTCAACTGGGCTTCCATGCTAACTTCAGGGCTGAAGAAATGTTTGCTGCCATCCAGATGCGAACGAAACTCAACACCATCTTCGGTGATTTTGTTCAAATCGCCCAAACTGAAGACCTGGAACCCCGCACTGTCGGTCAACAGGGCACCATCCCAACCCTGAAAACGGTGCAGCCCTCCCATGCGCTGGACCAGTTCGTGTCCCGGCCGCAAATACAAATGATAGGTATTGCCCAGAATAATGCGGGCACCCGTTTCCCAGACCGATTCAAAAGTTACCGCTTTCACGGTTCCCACCGTTCCCACAGGCATAAAAACAGGTGTTTCGATGGCACCATGGCCGGTAACCAGACGTCCCCGGCGGGCAGCGCAATCGCTGGCGGTGTTCTTCACTTTAAAGCTGAAAGGCGTGTCCAGAGCATGATCAATCACTGATTTATTCCTTTGGTGAATTCGGCACAGCCGGGCAAAATAAGCATGCAGTCGCCATAACTGTAAAAACGCATCCCGGTTTTCACAGCCTGATCGTAAACAGAACGCCAGGTGGTGCTGCCAGCCAGTGAAGCCACCAGCATGAGCAACGAAGAACCGGGCAAATGAAAATTGGTCAGCAATCCATCGGCCGCTGAAACCTTTTCCGGCGGTTGGATGAAAAGGCGGGTCATGCCTTCAATCTGCCAGGAATTATTGTCACGTTTAGCCCAGCCGGTAAAAAAGGGGTCTGGGTTGTCATCAGAAATGGCAAAATCCAGCGTTGGTTCGGAAGTAGATTCCGAAGCCACTTCCAAATTCAGGCGAGCCACTGTTTCAAGAACCCGCAAACTGGTAGTTCCCACCGCAATGACCCGTCCACCAGCAGCACGGGTTTTATTGATCGCTTCATAAGTCTCAGCCGAACACCGGAAAAATTCCCGATGCAGACGACCGGCCGAAATTTGCTCTTCAGTCGGAGGTTGAAAAGTGCCCGGCCCCACATGAAGGGATACCCGCGCCACATTCACACCCCGGTTAGCCAATTCGGTCATGGTTTGATCAGAAAAATGCAGCCCGGCTGTGGGTGCCGCCACCGAACCCGCACCGGAAGAATCAGGCAAATTATATATGGTCTGGTAGCGAATTTTGTCCCGGCTGGTGCGTTCTTCTTTTAAAGGATCATCATCTTGACGCCGGATATAAGGCGGTAATGGCATCACCCCATACTCAGCTGCCAGTTTCCAGGGCGATGGTTCGCTGCGGACCAGAATTTGGCCATCATCGCGCTTTTGAACCACTTCCAGAAAATGCCCTCCCACAACCAGCTTTATGCCGGGACGCAGCCGCCGGGCAGGTTTGGCCATGGCCAGCCAGGTTTGCTCATCCACCGGGCGCACCAGAAGCAATTCCACTTTTCCCTGAGTATCGGCACGATGGGTTTTCAAGCGTGCGGGCAGAACGCGGCTGTCATTCAGAACCAGAAGGTCGCCCGATCGCAGAATTTCAGGCAGCTGGCGAAAAACCTGCTCACTGACAACACCTTGGTGGGGCTCCACCAGCATAAGACGGGAATCGCCCCTCTGTTGGGCAGGATCCTGAGCAATCAGTTCTTCAGGCAGATCGAATTGCCATTGTTCCGGTGAGTTCAAAGCAGTTCACCCTGCAGGCCTCCGGATGTATCTTCGGGAGGCATTTCCAAGCCCAAATGGACCCAGGCATGAGGGGTCACTTCCCGGCCACGGCTGGTTCGTTTCAATAGACCGGACTGAATTAGGAAAGGCTCCACAACATCTTCCAGGGTATCGCTCTCTTCGCCCAGACTGACCGACATATTACTGATGCCCACCGGTCCACCACCAAAATGTTCAATGATCAGTTTGAGGTATCGCCGGTCCAGGGCTTCCAGGCCCAGATGGTCCACTCCCAGACGAGTCAATCCTCGGTCGGCGGTTTTCTGATCAATAACCTCGACGCCATCGACCTGAGCATAGTCCCTAACCCTGCGCAAAAGACGATTGGCCGCCCGGGGTGTTCCCCGACTGCGACGGGCAATTTCCATCGCCCCTTCCGAATTGATGCCAATGCCCAGAATATCGGCTGAGCGGGTGACAATAATGGCCAGATCAGAAGCAGGATAAAAATCAAGATGGCACACGATACCAAAACGGCTGCGCATGGCCGGTGTCAGCAATCCCGCCCGGGTTGTGGCGCCAATAAGAGTGAACGGCTCGAGTTGCATGTTGAAGTGCCGGGCGTTGGGCCCCTTGTCGATAATCAGTTCCACCCGGAAATCTTCCATGGCCGGGTACAGATGCTCTTCAATGACCTTACCCAGACGATGGATTTCATCGATAAAAATGGCCCGGCGGTCGGCTTGTTCCGTTAAAAGGGCAATCAGCTCGGCACTGTTGGTGAAAGCCGGTCCGCTGGTCAGGCGAATTTCCAGGCCCATTTCCGCGGCCACAATTTGGCTGAGAGTTGTTTTGCCCAAACCGGGTGGTCCGTGCAGAAGCACATGATCCAGCACCTCGCCCCGCTGGCGGGCCGCTTGAATAAAAACCCGCAGGTTTTCCTTCAGCTCATTCTGACCAATAAATTCATCGAGAGTGCGCGGACGAAGACTGACGGCCAACTCTTGGTCTTCAGGGTTTTCAGTAGGGTCTGTCCAGCGTGGATCGTTCAAAGTGGCGCCTTGCTCCTATGTTTATGACCGGGTCCTTTGTTTCAGATTCAGACCTGCATCGTCTGGCAGAAATTCTAATTCAACCGTGGGAAAAATCAAAGAGATACTACACCCCTCGCAGAGCCGCCCGTACCCAACCTTCCAGGTCCTCACTGATTTCGGGGTTGCTTTGGCGGGCTTTCAGCAGAGCCTGTTCGGCCGCCGCTGGTGCCAACCCCATGGCCTGCAGAACTGAGACCGCTTCGGTCATTTTACCAGCTGGCAAAGTACTGTCAGCCGATGCATCCAAAGACGTGCCTTCGAGAAACGACTCAGGAATATTCTTGCCCAGTTCCACAATAAGGCGGGCCGCACTTTTTTTCCCGATACCCGGCAGGCGGACCAAGGCCTTTTCGTCAGCCATTCGCAGGGCAGTGGCTATATCATCGCCCGAAGCTTTACTCAGCATGCCCATGGCAACTTTTGGCCCCACTCCGGAGACAGTAATCAATAACCGAAACATGGAGCGTTCTTTTTGATCCACAAAGCCATACAACGACCAGTTGTCTTCTCGCACCGTCAAGTGAGTGAACAAATGAACCTTTTCTCCCACCGGAGGCAAACGATCAGCACTAACTGCACTCAGGCGCACATCCAGGCCTACGGAACCGCCCACTTTGATGACCGCATCGCAGCCTGCCTGGGCCACAATGCCTTCCAGAAAAGCAATCATCGAATCCTCCGTTGCTGATGAGCCAGAGCCACCGCCAAAGCGTCGCTCATGTCCATGGGTGGTTCTTTTTTTATGCCCAACAAGCGCATAACCATAAAGCGCACCTGCTCCTTAGTAGCGCTTCCATTGCCGGTAATAGCCATTTTCACTTCCCGGGGAGCATAATCGGCAACTTCCAGTCCCGCCTGGGCTCCGGCCAGCAAAATAACACCTCGGGCGTGTCCCAGAATAAGCGAACTGCGTGCATTTTTGGCATTAAACAGGTCTTCCACGGCCATGGCCTGAATATCATGACGGGAAAAGACATCGTTTAACTGGTTATGAATAGTGAGCAGACGGTCAGACAGAGGGTTCTTACTGTGTGTGCGAATAACCCCGCCTTCAACCAGACTCAGCACCGGTCCGGTGCTGATGACACCATAGCCGGTGGCGTGGCTTCCAGGGTCAACTCCCAGTACAATCAACAGTCAAGCCTTCCGCAAAATTAAACCCATTCATAATCAAAAACAGCACCCCGCAAGGGGTACTGTTTCTGATTTTAACTCAACCCCAAGCTATTGAAGAAAGATTACAGGCTTTCCTCAATTTTGGCCATGACTTCGTCATCAATGTCGAAGTTGGCTGAAACCTGAGACACATCGTCCAGGTCATCCATGTGGTTGATTAACTTCATCAGGGTCATGGCATCGCCTTCTTCGACCTTGGTCAGCGTATTGGGGATCTGAGTCAGTTCGGTGCTCGTGACCGGCAAACCGGCTTCAGAGAGAGCTTCGCTCACTGTATTCAGATCTTCCATGGCCGTGGTCACGCTGATCATTCCGCCTTCTTCTTCCACATCTTCAGCACCAGCGTCTACAGCAGCATCCATGACTGTTTCGAAGTCACAGGTTTCGCCGTCGAGCACAATCATGCCTTTGCGGTCAAAAATGAAGGAGACACAACCATTGGAACCGAGATTGCCATTAAACTTGCCAAAACAATGGCGCACTTCGGCAATGGTCCGGTTCTTATTGTCGGTCTGGCACTCCACGAGAATAGCCACACCACCAGGACCGTAGCCCTCGTAGTTGATTTCCTCGATAATCATGCCGTCGATATCACCAGTACCACGCTTGATGGCTTTTTCGATGGTATCGTTGGGCATGTTGGAGCCCCGAGCCGTCAGGACCGCTGAACGCAACCGAGGGTTGGATTCAGGATCACCACCCGATTGACGGGCAGCAACGGTTATTTCTCTGATCAGTCGAGTGAATACTTTGGCCCGTTTGGCGTCCTGTGCGCCTTTACGGTGCTTAATATTCGCCCATTTCGAATGTCCTGCCATGATCTCCCCTACTCTTCTTCAGTTGTACCTGAATTATGTTCATCCACCAGGCGTTTCTGCACATCTCTCGGAACTTCCGAATAATGCGAGAACTCCATGGTGAAGGTGCCCGTACCCTGGGTGAAAGACCGCAAAGACGAGGCATATTGATAAAGTTCATCTTCGGGGATGTTCGCCGTAACGATCTGGTAAGGTCCGTCCTGATCACTTCCCTGAATAGCGCCACGTCGTGTGGACACATCGCCCATCACGTCACCCATATAAGCCTGGGGAACAACAATGCGAACCGACATGACCGGTTCGAGAATGACGGGCTTCAGCTTCGCTGCTTCTTCATTGACGGCACCTTTAAGCGCCTTGGCGGCGGCCATCTTGAAAGCAGCTTCACTGGAATCAACATTGTGATACGACCCAAAGAAGAGGGCACATTTCACATCGACCATTTCATAACCGGCAATAAGACCCGTCAGCAAGGTTTCACGACAACCTTTTTCCACGGCGGGAATAAATTTACCCGGCACAACACCACCAACAATTTCATCTGCAAAAATAAAGCCTTCACCGCGAGGTGTGGGCTCCAGGCGCAGGTGAACATCACCAAACTGGCCACGGCCACCACTCTGCTTCTTGTGGCGGCCCTGTTTTTCAGCCGTTCCCTTGATGGTTTCCTTGAAATTGATTCGAGGCCGCGAAAGATCCACTTCAACACCGGTTTGGGTTTTCAGTTTTTCCAAAATGGTGCTGGTATGAATTCCACCCTGAGTGGCCAAAAGGGTCTGACCGAGGTGTGGCTGGTGAATCAGCTGGAAGGTCGGATCCTCTTCGTGAAGCTTGTTCAGGCCCGCTGCCATTTTATCTTCTTCGCCACTGACTTTGGGATGAATAGCTTCAGCACTGGTAGGCACCCGATAAACAATGGGTTTGAAGGCAAAGTCCACATCCTGAGTCAGGGTTGTGCCAATATGGGTGTGCTTCAGTTTTGCTGCCAGCACAATATCACCGGGTCCGGCGGTATCAATTTTTTCCTTGTTCTTGCCCATGGCCAAACTCAATTGACCCATACGTTCGCTACTGTGGCCATCACTGCATTTAAAGTTGTCGCCACTTTTAACCGTGCCACTGAAAACACGCAGCCAAGTCACATCGCCACCCTGAGCTTCATATTGACGCTTAAAAGCGAAGGCAACGGTGGGTCCGTCGGCATTGGGTGTAAAACTGGCTTCATCTTCGGTTCCGGGAATCAGACCAGCCATTTCCTTGCGGGTTCGGCTTAAGGTGCTGGGAACCAAATCGACCACGGAACGCAACAGGTTGGTTACACCAACATCACTGACGGCATCAGTAAAGAGAATAGGATAAACAGTGCCTTCAATGGTTCCTTTTTTCAGACCCAGAATCACGTCTTCGTTACTGAGAGTCAAATCTTCAAGATATTTTTCCGTCAGGTCGTCATCGGCACTGGCGGCTGCATCGATGAGCATTTCGTGGGCTTCTTCCACGGCGTCGCTCATGTCATCGGGGATGGGCATTTCCACAGCGTGGTGCCCTTCCAGCTTATAGGCTTTCATGAGAATAAGATCGATAACGCCTTCAAAGCTGTCACCCTGGCCGATGGGCAGCTGCAATGGAGCAACGCCACTGACCCGGTCTTTAAGGCCGTTAAGGGTGGAGCGCCAATCGGCCTGCTCTTTCCCCATACGGTTTACAACAATAAAAGTGGAAAGGTGAGTTTCACGCAGCATGTTCCAAAGATTTTCCGAAGCCACTTCGAAACCACCGTCGGCTTTGACCACGAACATGAGGCCTTCGACCACTTTACTGGCAGCAGTTACATCACCGCGGTAATCGTCAACACCCGGGGTATCGATAATGTTAATCTTGTGGCCATCGATTTCGGTCCAGGCCATGCTGGCCGAAATAGTCTGTTTCTTTTCGATTTCTTCATCGGAGTAATCGAAGATAGAGCTGCCATCGTCCACGTTTCCGCGGCGTCCCACTTTATCTGTCACATGCAGCATGGCGTCGGCAAGACTGGTCTTGCCGACACCGTGAGGGCCAACAAGAGCGATATTGTGGATTTTAACCATGGGATAAGTTTTCAACGGTCATCCTCCTGAGGAGAAGGGGGCATGGTGTTTGCGGCAAATTGACCTTTTTAAATGCCAAAATGTAGGCATTCCTTAAGGGTCATTGTTTACCGGACAATGTTTCGGCCAAGGGAGGCAGAAGCCTTTACCACAGATGGCGGAAGTCTTTCCGGCCCCCAAGCCGGTTTTTTAGACGAATATGAATTGTAATAGGGTGACAACATCATGTCAACCAGCACCCATTTGCAATATTCCGAAAATCAAAATACAACCCGCAAAAGCGAAAGTTCTGGACAGAAAACCCCGGGACCATTACCGTTATTCGTGTTCCGGATCGGGTGGAAGGACGTCTTTTTTCTCCTTCCCGGCCGTTGCAACCCCACCGATAACCCAATCGCCAGCCCATTGGCCGCGTTTTCTGCGTCCTGGAGCCGGCAGAGGTGAATTGATGAAGACTGCTAAGATTTTGGATTTGCTCCCGGTTTCAGCCCTCGTGCTGGTCTTTTTACTCTCCGCGGGGCTGGTTTCTGCCCAAAGTGACGCACCGGTTACCGATGCCCCACACGACGAAGAAGCCCTCGCGGAAGATGCTGAAGAGTATGTCAGCTATTCTGAGTACAAGGTGAAAGCCTACTCACTAACCGGATTCTATGGGGATTTCTCCGGGGCTACCTACCTGGAAAACAAACCAATGGATGACCGAACCGTACAGGAAGACGGTGCTGCCGACATTCTGGCCTACGATGGAGGTGTTCTCCTCGTAAGCCGGGATACAGACCACTATGAGGCTGCCCACAAAGAAATTCAGTCAGGTCCTGCCTTTGGCGGCCGCATTGGCATGTTTGTCAATCGTGACTTCCACCTCGACCTTGTTGGCTATTACGCCACCGGCAAAGCTGTCACCTCAATGCAGTACACGCCCGATCCGGTAAATAACCCTTCGGAGAGCCAACGTGTTGTTGTGGATGAAGATCCTGATTTTAGTCTGGTAAAAGGCGGGGTGCATCTGGCCTACGATGCCCGTCCTGCCAAATTCTGGGGCATTACCCCCACAATTGGCTTTGGCCTGGGTGGCCTGATCAACCGTTATAGTGAACTTAATGACAAAACGGCCTTATATCTGGAAGGCAACCTTGGTTTCAAGGTTAATCTTTTCGACAACATTAGCCTAGCTGGACAAGCCGATTTGACCACATTTGCCTACGACGTTGATGAATTAGGTTATTCCAATATCGTTAAATACAAGACGTATACTCTGGGTATTACCTGGTTCATTGATGTGATTCCTCCTCCGGTCCGTTCTGCTCATACGGCTGAGCTGGAAGCCCTGGAAGAGGGATAATCAGACTTTTCCGGGACAACCCCTGTGAGGGCCCCTGAATGACACAAAAAGAAAACCGCCAGAGGAAATCCTCCGGCGGTTTTCTTTTTGTTCCAGCCCGAAGGCCAGATCTTATTTTTTCTTAGCTACTTTTTTCTTGGTTGCCTTTTTCTTAGCTACTTTTTTCTTAGCTACTTTTTTCTTAGCTACCTTTTTCTTGGCAACTTTTTTCTTGGCAACTTTTTTCTTGGCTACTTTTTTCTTAGCTACTTTTTTCTTAGCTACTTTTTTCTTAGCCACTTTTTTCTTAGCTACTTTTTTCTTAGCCACTTTTTTCTTAGCCACTTTTTTCTTAGCCACTTTTTTCTTGGCTACTTTTTTCTTGGCTACTTTTTTCTTAGCCACTTTTTTCTTAGCCACTTTTTTCTTGGCTACCTTTTTC
>JAAEOA010000431.1 GCA_024223715.1 bacterium | reverse complement strand
TGACCGGTCAGATCAGGGTCAGAAATCACAAAGAAATTGCCCGCTTGGAAATTGAAGCTAAAGATTTACCCCGATTCATGCAATTTGCAATACGCAAACGCGTGACAGAATTTTTTAAAGGGCTTGGCTTTAAGTATATAACCCTTGATTTGGAAGGCTACAACATGGGAAGCCTTAACCGGGTTATTGCAGCGGCCCAGAAAGAGAGACACAATGGACAGCGAAAATCTGAAAGCTATGTTGAGGCAGGTTCAATGCGGTCAGATGGATCTGGATACTGCCCTCCATCAATTGAAAAAGCTTCCCTTTGAAGATATTGGGTATGCCAAGGTAGACACCCATCGGTGTGTACGCAATGGGGTTCCCGAAGTCATATATTGCGAAGGTAAAACAATTCCTCAAATTCAAGGAATTGTTGAAAAATTATCCCAGCACCATTGCAACATTCTGGCCACCCGGGCCGGTCGGGAAGTTTTTGATGGAATCCGAAAGTTCACGGAGGACAGCGAATATCATGAGATGGCCGGAATCGTGGTGGTCAAACCCCGGCCGGTGGAAAAGGTTGGCAATGTGGCGGTAGTCTGTGCCGGGACTTCAGACATTCCAGTGGGTGAAGAGGCGGCTGTCACCGCCGAAACACTCGGAAATCAGGTGAACCGCCTGTATGATGTGGGTGTTGCCGGAATTCATCGGTTGCTTGGGGTCTGTGACGATCTGTTTCGGGGCGACGTTGCTGTGGTTGTGGGCGGCATGGAGGGCGCGTTGGCCAGTGTCGTCGGTGGATTGGT
>JAAEOA010000430.1 GCA_024223715.1 bacterium | reverse complement strand
GGTTCAAGATTGACGATGTTGACTGCATCTGGTTTGACATTGGCGAGTTTCAGGGCAACCATGAGGTGGTAGTGCGTCGTCGAACCAAAGGGCGCCGCAACCTTTTTCCCTACAAGGTCCGTAATTCGGTCGATTCCGCTATCCTCCCTGACCACCAATCGCTCGCTGTCGCCAATGACATCATGGATCCAGATTACCTCAATCGGGGTCCCCTGAGAGATAGCCGCAGCAGTTGGGCTGGTTCCCACCAAGCCGATATCCACGCTTCCTTCCGCCAAGGCTTTGTTCACATGTCTTCCCGAATCAAGTTGGATCCATTTGACCGGAATCCCCAGCTCCTTTTCGTTCCACCCCAATTCTTTGACCACCGTCTCAGGGTTGGGAACCACCTGGTAGCCGATGATCAGCTCCTTTGGCATTTCCTCTGCCCACGTCACCCCCGCAGCAACTGTGGTAAAAATAAGCAAAACGATGGCGCCAATGAGGGCTAAGTCTGATCGTTGTTTAAAATGCTCCATGCTATATCCTCCTTCTACCTGAAATGATCCACCTTTATACTGCGCTTTACGGCAATCACAAAATGCTCTGTGGCATCTAGACTCCCACGTGGGTGTAATGATTTGCGGATCGTTAAACAACAGCCATGGCTCAGTAGCCCAGGAGTTTCGGAAACCAAAGCGAAAGCATCGGAATGTAGGCGATTAAAAATATTGACCCAATCTCCACGATCGAAAACGGTATGGCTTTTACCGAAATTTCCTCGATCGTGGTGTTTGCAATTCCGGCGCTGATAAATAAATTCTCCCCCAAAGGCGGGGTTTCAAACCCGACCTCACAGCAGCAAACCAGCACAATTCCGAAATGAATGGGATCCACCCCCAGTATTGTCATCACCGGCAGCAGAACGGGGGTCAGGATCATGATGGTTGCCAAGGTTTCCATGAACATACCCACGAAGATCAAAAATATAATAATGATCGCCCAGATCAAAAAGAGATTGGTGGTCATGGCCAACAGACCATTGGCGATAATTTCAGGAATGCGGTACTGAACCAGAAGCCGG
>JAAEOA010000429.1 GCA_024223715.1 bacterium | reverse complement strand
GTTTATTTTGTCCGCCTGAAAATTCAAAACACCCAATTGACAAAAAAAGTGGTTTTGCTTAGATAATATCCTCCTGGTTCAGATGTTCTTCCCATGGACTGGCTGGCCTTTCTCATGTTATTGTGCACCCCAAAGCCAACCGCTGACCACAATCAATAAAAGAGGCGCCAATGGCCCGCATTTATACCCGCTCCGGCGATCAAGGCGAAACAAGTCTGGGAAATGGCAGTCGAGTTTCCAAAAACAGCCCCCGGGTCAGCCTTTATGGTGAAACCGATGAATTGAACAGCTCGCTGGGATTGGCTGTTGCGTTGATGCGAAATGATGGTCAATTGAAAGCGGCATTACCGTTTGAGCTGGATTTGGTTTTGGAAGAATACCAAAGCCGAATTTTTGATATTGGAGCTGTTCTGGCCAGCCCGGAATTGTCCGCTGAAAAACCCGTTTATCCCACGGACAAAATGGAAAATCTCATCGATGCAATGGAAGCGGGACTGGCACCTTTGGAAAATTTCATTTTACCCGGTGGCCATTCGGCCGCAGCTCAGTTGCATGTGGCGCGGACCGTTTCCCGTCGAGTGGAGCGAAACGCCGTGGCTCTGGCTGCCGATGAGGCCGTTCCCGAATCAACCGTGGCTTGGTTCAACCGCCTTGGCGATTTTCTCTTTGTCGCCGCTCGCCTGGTTAATTCCGTAGTCCAATGCCCGGATATCGGCTGGAATGCAGACTCTAATGGTAAAGGAAAATCCTGACCCATGTTCTTTTTTGGCATTTTTTCTTCAATTCCTTCGAATAAACCCAACAATGGGCGTGTAACTGCTGCATCTGGGACATCGACAGAGGCTGTGGCCACAGACGATGCCCAACACCTGCAGGACACGGATGACATCCGAAGTTTCCTGACAGGAAACCCTAAAGGATTCGAGGATTTGATGAACCGCTACCGACACCGAGCCTACGGCATTGCCATGAGTGTAACTGGTGATCACGATGTGGCCATGGACGCGGTTCAGAAAGCCTTTTTGCGTATCCACAAAAGTTTGGAAAAATTCCGCCTTGGAGAACCTTTTTTTCCCTGGTTTTATCGCATCGTAAAAAATGCCTCGCTGAATCAGCGGCGGGATGAAAAACGCCACCAGGGAGAAATGCCTCTCGAGTGGGTAAAAAAGTCAGATGGAAGGCCCAACCCGCATGAACTAATGGTAGCCGACGATTTACGCCGCCGTCTGTGGGACGGCATACAGGAATTGCCCGAAGAAATGCGAGAAGTTTTTATGCTATACCATTTCCAGGGACAGAAATACCGCGACATCGCTGAAGCTTTGAACATTCCTTTGGGAACGGTCATGTCACGACTGCACGCTGGCAGGACAAGGTTGCGCGACATTGTCGGTCTGGAGGACAAAAAGTGAACACACCCGGGCCCTTTGACCCCCGCACTGAAGCCCATTTGCTTTCAGCATACGTTGATAATGAACTCGATGCGGTCAACCGTGAGCGCATTGAAAAACACTTGGCCGAAAACGAAACCACCCGCCGTGAAGTGGAACGCCTGCGTCAGTTCAACCAGGTGACAGGCGCCTTGCGTCTGAAAGATGCTCCAGCCGAAGAGTGGGAAGGTTTCTGGGACAACTTCCACAACCAGACTCATCGCCGCATGGGCTGGGTTCTGGTGACTTTGGGAGTCACGGTCGTGGGTGTTTGGTTCCTGTTTAATTTGCTCAAAATGCTCATTCACTCCGACATCCTGCCCCTTTACGTAAAAGGTGGAATTTTTGCCGGAGCGGCAGGAGTCCTGGTCCTTATTATTTCGGTTTTTCGCGAACGGATTCACAAGCGGGCACGCACCCGTTACAAAGATGTTATTCGCTGATCCTGTCTCTTTAGAAAGTGAAATTCAATGTCTGATTCTCTGATGGTCACAACCACCCATAGCATAGCCGGCAAACGCATCACCCGGACTATTGGTCTGGTTAAAGGCAATACCATTCGCGCCCGTCATCTGGGACACGATTTTATGGCTGGGTTAAAGAATATGGTTGGTGGAGAAATTAGTGATTATACGAAAATGATTGCCGAGTGCCGGGAAGAGGCTCTTGATCGAATGAATGCTGAAGCGATTGCCAATGGTGCCAATGCCGTAGTGGGAGTTCGGTTTGCCACCAGCGAAATGATGGAGCATGCGGCGGAGCTGCTGGCTTATGGTACGGCGGTTGTTGTGGAAGACGATATTTAGTTTACAAAATAATTGATATAAAAAAGGACGAGGCAAAAGCTTCGTCCTTTTAACTGATCAGAACCCGACCCTAGTCAACCATCGAGATGGCTTCTTCAGGGCATTCCTCAACACAAGCTTCGCAGTCGGTGCATTCATCAGCAGTGACAAATGCTTTGTCATCGACCATGGCGATAGCTTCGGTGGGGCAGGCGTCGACGCAGGCTTCACAGCCGGTACACAATGCGGGGTCTACGAGTGCGGGCATTTTCGGATCCTCCAGAAAATAAAATCAAAGACTCAGCCACCACGGTGGCTTCGAACTTTTTTATAATAGTACTTGAGAGGCAGTTGTCAAATTGTCGTTGATTGTCATTTTCATTTTGATTTTACCGCTTAAATAGACCATTTAGGGTCCATTTTCCCGACGAAAAAACCAAAGGTGGAAAACAGGCCACTAACAGTAAAATGTCTCGCATTATTAGGCTGGTGCCCACGCCATGCCCGCCATCGGTATTAAAACATCCGCAGGAAATATCGAGGCCTCGAGAGAGGGCTGTGGCAATGGCGGCAATAAAAACCACGTTCAGCAACAACGTTATCAAAGCGGCTCCACGCTGCTGAATCCCCAAAATGAGGGCACTGCCCACAATAATTTCCAGCACTGGCAGAAATACGGCAAAAGCATGCAGCAGCTCATAGGGCACCATGCGGTAATGATGAATGATGGTGGCAAAGGCAGCCGGGTTCTGCAATTTATCCAGGGAAGCAAAAACAAAAATTCCGCCAACTCCCAGGCGGCAAACCAGAACGATCATTTCCTGAATAGTGCGGTTCATGGTGTTTCCTCACTTGCAGGAAAGTCTTCAACAATGGGCTCCAATTCGAATGGAGGAGACAAGGGTCCGCCAGCTTTCTCCCAGCCGGAAACTCCAGCCCGCAAAAT
>JAAEOA010000428.1 GCA_024223715.1 bacterium | reverse complement strand
TCAAGGGTCGGCATCAATATAAGTGTCGGTGACACCAAGCCGTCTTTCGTCGGCATGGACGAAATTTTAAATTTTGATGTGCGCTTGGTTTTGGGTGACAGCGAAATTTCCCCGCAAGAAGCAAAACGGCTGTTGCAGGAGTCGGAAGGACTGGCATTTATCAAAAACAAATGGGTGGCGGTAGATCCTGAAAAACTGAAGCAAACCCTGGACGCCTATGAGAAAGCAAAGAAAATGATGGCTGAACAAGGTTTAAGCCTGAAAGATGCCATGCGTTTGCAGCTAACGCCCGAAAAGTTGCTGGGTGAGTCTGCAGCTGAAATAAATTGCAGTGTCTCCAGTGGGGAATGGCTCGAATCGGTCCTCAAAAAATTGCTCAACCCGGATTTGATTTCCGCAGCAAAACCCGGGCGAGCGTTTAAGGCAGCACTCAGAGAATATCAGCAAAAAGGTCTGAACTGGCTGCTTTTTCTACACTCTCTAAGGTTTGGTGCCTGTCTGG
>JAAEOA010000427.1 GCA_024223715.1 bacterium | reverse complement strand
TTTGCCTAAAAACAATTCGCATGACCTGGCCTACGCTCGCTAGGAAATATCAAAGGTCTTCTGGTTTAATCTAAGCAAAGAAAGAACGACATTTTCCTGGGCACAACTCAATTGTTCTCGGAATTTTGCTCACAAGTGGACAATTTGCGGAAAAAATGCCATATTAACCTCGGAAAATCTCAAGACCAATAACCCTGGCCAATTTGCCAAGAGGAGCCTGCTATGCGCCGCTATCTCGTCGCTGGAAACTGGAAAATGAATATGGGACCTGCTGCTGGTTGTCAACTGACTGCCGAGGTTCAGGATTTGTTGAAAGGACGGGCTCTAAAAGGCGATGTTCTTGTCTGCCCACCTTATCTTACTATTCCCGCCGTTTCTGAAATTGCCAAAGGCGAGCCGGTTCTTCTGGGTGCCCAGAATTGTTCCGACCAGGAAAAAGGCGCATACACAGGTCAGGTATCTGTAGATATGCTCAAGGAAGCCGGTGTGCAGTACGTAATTATTGCTCACAGTGAACGGCGCGAGTATCAAAAAGAAACGGATGACCAATTTGTCGCTAAAATTAATCGCATTCATCAGGCCGGCCTGAAGGCGATTTTTTGTTTTGGTGAAGTTTTGGGTGAGCGCAAAGAAGGCCGGGCCGAAGAAGTGGTTCGCCAGCAATTGCAAGGCGTGCTGCCTAAACTTGAATTTGCCAACGCTTACAATACGGTTTTGGCCTACGAACCGGTTTGGGCCATTGGTACCGGGGAAACGGCCACTCCCGAGCAGGCACAGGAAATACATGCTTTCACACGGGGTGTTGTCAGCGAACTGATGGGCAAAGAAGTGGCCGACTTTATGCGCATTCTTTACGGTGGCAGCTGTAAACCTGGTAACGCAAGGGAACTGATTGGCCTGCCCGATGTTGACGGTGGCTTAATTGGTGGAGCCGCTTTGAAAGCTGAAGACTTTGTGGGAATTATTGATGGTGCCGAATCGGGTCAGAACTAAAAACTGCAACGCTGGAACCATTTACTTGTTTCGAAGGATAGAAAAAGTGCAAAAGAATTTTGTGGGAGTCGTCCTATTGGTGGCTTGTGTTTGTGTGGCGTCTTTGGCCATGGCAGAGAAGCAAAGCAGTTTGTTGGATCCAAATCTGGACCCCGTGTTTTATCCACTGCCTGAAAATGTGGAAGTGCTGCGCCTGGAAAATGGCCTGGAAGTTATTCTGATGCACAACCCCGCTCAACCCATGGCTGGTATTTTTACTCAGGTTCGGGTGGGATCGGCTTGGGAAGATTTCCGGACCAGCGGTATGAGCCATATGCTTGAACACCTGTTGTTTAATGGGTCGTCAAAATACACCCAGGAAGAGCAGTACGACATGGCCGACCGGGCCGGAGCATACAACAACGCAAATACCACTGATTTTTTCACAAACTACATGATGGTTATTCCTGCAAAAAATCTGGAAACCGGTTTTGAGTTGCAGTCGGAAATGCTGTTTCACTCCATCATTCCTGAAGAAAAATTTGCCAAGGAAAAAGGCATTGTCATTGGGGAAATTGTTCAGGGCCGTGATTGGCCGGGACATGAAACCGAAGTGGCCATGCGTCAGGCTCTTTATGGGGGAACCAGCCTGGAGTTGCCTACTCTGGGAACCAAAAGCACTATTGAACATATGGTTCGCGATGATGTGTATGACTTCTATCGTAAATGGTATGTCCCGAACAACATGATTCTGACTCTGGCCGGAAATTTTGAGCGCGAAGAAGCCCTTGAAATGCTGGAAAAATATTACGGTTCCGTTGCCCCCGGTACTCTTGATAAAACAGGTCTGAAAACCTCTCCCTACATTAGCAAAACCACTTCTGTTACGCGGCGGGCTGGTGACCAGAGGGTTCTCGCTTTGTCTTTTGAAGCTCCGACATACGGTATGGATGAATTCTTTCCGTTCCTGGTTATGGCGCAATTGCTGGACCTTGAAGGTTCCGGAGTTTTGACTCGCGCCCTGGCCGACGTCGATGATGAAATCAGGCCCAGCTTTTCCTGGGGTTGGGAAAAAGCTCCTGGGTTTGGTCGTTTGACCATGCATTTTTCCCTCAAAGAAAAATCCGACCCAAGCGCTCTGTATCGCCTGGTGCAAGATGCTCTTACTGGTGCGATTGAAAGCGGTATCGATGAAGCCGATATCCTTGGTATTGTGCGCATGTCTGAAACTCACACTCTTTTGGAGCGCGAGCAGTTGCGTATGACTGGTATTTACATAGCCGAACCCGTAGCTATTGGTGGTGCCGATTTCTTCGTCTCATATCTGGAGCAACTGGCCCAGGTGAGCACCGAAGAAGTGACTCGCGCCATGACCAACTGGCTAATTGATGCGCCTTGTGAGGCCATTCTCATTGAGAGTGAAAGCGGAAACAGTGAAGACCCCATGGCGGCAATGGGCATGCCTGAAGGTATGAAAATGCCCCCGGCAATGCTGGCAGCCATGAAGAAGCAGGGCATGAGCATGAGTGACATGGGCATGGGCGAAGCCGAAGGGGAAAAACCCGCTGCTGAAGAATCGGCCCCGGCTCCTTTGCAGGTGGATCGAACGGAATTGGCAAATGGTGCGGTGCTTATCAGCCAAACCAACAGCGACAGTCCCTTAATGGCCATTCATCTGACCATTCGAGGTCGGGCCATGGTTGACCAGGAAAACGCCCACGCCGGAGCCCTTGATCTGGTGCACCGCATGCTCACCGAAGGATATTCCGGTTGCGATGATGTTTGCCTTGCGCGGCGTCTTCGTGAACTCGGTGCCGTGGTTAAACTGGTGGATGATGACCGCATTCCCATGGACAACTACTACACTAACGGTCGTTTCAGTTTTATTCGTATAGAATTGTCAAGCCAATACGGTCCTGAAATGCTGGAAATGCTGATCAGGGAAATCCAGCACGCCGCTTTTGACAAAGATGATTTTGAAAGAGAACGCATTCAGCGCATTGAAGCTATGAAAGATGGACAGGCCAGTGCTCGCAGTGTCGCCAATCGCACTCTGGATGAAATTCTTTACGGTGATCATCCTTTGGTATTGCCTGCCGAAGGGGATGCCGAGAGCCTGGCATCCCTTAATTTTAATCAGGTCCGTCAGGTTTACCGTAAAGCTTTCTCTCCTGAAAACCTGATTTTCTCAATTGTTGGACCGTATCCCCATGAAGAGATGCGTGCACTCATCGAAGAAAAACTGCCGGGTCGTGGAAAACCTGTCACCGGTTTGCCAGCTCTTCCCGTGGTTTCAGAAAGCAGTCAGGTGCGTAAAACCGTGGGTGGTGAGTTGAGTGCCATCCGTTTGGGAACCATAATTCCGGTAGCGGAAGAGGACCAGAATGCCCTGAAGTTGGTCACGGCAATAATGAGCGACCGCATGGCTATGGATCTGCGTGAAACCCGGGGTTTGAGTTACAGCGTGGGGGCCTCTTTTTCTGTGCGCTCGGGACAGGGTGAGTTTATCTCGTGGTTGAATCCGCCAGTGGAACGCATGGATGAAGGCTTGGTTGCACTCAGGGAATTCATTGCCAATTTTGACGCCTCATCCATTACTCAGGATGAACTGGACAAAATTCGCAGTGCCCGGACAGGCCGGCAAATGATGCGCCGGTTGTCATCCATGGGGCAGGCTTATTATTTGGCCATGGCTGAATTAACCAATGACATCCCTGGTTACTTGAACGCTTTGACCGCTTACGATGATGTCACTCTTGAGAACCTGGTTACAGCAGCGGAAAAATACCTGAAAACCATGCCCTTGGTGGAAGTGGTGGTTGATTGATGCAATCCAAACCAATGCTTTTTTTCCGTAGCCTGCTGTTCTATTTATTGCTTGGGTTGGCTACGGTGATGGTTGTTCCGTTGCTTTTGTTGTGCTTGGTTTTACCGGGCACTCAGCGAAACAAAGCCATGGCCCGTTGGTCCACCGGTGTGATGGAAATTTTGCGAGTGGTGTGTGGTGTCAAGTATGAAGTGGTTGGTCTGCAGAACATACCTTCTGAAAATGGGATTATTTTGTGCAAACACCAGTCTGCCTGGGAGACTTTTGCCTTGCAGTTTATTTTTCCCGCCCAGGTGTGGGTCCTGAAACGTGAGTTGTTGTGGATTCCTATTTTTGGCTGGGGATTGAAAGTTATGGGTGCCATCGCCATTGATCGCAAGGGTGGAAAAAAGGCCCTCATGCAAGTCATCCAGCAGGGCACTGAAAGATTGAAACGCGGATTGTGGGTTGTGATCTTTCCTGAAGGAACACGAATCCCTCCGGGAAAAGAACGCCGTTTCAGTATTGGCGGAGCCATGCTGGCAGCCCGCAGTGGATATCCGGTTGTACCGGTAGCCCATAATGCGGGTGAATTCTGGACCAGCACCGGTTTTATTATTAAACCAGGTACGGTGAAGGTGGTTGTGGGCCCGGTTCTGGATACAAAAGGCCTAAAAGCGGGTGAAATAAATGACCATACAGAGCATTGGATAGCCGAACAAATGACTGAAATATCCTTGGTTCCTTTGGAAAATCTGCCCGAAAATCCCCAAAACACTAAAAAAGCCGAAGCCTAAAGAGTGCAAAAAGTAAAAAAAGTGTTGAAAAAAGCAAATCAAATCTGGTATAATCCAGTAGGTCGAATTGAGGGACAGGCCAATTGGCGGCTTTTCCCCGGACAATACCTTGGAGGTAAATATGAATGCCCGATACAGCCTTTTGATGACCCTGACCCTTCTATTGGTGGCTCTGGTGCCGTTGACCGCCTCTGCTGATGTCGTTCAATGGGAGGGTAATGGCCATTATTATGAATACCTGTCGCCCTTAGTGACCTGGGAAGAAGCTCATATTATTGCCGAAAACCGCAATGTCTTTGGCAGTCCAGGTTATTTGGTGACCTTAACCAGCCAGGCTGAAAACGATTTTGTCTATAATATGGTTCTTGGAGGCGATGCTCCACCACCAGCAGGCGACCCTTGGATTGGTGGCTACCAGAACAGCGATCACAGCGAACCTGCTGCCAACTGGCATTGGGTAACTGAAGAAGGTTTCGATTGGGTCAACTGGGCCCCGGGTGAACCCAATGACTGGGACGAGCAATATGGCGAAATGTATCTGCAGTTCACTCCTGGTGGAGGCGGAATGTGGAACGATCATCACAGCCTGAATCCCAAGCCCATGATTGTGGAATATTCCAATGATGTTGTGGCTAATGAGGAATCAAGCTGGGGTGCGGTTAAATCGCTTTACCGGTAAAAGTTGAGCTGATACGATATCTGGGTCCCTTCGGGGGCCCTTTTTTTTGCAATTATGATAATCTAAAGAGGTTTCATATGTTTCGAATTTTGTTGGTTTTTCTTATTTTTGTCATTCCCTCAGCTGCTATTTGTGACAACAATATCCGAGAATTTATGTTGCAGGAAATCGATGAAATGGATTGTTCCGCACGTTTGGAATTTTCTCTTTTCGATAAATCCAAAGGCGATGTGTTTTTTGACAATCTGATGGGGGCCATATCCGTGACCGATGATGGTCTGGTCATTTTTGATCGAATTGGCGACCAGCTAATGTCCTTGTCTTTTGACAACCAGATTCACTGGTCGGTTGGCAGCAAAGGTTCTGGTCCAGAAGACCATTTTGGACCTTGTGAACCTTTTTCTCTAAATAGTGGCCTGGTTGGAGTTGCCGACTATTCACCCCAATCCAAGGTTTTGTATTATTCAAATTCTGGCGAGTTCAAAAAATCAATTTTGTTTCCGGCCACAAAACAATGCCAGCAGATTGAACCTTATAATGGTGGTTTTATTGCCATATGGAACAGTGTTGAAAAGGTTGACTTTGGTTTCGCTTCTCAGATTTCTTTGGTGGCTCTGGATGCCGACGCAGTACTTCTGAGCAGTACTCTGATCAAAGAAAGTTTAATGGAAAAGCCTAAACCCGGAAGACGGATTCCTGCAGATGTCTGGCGCCCATTTCCCAGAATGTGCCTTGCAGAGGACGGCTACGTGTTTATTCAGAAGGATACAAGAAAAGCTATTTTCGAGGTATTCAATGAAAAGTTGGAATATGTAAAGACTATTGGCAGCGGCTGGCAGGGAATAAAACGAGACACTCAAATAGTTCAAGATGAAATTGATGAGCTTCATAATAAAGTTGATTCTTTCCTGTTGGAGCAGGCCGGCGAACATGTTTTTGCCAGGCCCAACGGAAGGCTATGGGTCCAGCGGTCCAACCGAACAGCCGACAGTGTGGAATTCGAAGTCCTGAATCGATTTGACAATACAGTGGGCGCAATAAAAATATCGTCAATGCCAAGCCAAACAGGGGATTATAAAATTTGGGGAGACAAACTGTTATGGGTTGAAGATGCAGACCGTTCCGATGGGGATGGAAATTGTGTTGGATTGTATCGGTTGATTGAAATCAAAAAATAAGAACAGATGAAGGTCAGCTCAAGCAAGACTACCCATCCAACTGCTCTCTGATGTTCTTCTCCATTCGTTGCAACTGCTCGGTACCCGCTTCATGATTTTCAGCATTCCTGCGGGCCTCAAACCCCAGGCTTTTCAACTGAGAAAAATAGCGTTGGCAGTGCTTGCACATAAGCAGGTGCATTTTGAATTCCATTTTTTTCAGGACCCCAAGTTCCCTGTAATCGTCGGTGGCCACAATTTTGGTCACCTGATTGCACTTCAGCATACCTACCCCTTGATGTTCCTGTATTCCAGACATTCACGCAGTTTGTTGCGTCCACGATAGAGCAGAACACCCAAATTGGATCGACTCACATCCATGA
This sequence comes from bacterium, assembly GCA_024223715.1. Classification (GTDB taxonomy): domain Bacteria; phylum Krumholzibacteriota; class Krumholzibacteriia; order LZORAL124-64-63; family LZORAL124-64-63; genus LZORAL124-64-63. The sequence continues at coordinate 110,822 of JAAEOA010000427.1, read as the reverse complement.
CCTGGCAGATCTCGTCACTATCCAGATCGTTCACCTCGCGCATTATAAAAGCCAAACGCTGGTCATCGTTCACTCCATCGAGACACTCAGTAAGGTGAGTCCGAATATCCCGGTCAAAAGCTGCTGCGTCAGTTTCTCTGGGTGGGTTGGCCCAGAAACCATTTGTCTTAAAGCGGCTTTCCATGACTTCGTCAATATCTTCAGCACCATCGTCTCGTTGGGCACCACGCCTGCTCTCTGAAATCTTACGATAGAGTATTCCAAACAGCCAGGTTCGGACATGAGAGCGGCCTTCGAAATCGTCAAGTTTTTCCATGAACGTAACAAACGTATTCTGGGCGGCGTCTTCCGCGTTCTGCACACTGAGACCTGCGCCCCGGGCGGCGCGGTAAATCTGCGGCAGGTATTCCTTCGTTAACTCAGCGAGTGTGCCTTCGTGTCTGGCTTTTAGCCGAGACATGAAGTCCTGTCCCGCATGTGCATCCAACGTCATCATAAAGAACATCTGTTGGCTATCTTTCTTTGGTGTTCCCCAAAAAAGAAAAAAGTTGTAACAAACTACCGGCTGAATGCATTCACGAAATGAAGCGACCGGTGAAACCGGAACAACGAATTGAATAATGAGGGGGTCGTCAAAACCAACGAAGCGACCCTCAATTAGAATAATGAGTTATAAAATGTTTGCAACAAGAATAAAGCAGATAACAAAACGGTAATAATGGAGCATTTGCGAAATAACCAGAGTAGATCTACTTGCCAATCAGGGATCGTTTCTACTATCATCTACGCAAAAGAAGTTGTATTGAAATTCTGTCCAGGAGAAACTTCCTATGAAAATTATGGTCACCACGGGTCTTATCTTTTTATCTCTGTTGGTTTTGGCCACTGGAAGTGCTTTTGCCGAGGCTTCAATCATGTCGCACCAGGCTCAATTGGTTTTTGATGTGGATTCTCATACCGTGATCATCAATGATCACCTGGATATCCCTGAAGGAGTCAAAGAGCTCCGTTTGGGCGACCAACTCAGCGTAGTGAGCATTTCCCGCATGGGGAAAAAAAGTGTCGATCCCACTGTCGCTGTTTCCAGAGGTGAAGACGAAGACGGACTGTTCCAGATGATTAATCTTGAAGCTTGTGGCCTTTCTCCTGCCGGAGGCCAGCTGGATTTACAGTATTCCGGATATTTTTTCGAGTCCGTGGAAAAAATGACATTTTCCAGAGAGAATATTGGAAATGAAATAACAGCCACCATTAGCCAGGAAGGGATTTATCTATCTGGAATGGCTGAATGGTTGCCGTGGGCTGAAGATGTCATGGTTACCCACGATTTAAGCATCGATACGCCTGCTGGATTTGAATCCGTAACCCAGGGTGAACGCACCGAGCACGAACTTCGTGGTGACAGGCTTCATTCCCGCTGGGTGGCCCGGTATCCGTCCGATGGTCTGAACCTAATTGCCAACAAATATTTTGTACACGAAGAACCCGTCAAAGAGGGCATCATCAGTCAGACTTTTTTCCTGGAAGACGATGCCCGCCTTCGAGCCACATACATGGAGCGCACCAAAGCCTACATTGCCATGTACGAAGAAATGATTGGTCCTTATCCCTACAAGAAGTTTGCCACAGTTGAAAACTGGTTTCCCACCGGATATGGAATGCCTTCATATACACTGCTCGGTGGCACCGTTTTGCGTCTGCCTTTTATTCCCTACACAAGCTTTGGTCATGAAATCTGCCATAACTGGTGGGGCAACTCAGTTTTTGTGGATATTAGTGAAGGAAATTGGTGTGAAGGTCTGACTGTTTATTGTGCTGACTATCATTACAAGAAACTTAAAAGTGATGAAGAAGCCCGCCAGTATCGTCGTACCACTCTGAAAGATTACGCTGCTTACACCAGAGACAGCAGCAATGACTTCCCCCTGGCGGAATTTATGAGTCGCCACAGCGGAGCCACCCGGGCGGTTGGATATGGCAAAAGCATGATGGTCTTCCATATGGTGGAGAATCTAATAGGCCGTGAGGCTTTTGTGGATGGTTTGCAAGCAGTGGCTAAAGAGCACAAATATGCCCAGACCAACTGGAGCGATTTTTTTGCTGCTTTTGAAACCGCTTCCGGCAAAGACTTCAGCGACTTCCAGAAGCAGTGGCTGACCCGAACCGGAGCGCCTATCCTGGCTTTGGAAGATGTGGAGTTTGATGGCGACAAGGTTTCTTTCAAATTGAGACAGGGGGCCCCTCCGTACGACCTGCAGGTTCCTGTGGTTCTGGATACAGCCGAAGGGGCAGTGGAAAAAACTATTCATTTCAATAAAATGAGCCAGAAATTTGAACTCAAGGCCGAAAAAGTCCGGAGCATTTCCATTGACCCTGGTACGAACTTGTTCCGCAGGCTGCATCTGGCTGAAATAGAGCCAACCCTCAGTCAGGTATTGGCTGAAATGGGGCCCACTATTGTTCTGGATCATGCGCCCAACCTGATGGTTCAGGCCGCCCATAAATTTGCCAGCGAGTTCCTCAGTCAGCCATTGTATGCCATTGTTGAAAACGGGGAATTGCCGGCCGATACCAAACCGGGTTCAGGAACTTCCAGTATTCTGATCAACCCCGGCACCGAGTTGCTCGGCAAATATCAGAATTCGGAATTGATGATCAGCGGAAATACGTTTTTCCTGGATGGTAAACGTTACAACCTGAAAGACTACGATCTGGTTTTCACCGGAACCAATCCGTACGATTCAACCATTACCGATCTGATTATCCTGTGCAACAGCCCGCATCGCCTGGAGTCTTATGCTCGTCGTCTGGGACATTATGGGAAATACAGTTATCTGATTTTTCCCGCAGGAAATGGGTCTCCCACCAAGGGAAATTGGCCTCTCAGCGACTCTCCTTTGACAGTGAAACGTCCTTAAATGAGGCAATTTAAGCAATTCATTGCAACTTTTCAGGATAGAATGTGTTACAATGGAGTCTGAATCGGGCCCGGTCTTGCCGGGCCGGGTTTTGCTCCTTTTCGCCTACTACAAAAGCTCCGCCCTGTATTGCCCCGGAGACAAAATGTCAGGATCGCTCCTTTGATGAGTCATAACAATACGGTTTCAATCTTAAACCGAGAGATCATCCGAATCCATCGCACTTTTTTGGCTTGGTTAATGATCCTCATGGCTATCTTCTCCCTATCCGGGTGCAGCGACGACGATCCCACCGTGGTTCAGGACGATCCCAGCTGGGAAGTCATCCTGGAACCTGAATACACCCAGCGCTCAGTCTGGGGTGTGACCGAAGCCAATTATTTCACAGTGGGCGAACACGGCAGCATTCGGCATTATTCCAACGGACAATGGCAATCATGGCAATTCGATTTCAGTTCCTCTCTTTATGGTGTCTGGGGTTCCGACTCCGAGCATGTCCTGGCCGTGGGTGAAAATGGGGTTTGTTACCAGTTCGATGGGCAGCAATGGACTGGCCGGCATACTTATTCTCCCGGTGGTTTGAATGGAATTTGGGGTACCGACTGGGAAAATGTTTACGCGGTGGGTAATAGTGGTGCCGTCGTTCATTTCGACGGAAATAATTGGAGCCCTCTGGATGTTGGCGTAGAAACCAATTTTTACAGTGTGTGGGGTACTGCCGAAGACAACATTTATATCTGTGGCAGTTCTGGAATAGTTATGCATTTTGATGGTTCTGTATGGCTGGAGCAGGATTCAGGGATTGACCAGGTTCTTGACTGTATCTGGGGTTTTGAACCTGACGATATTTTTGCAGTTGGTTCTCTGGGCAGCATCACTCATTTCGACGGTATATCCTGGAACCCTGAGAACAGCGGTACCACAGAACGACTTTGGTCGGTGCGCGGATTACCCGGACACGATCCGGTGGCCATTGGTTCAGGGGGAATCTTCCTGACTCGCGGTCCGGACGACTGGAATCCAAGGGTTATCGCTGAGGGCCGTTACTTATACGGTATGTGGGATAATCAGGACAGCGCTTTGCTCATGACAGGTTACAACGGTCTTGTCCAACAGGTTACTGATCCGGCCTGGCAAATTATCAGCGTGGGGCATACTCACTGGATAAAAGATGTTTTCACCCCATCCTGTGGTGAAATTTTCGCGGTGGGAAAACAGGGTGTTGTTCTGCAAGCCCATGGCGGTGGCTGGCAAAACATTGCTCCGCCTCTCGACGGTGTCGATTATTCCGGTATCTGGGGCGAATCTGATGATGATTTTTTTATTGTAGGCACCGACGGAGTTATTGCCCGGTATCGCGGGGGACGCCCCTGGGAAACCTGGCGGTTACAAAGCGAAGTAAACCTGGAAGCCATCTGGGGTGTCAATTCCGATGATGTTTATGCGGTGGGGGCCGGCGGAATCATTGTCCATTTTGATGGTTTGAATTGGGAACCGATGACCAGTGGATCGGACCGACCTTTAATGGCAGTGCATGGCCGCAGCCCCGAAGAGGTTTATGCCGTGGGGGCCGGAGGGACGATTCTTTATTTTAATGGCATTATCTGGCAGGAAATGCAAAGCAATACTTCATTGCCTCTGACTGGGATTTGGTGCCGGGCTGACCAGCAAACCGTGGCTGTAGGGTCAAGTGGTCTGATTATTAATCACAGCGGTCAATTGGGAGAGGACACACCCTGGCTGGTTCAGGACAGTGGTACACTCTTTTCACTAAAGAATGTAGGCGGCGATGACCAGGGCCATACTTATGCCGTAGGGGATAATGGCACAGTTTTATCCTACGATGGTAGCCAATGGACCTCCATGCATTCCGGACATCACGACCGGTTGAATACTCTGGACCTTGATCCCTGTGGAAATTTAGTAACTGCGGGCCATTGGGGTCTTGTCTTGCGGCACGGCTTCTAGTATTGTATCTCTTCGGCACGCTGTTTAATCATGCTGTTTAATCATGCAATAAAATCATGCAGCCAAATAATCTTCTCATTCAAACAGTTCAGTCATTGAACCCGATCCCTAAGGATGAATCCGGTTTAAGCCGGAAAACAAGGAGCTCTCATGGCCAAGTTGGACAAACTTCAGCCTGCCCCCGTATGGCAGATATTCGAAAAAATGTGCGACATTCCTCACGGTTCCGGAAATGAAACCGGCGTGATGAAAATGTTCAAAGCCTGGGCCGATGAACGCAATTTATCTTGGTCGGACGACAAGGTGGGCAACCTCCTGATCAGAATTCCTGCCACCAAGGGCATGGAAAAGGCCGCTCCTGTCCTCATTCAGGGCCACGTTGATATGGTGTGTGAAAAAAATTCAGCCACCAAACACGATTTTGATACGGATCCTCTGAAACTTCAGATTAATGGTGACTGGGTAACAGCCGACGGGACCACTCTGGGAGCCGATAATGGCATTGGTGTAGCAATGGGCCTGGCTCTGGCTGACGACAAAAAAGTCGTACACGGCCCGGTGGAAGTTCTGCTCACTGTAGATGAAGAGCGCGGCCTTACTGGTGCTGCTGGTGTGGAGGCTGGCTTTTTTGAATCCCGCCAAATGATCAATCTGGATTCTGAAGAAGACGATGCCATTTTTGTTGGCTGTGCCGGCGGGCGTGATTCTGTTTTTACCCTGAAAAATAAAGCCACCCGTGCGCCCAAAGAAAGCGGTGGGCGTAAAATTGTCATTGGTGGTCTTCGTGGTGGTCACTCCGGTTTGAACATTCATGAGAACCGTGGCAATGCCATCAAAATCATGACCCGGGTTCTGTTGGCCGTTTCGGAAGAAATGCCTCTGCGCCTGGTTGAAGTTAACGGTGGCAGCATGCGCAACGCCATTCCCCGCGAAGCTGAAGCCAAAGTGGTTGTTGCCAAAGCCGATGGCCGTCGGTTTAAAAAACTTGTCGATACCTTCCTGGAGCGTATAAAAGTAGAAGAGCTCGCTGGTATTGACGATGGCTTCGAATGGAAAACCAGTGCTGTAAAAGCTCCCCGGTGTTTCAGCTTGAATTCCAGCGTGAACACTCTTCGTCTGTTGTCGGCCATCCCCAACGGTGTTACTTCCATGAGCCAGGACATTGCCGGTCTGGTGGAAAGCAGCACCAACCTGGGTGTTGTGGCGACCAAAGGATCCAAAGTTCGCATGGTTTGTTGCAGCCGGTCTTCCATTATGCCTTCACTTGAAGCTTTGGTGGCCCAGCACAAAGCCATTGGCATCCTGGCCGATGCTGAAGTGGAGCAACCTGAAGGTTACCCCGGCTGGAAACCCAACCTGAAGAGCAATCTTCTTGCCGTGACCCGCAAGCAATACAAAAGTGCTTTCAAGACCGAGGCCGAGTTGCTGGCCATTCACGCTGGACTGGAATGCGGCCTGTTGACTGAAAAATATCCTGACCTGGATATTGTTTCTTTCGGTCCAAATATTCGGGGTGCTCACTCGCCCGATGAGAAGGTTCAAATTTCATCAGTTCAGAAGGTTTGGAAACTTTTTGCGGCCACTCTGGCAGAGGTTGCCAAAAGTTAAAAAAGCAGAAATTTCACTTTTTCCCAATTGAGGTTTAATTGGACCCGCTTGGGAGAGATTTTTGTAGTTCAAAAAATGTGATTTTTGGAATGACCACGGGCGAAAAGAATTCGAATTCTTTGGCCCGTGGTTTTTATTTTTGGAGACCCTTGAAGTTATCCTAAAGTTATCCACAGGTTTGGAAGGTTTTCCCCAAAGTGGTTCTTGACACGCCAGAAACGCCAAACCTGTTGAAATAAAACAAGATGCGAAAAAGCGAAATATTGGCGAAAATAAAATTTGAAGTTTTGTCTCCCAGGTTATCCACACTTAAGGGTTCAGGTGCCAGTAACTATAATATTGGCAATACTTTTAATAACTGTCTTGCATGAAATGGCTTTGCTTACCACTTTTCAGGAATAATCCCATACCCTCGGACGCCACCCGATGCGTCCCTTTACGTCTCCCGAAAGGCACCACTCATGCCAACAATCGGTGTAGCCGGTAAAAAAGGCCCCAAGGTTCGTTCCGACTGTCATGTGACAGTTGAAATTCAATCTTCCGGCGGTCTGCAAATCAAACTGATTTCCAAAGTGGCTGGCATGTTCGGCCCACGAATTGAAGCCCTCATGCGCGAGGGTTGTGAAACTCTCGGTTTGAACAACGCAATCATTTCCGTGGACGACAAAGGGGCTTTGCCTTTCACCTTGGCCGCACGTTTGGAAACAGCTGTTCTGCGCAGTGGTCACAAACCTTCGGGTGAATTCCTTTTGCCCTTGTGCGAGGCTTGCCTGGGCGAAAGCAGTCGTGACCGCCTTCGCCGCAGCCGACTGTATCTGCCCGGCAATGAACCAAAGTTTTATGTGAACGCAGGATTGCACCAACCCGATGGTGTCATCCTTGATCTGGAAGACTCGGTGGCGCCAAAAGAAAAAGACTCTGCTCGCTGCCTGGTCCGCAACGCTTTACGGGCTGTAAATTTTTATGGTGCCGAGCGCATGGTTCGCATAAATCAGGGACAGCATGGTCTGGACGATCTTGACTGGATCATTCCTCACAACGTGAATCTAATATTGATTCCCAAAGTAGAAGAGCCTGCTGAAGTTGTTGCTGTTGCCGAGCGCATTGCCGAAATCCAAAAAAATCTTGATGTGGATACCCCGGTTTATCTCATGCCCATTATTGAATCAGCCAAGGGTGCTTGGCAAGCCTATGAGATTGCATGTTCGCATCCTAACATTATTGGTCTTGCCATTGGCTTGGAAGATTACACCGCCGATATCGGAACCCAGCGAACTAATGCCGGTACCGAGAGTTTTTGGGCTCGGTCTCAGGTTATCAATGGTGCCAAGGCAGCGGGGCTGCAGGCTATCGATACTGTCTTTAGCGATGTCAACGACATGGACAGTCTGCGCGATTCTGTATTAGAAGCTAAAAGTCTGGGTTTTGTTGGCAAGGGATGTATTCATCCCCGTCAAATTCCAGTGGTTCACCAAGCGTTTGCTCCGGATGCCTCGGAAATTGACCGCGCCAAAAAAATTGTAGTGGCTTTCGAAAAAGCTGAATCCGAAGGTTTGGGTGTGGTCAGTCTAGGCAGCAAAATGATCGATGCCCCCGTCGTTAAGCGGGCACTGACCACCGTGGAAATTGCCATGTTGGTGGGCCTGCTGTCAGCAGACTGGCGCGACAATGCTGAAAAACCAGGATCCCGAAAAAACGGCGAGCTGACTGAAGGAGCAAAAAAATGACCAAGCTGGTGAAGAACGCGGCCGGGCGCATGGTGCCCACCGAAATCAATGGTCAAGTTGCCGTTCCTTTTCAGGGTGTGGGAAAATACACTCCTGAAGGGCGCAAATATGGAGCCCCTATTCGCAGTGCTGCCGACTATCCTGCTGATGGCGACAAAACTGTTGAGTCCATCAAACAGGCCCTGGTCAATGCCGGTCTGCGCGATGGGATGACTATCAGCACTCATCATCATTTGCGCAATGGCGACTATGTAGCCAACGCGATTTTTGCTGCAGCAGCGGAATTGGGTGTCAAAGGATTGCGCTGGTTTCCAAGTGCCAGTTTTCCCTGTCATGCCGGAATGATTGATCTGCTGGAAAGTGGTGTCATCAGTCATATCGAAGGCAGCATGAACGGGCCTTTGGGTGACTTCTGCACCCGGGGAAAAATGAAAGGTATGGCCGTTTTGCGCAGCCATGGCGGACGTTACCAGGCGGTTCAGGACGGGGAAGTCAAAATTGACATTTCCGTTATTGCCGCCCCCACCGCCGATGCTTTTGGCAATGCCACTGGTGACCGCGGCCCCACGGCTTGTGGTCTGCTGGGCTTTGCATTGGCTGACAGTGAATATGCCGATCATGTTATTGCAGTAACTGACAATCTGGTTCCTTTCCCCTGCATCCCCTGGCAAATTCAGGGCAACAATGTGGATCAGGTTGTGGTCATGGACAGCATTGGTGATGCCAGTAAAATTGTCAGTGGAACAACCCAAATAACCAAATCTCCTGATCGTTTGCTTATTGCTGAACTGACAGCCCGTTTCTGTGATGAAGCTGGTATTGTGCGCGATGGATTCAGCTTCCAGGCCGGTGCCGGTGGAACAGCTCTGAGCTTTGCTCTCTTTCTGCGGGACATGATGCGCGAACGCAACATCAAGGCTCGTTTTGTTCGTGGCGGATCCACTCAGTATCTGGTCAACATGCTTGAAGAAGGCCTCACCGATTACATCCTCGATGGCCAGACTTTTGATCTCGAAGGCGTGCGCTCCATGCGTGAAAACCCAGGTCATCAGAATACGTCACCGTTTACCAGTTACAATTGGCACGGAAAAGGCAATTTTGCTTCCATGCTCGATGCTGTTGTTCTTGGAGCGACCGAAGTCGATGTGAATTTCAATGCAAATGTGGTGACTCACAGCGACGGCCGTCTATTACACGGAATTGGCGGCTGGCAAAATTGTCTGGCCAGCAAATGCACAATTTTACCCATTCCCAGTTTCCGGGATCGTATTCCCGTGCTGGTGGACGAAGTTACAACATTGTGCGGACCGGGTGAACTTATTGATGTCATCGTTACCGAGCGAGGCATTGCCATCAATCCACTGCGACGGGATTTGCACGACCAGTTGCGTGGCTCAAGCTTGCCAATCCGCCCTATTGAAGAGATCAAGGCTGAAGTGGAGCAGATCTGTGGGGGAGCAGCCGACAAACCCATTCTTGGGGACAAGGTTGTTGCAGCTATCAAATGGGTCGATGGTACAGTCATTGACAGCGTGAGGCAGGTTGGCAACTAAAGGGTTGTGCCCAGGAGAATGTCGCTGGGTACTTTTATACAAAAGTACCCAGCAATCTTCAAGCTAAAACACATAAAATTCCAGTATTTAATCAAATCTGTGGCCACAAGTTGAACCAGCGACATTCTTTTGGGCACAACCCATTTTTTGGTTGGCGATTTTCAGCTGTAAGGTTGGCAGTTCCCCTGCCACTTGTTATACTCAGTTCAAGTCTGCAGAAAGGCGACCTCGAAAGTCAAAATTATCAATTGCCCGAAAAGGAATAGCTGAAAGCTGGTTCTCTTTTGGAGGGAAAATGATCCGGGAAAAAACACTGGGTTTGGTTTCATGGGCAGGAGTCCTGGTTTTAATTGCCGCCTTTCTGGGGCCGGTCTGGAAAAATTTCTCCCATTCAGTTGTAGGGCCTTTTGGTGGAATTGACGCCATTCTTCAAACGGGTTTGCTGGAATGGAGTGCCCGCCAATGGAGTCAAATCCCTCAGTGGTTAAATTTACCCATCTTTTATCCTGTTGAAGGTTCATTGGGGTTCATGGATTCCCTTTTGGGGCAAGCCTGGTTAATTGCCCCTTTTCGCTGGCTATTTTCCCCAACGGTTTCAGCTCAGTACAACTTGGCGTATTTGGGGAGCCTTCTTCTGGCCGCAGCCGGTATGGCCGCTTTGTGGATAGCCTCGGGTGGCTCACGCTGGGCCAGTGGAGTTGCCGCTCTGGCTCTCATTGCGGCCCCTTATACCCATTCTCAAATAGGCCATTTGAACCAGCTTCCCCCACCTTTTGTCCTTTTCAGCCTGGCGGCACTTACGGCCGCTTTGCGTCGCCAGAATGCCGGCCTTTCAACTTGGTTGTTCTGGTGGCTGCTGGCCGCTGGGCTGGTAATGCAGGCCGCTTGGGGTTGGTATGGTTTTGCCTACGCAGTCATTGGCGTAGTTGTTCTTCTAATTGCCTGGCTTGCCCATCGAATCAGAAGGCAAACAGTTACCCCTGGCCTGTTTGTCAATATAGGTAAAGTAACCATCTTACCTTTGATTGTTGCTGTGGCCGCAGTTTGGATGTTGGCCCAACAGCGACTTCAATTAGCTGAGCGTTCCCGACGCTTTACACGAGATACTCTGGAAGTCAGGCTGGGTTGTGCCGACATCCAGCATTTTTTTACTCGTGGTGTTTATCGCAGCAGTCCCAGGGATTGGGTTGGGCAGGGCAAAGTTGGTTCTGAACGTTATTTCCAATGTGATAGGCAGGTTTTGCATCCTGGCTGGTTGGCTTTGGGCCTCTTTGCTGTGGGCTGGTGGCGGCGCGGATATTTACCTTTCCAAAGTCGCCGTTTTGGTCGGTCCATGCTCATTTTGGGAACTGTGGGGCTGGTTTTTTCATTTGGAGATTCTCTGGGGCTGCCCGGGACCGATTTCCGGTTGTCTTTGCCAATGGAGTGGCTTCGTGAAATTGCACCCCCATTTAAGGCTTATCGGGCTGCCTGGCGCTTTTCATGGCTAATGGTGGTGGCTCTTGCCTGGTGGTCAGCGGTAGGGGCCGAGCAGCTGGTCTTGAAATATCGCCAGGGTCCTCGCCGATGGGCAGCACCTATGTTGCCTGTAATTTTGATGATTTTTGTTTCCCTTCCCGCTGCCATCCCTTCAGTGGAAATCGGTTGGGACGGCCACCCTGCATTTATCGCCAATACCGGTGGAGCGGTGCTTACTCTTCCAGCTCCGGCTCACGAATACGATGAAGACCGGACTGAAGCCAGGTGGTTGATTCGAAGCTTGGTTACCGGGTTGCCGGTTACAGGCGGAACCTCCGGTTGGGTCCCACCGGAAATAAAATTTTTTAGAATACGCCTGCTGGAGTGTGAAGCTGGAAGGGAAGACCCGGAAAATCTGTTTCATGAAATGCGTTCCCAGGGAATGGCTCGAGTGGAAATAGCCATACGCCAGGGAGATGACCGGCGAATTGAATTCTGGCGTGCCGCTCTGACTCGAAATGGAGCGGTACGGGACGATCTGTGGCCTGTTCAGGGGTATGAAATGTATGTTTTTACCTCAAACCCCTAACTCAGTAATTGCAGCTCATTATTCGCAGGAGCGAATAGTCAGGACAGGACAGTGAGCCTTGCGCACAATTCTTTCCGCAACAGAACCAAAAACCATTTTGCTTAAACCTGTGTGGCCATGAGTAGCAATGAAAATGGCTTCCACTTTTTCCTCATCGGCCACTTTCAGGATTTCTTTGGCGGGACTGCCAATATGGACCAGCACTTTGCCCATGGCTTCAGGGCCCAAAAATTCCTGACGGATTTCTTCCAGAGAGGTTTTTGCTTCGGATACAATCACCTCTTCATAGGCTGAAACGTCAAAGGTAATATCCGAAGCTTCCATGCGCGGAGAGGGTAAATGAGGGATAGGCTTGTGAACATTCAATAAAATAATTTCGGAGTTAAATTTCTCAACCATTTCACGAGCCATTTTGATGCCGCAAATCGATGCTTCGCTGAAATCGGTGGGGCAGAGGATTTTTTTAAATGGAAACATGGGTCGCACCTCCGGTCAGAATGAGATAAGTTACCTACACCTACACCATAACATCATCGCAAAGGTATGACATGGCTTTCTACGCAGATTTTTCCGGACATTATGAAAAAATATTCCCCGTGCGGGAGGCGACCTTCAAATTCCTGGACCGCTGGCTGAGTGAAGAGGGTCGTCATTTGGACCTTGGTTGCGGAACAGGAGGGTATTGTGGCCAATTGACCAAGAAGGGCCGTGATGTTTTGGGGCTGGACCTGGATCCTGGAATGATTGCCCAGGCGGAAGAGAAGCACCCTCAGACAACTTTCCGCATTATGGATCTACAGGAAATATCCGGATTACAACCCGAGTCATTTAGTGGTGTTTATTGCATTGGCAATGTCCTTCCTCATTTACCTTCCCAGGATCTTCCATCCTTTTTACGCTCAGTAAAACGTTTGTTGAAACCAGGAGGACACTGGATTTTCCAAACCGTAAATTTCGACCCTCTTTTGCATTTCGAAGCCTATGAATTTCCGGTTCTCAAATTTCCCGAAGGTGATTTGGAATTTTTCCGCAACTACACTCACACCTCGCGGGGAACAACCTTGTTCAGAACTCAATTGATGTGTCAGGGGGAAGAAGTTTTTGCGGGTGAAACCACTCTGTATCCCCAAAACAGTGCCGACTATTTGGCTCTGAATGAAAAAACCGGCTTCAACCTATTGGGGCATTTTTCCGATTTTCAGGGTGGTCCTTACGCTATTGGTCGTTTTTCCGCCAGCATTTACGTTTTCGAAAAACCGGAGAAAAAAAGTGAATAATTTCAGCAAATTCATGTTTGTGGCAATTTTACTTTGCGCAACGGCTTCCGCCGCTGCTGACTCTGAGGGCCCTTCTTTTTTGAAAAAAGGAACTCGAATCATCGATGGCCATTTCTCATTTTCCAGTGCTGGAAATACTTATTTTGAAAATCCGGAAGGTGACCGAACTCAGGAGTGGATTCTCAGCTCCGGTGGAGGCTATTTTATCGCCAATCAATGGTCCTTGTCATTGCATATGGAAGGCCGTTGGTTCATCCAGGGAGATTTCTGGAACAGTCAGTACAGCATTGGCCCGATCTTCCACCGCTATTTTGATTTTTTTGGTGGCGATGATCCTGCCGGGCACGTTGTTCCTTATCTCAGCATTGGGTACCTCTGGGGACAAGCCCGCGTGGATGGTACAAACTTCGAATCCAAATATAATTCCGGAATGGTGACCATGAGCGCCGGCATAAGCTGGATGATGACTGAAGCTATTGCCACAGATCTGGAATTCAATTACCAGCTCGGCCAGTTCGAAGAAAAAATCCCTGTCGACCAAATTACCCGTGACGCGAATCGTTTCAGTTTGTTATTAGGAATAAAGGTTTTCCTTTAGAAATAGGGGTGAAAATCGCTCCCCGGGGAGAGATTCTTCCTTCCATATCTGTCTCTGGAAGTTGCCAAACGTCAAAAAGACAACTTTTGGCTTGCGTTAAACCTCAAATCCCGGTACAATAACAAGGTAGGTCAAAGCATCGGCTGGTCCGGTGTCGTTCAATTCCCTCAGGAGTGAAACCTGATGCAGAGAATGATTCACATCTCCCTTTATTGTGCCCTGTCGCGCAATTGGTGGCTTTGCTGCCGGATGGAGAGGTGTGCGCTGCGGTAATTGACATTGACCAGCAAAACCAGCGCAACTTCGCCGCCGGCTTCCTAAGGAAGTCGGCGGTTTTTTTTCAAGGATGATGAAAAACAACCGACAAAGGATCATCAAAGGATCCAAACCCAAGGAGAAAGTCATGGCCACCCCGGAATCGAATCTCAACCGAAGCAATCTAATTAATACTCCCGATAAAAATGGTTTTTTTGGACCCTATGGTGGCCGTTTTGTGCCCCCGCCTTTGGAAAAACCTTTGGAGGATTTAACTGAAGCTTTCCTGAAATATCGCAATGATGAAGTCTTTGAAGCAGAACTGCATCGTGAATACGTGGAGTACTCGGGACGTCCCACCCCACTGTACTATGCCCAACGTTTGAGTGAATATTTGGGAGCGACCATTCTTTTGAAGCGTGAAGATTTGAATCACCTCGGAGCTCACAAACTAAACAACTGCCTCGGACAAGCGTTGTTAGCCCGTCGAATGGGAAAAAAGAAACTCATCGCTGAAACGGGTGCTGGTCAGCATGGCGTAGCCACTGCAGCGGTTGCGGCCCGCCTCGGGCTCGAATGCGATATCTATATGGGTGAAGAAGACATGCGTCGGCAATTGCCAAATGTGAACCGGATTCGTCTGATGGGGGCACGTGTGGTCCCAGCCACCAGTGGCGATAAAACTTTAAGCGCGGCAGTAGATGAGGCTATTGGAGCCTGGGTCGCCGAAGCGGATGACGCATTTTATCTTCTGGGATCTGCGGTTGGACCTCATCCATATCCTATGATTGTGCGCCATTTTCAATCTGTTGTTGGGACTGAGGCTCGCAAGCAGGTTCTCGCTCAATTTGGACGCCTGCCGGACATGCTCTGCGCCTGTACGGGTGGGGGCAGCAATGCCATCGGGTTATTTTACCCATTTCTTATGGACGAAAAGGTGGCCATGGTGGGCGTGGAAGCCGCCGGTTCCGGTGTGGAAACCAACCGTCATGCCGCCACTCTGACCACTGGAAATCCACAGGTCATTCACGGCATGAATACCTATTGCATTCCCGAAGGATTGGTTAGTAGAGAGGGGAATCACTGCATCGCCGCGGGCTTGGATTATCCGGGAATCGGCCCGGAACACAGTTTTTTGAAAGATGCCGGCCGGGTGACTTACGAAGCGGCCACCGATGAAGAAGTGATGGAGGCCTTTGCCACTCTTTGCCGACTGGAGGGCATTATTCCAGCCCTGGAGAGCTCTCATGCTTTGGCCTATCTGGAAAAACTGAAGGGCACTTTTGCTGAAGACGCACTGATTGTTTGCAATCTCTCAGGGCGGGGCGACAAAGACATGGACGAATTTACCCGCCGAAAAGGGTTGAATGACAGTCCCGACGGTCCAGCCAAAGGCCTCTTCTGCTAGCTGAATGTCGGTGAAAAATTGAAGATAGATTGTCGCGGATGGGGTGTTTTCCCCATCCGGGATTTTCCTGTGGAAAACTCATTTTTCCCTGCCTGCCATCTTGACAAAACCCTGCCTTTCTTCGATTCTGAATCAAACGCCTCAATCTGGGAAAAGGGGCTGCTTCAAAGCAGAGAAACTCACCCCCTGGCTTATCCGAAAACCATTTGTTTCTGGTCTTTATGACCGGCTCGGCATTTGTCTCGGGAAAGATATTTCTGGATTTATCTCTGGGAAAACCGGTGCACTGAAAGAGGCATTTATTTTTTCGCCAACGTCGATTTGAAAATCAATGGAACTGTTCAGTGGCGATCACGGTTGGAAATGTTCACTTGCTTTGATACTTTGGACGAAGAAAAGTGGATTGGGGTAACAAAATGGCCATAAAAATAAGGGCAGTCTTGGCTTAAATGGCAAATTTCAGTTACCCTGCAAAAGATGAAATTAATTCTGGTGCGCAAACCTGACAGGGCAGGCCATTGGAATCAACCTCGACATGATCTGATGCTCACTCATACGGTGCTGCATTTTTAAGGACGGAAACTCGATGAAGAAGGATCTCTTCACTCCATCAGTCTGGATTAGCATTGTTCTGACCCTTTTGCTTTCCACCACCGTTTTGGCCAGTGAAACTCCAGAAACAGTGGAAGCACAGTCTTCTGAACAGGAATCGCCCCGTTCTTTCGAGCCTGCAGTAATGGAGGGCGATTTCAAATCCGCCATTGTCATTGATGCAGAAACGGGTTTGGTGCTGGCAGCAACCAATTCCCAGGTTCGGCGGCAACCCGCATCCATGCTGAAAATGATGACCGAGCTCATTGTGCTGGAACATATTGCCGAAGGTGATTTGAAATACGAAGACATTGTTACGGTTTCGGCCCGCAGCAGTAAAATGGGGGGATCGCAGGTTTATTTAAAACACGGCGAAACCTTTACTGTGGAAGAACTTCTGAAAGCCCTGGCCATTCATTCGGCCAATGATGCTGCTGTGGCTTTGGCTGAACATTTGTCCGGAAGTGTGGAGGCCTTTGTTGATCTGATGAATATGAGGGCTGCCGATCTGGGCATGACCAACAGTGAATTTCACTCGGTGCATGGCCTTCCTGCCGGTTACAAACAAAGCCCGGATCTGACCACGGCTGAAGACATGGCTATTCTGGGCAGGGAAATGATCAGTCACCCAAAAGCTTTGGAATGGGCTTCAACCAAAACAGCTCCCTTCCGGGACGGGAAATTCACCCTTTATAACCCCAACAAACTGGTGGGAAAATTTAGGGGACTCGATGGAATAAAAACCGGGTTTACCGGGGCCGCAGGGTTCTGTGTTACCGCTTCGGCTGTACAAAAAGGGAAACGTCTGATCTCGGTGGTGATGGGATGCAGTAGCAATCAGGCCCGAGCCACAGAAACCACTCGGCTCTTGAGTTATGGGTTTAATGCTTACAAGCAAGTGAAAATCATCCCCCAGGCTGATGTGGTTTTGGAAACCCCCGTGAAAGTCAAAGGCGGAAAAGTTACTGAAGCTACGGTGAAAACTGGAGCAACCTTAACCGTGATGGTTCCCCGGAACCGGGAAGGTGATTTGGTTGTAGAAAACCAGTTGCCGGAAAAGCTGGAAGCACCCCTGCCCGCAGGGCAGGAAGTGGGACAAACAGTAATTTTTCTGGATGGAGTGGAATTGGGCCGGGTTCCACTGCTTTTGGTGGAAGAACTGCCCAAAGGCAATTGGTGGAATCGTCTGGTGAATAAATAGTGACATTTTCATGACACGCATGGTTCCAGATGCTATATTTCCATAGTAAGTTTGAGAACTTTGCACATTAAAATCACCCTTATGTCTTCCTGTTTTGGCCGTTGCCTAATGGGAAACCTGGGTGGACCAGGAGGAGCTATGAAACGGCATTTGATTTTGGCATTGGGCTTGGTTGTTTTGGGTGGTTTGTTGATGGGAATGGCTCCTGAGGCCAAGGTTGATCACGAACTGGTCGGCTCAAGTAAATGCAAAAGCTGCCACAAGAAAATTGGAAATCCTTACGTCCTGTGGCAAGACTCTGCTCACGCCAAGGCATATGAAACTCTGGGTACTCCGGAAGCTAAAAAAATTGCTGCCGACCAAGGCCTTGGCGATCCCCAGAAAGAAGAAGCCTGCCTTAAATGTCATGTAACCCGTGTTTTCCTCGGCAACCCTGCGGTTAATGCCAAGGGGAAATATGCTGATACCGAAGGTGTTGGTTGTGAAGCATGTCATGGCGCCGGTTCCGATTACAAAAAGAAAAAAATCATGAAGGATCATGATGCCGCTGTGGCCAATGGCATGATTCGGGAAAAAACCGAAGAGCACTGCACTCAGTGTCATAACAGCGATAGTCCAACCTACAAAGAATTTGATATGGAAAAACGCTGGGCTGAAATCGATCATCCCGTTACGGAGAAAAAGTAGTTTTTCTTTGGGTTCACAGGAAAGGATGTCCTTTTGAATTTTGACATTTTTTCGAACCGGATGGTTTTGAAGAATTCCCCTGTTGCCTTTTGGCAATGGGGGATTTCCTTTTTTCTAACCTTGTTGCTGCTGGGCGGATGTTCGTCAACATCTCCGGAGGTTCATTGTGCCGGAGAAAGTGGTCTGGCTTATTCCGCGGCAACTGACTCCCTGAGTTATGAGAAGTTTTTGGACCTTCCTGCCATTACGCAGGAAAATCGTCGGGCCCAGTCACGATTCTGGTTGGATCGTTTTGAAGATGCAAATAGCTCAAACGTACAAATCCAGGCGCTGTTGAATGCAGCGGGGCTGGCTCCGGACAACCCTCGTATCTGGTTACAATTGGCTCACTATTGGCGCTGGTTGGGAAATTATCTGAAAACTGTTCAGTGTTTGGAATCGGCGGCGGAAGCCATTCGCGGGTTTGAGCCAGGTGACCACAAATGGGACAAACGGGAAATGCAACGCCGAACAGCCATGGCTCGGGCGTGGGTGCACTACGATCGGGGTGAATGGCACGAGGGCTTAAATTGGGCTCGAGCTGCACGAAAAGTGGCTCCTGGCGATGCCGAGGTATGGCAGATTTATGGATTGCTTGCTGGGCACTCCCGCCTGCGTTCTGAAGCATTCAAAACCGCTGATGATATTCTGCGTCTGGATCCCGGCGATACTGATGTCCCTTGGATTCAGGCTTCTTATCGGGTGGGCAATGGTGATCGGCGTCAGGCTTTTAATCTGGTCATGGGGCTTAACCCCAACAAAGAGCATCAGGCTGAGTGCTGGCGGGAAATGGGTGAAATTGCCGAACGCCTGGCTGAACACTCCATGGCCAGTCGTTGGTATGAGGAGTCGGCATCTTCACTGCCATTCAGAGATAAATCCTGTGTGCTGAAAATGCGTCATGACCGTTTGAATGCCGAAATTGGTGGCCATCGACAGTTGGTTTGGCTGGCATACGACAAATATTATATCACTGGCTCTCTTTCCTCCTATACCAGCTTGGCTTTTCGTCGTTTTCAAAAATCTGAAGAGGGAACCCGAAAGAACTTCTGGGCCGGGCAAGTGGTTAATTCCACTGGAATACTGATCCGAAAAGAAATGGACAAGCCATGGGCCTATCGAGCTCGGGGGCTGGTTTTTGCTTATGGCGGAAAAATCAACAGAGGCATAAGGGATCTTAAACAAGCATCCGAACTGATGGACGATTTGGGGTATCCTGATTCTGAAATTGAAAGCACTTTAGGCCATTTATATTTACAGAAAAAGAATCATCGGGACGCCTTAAGGCATTTACAATATGCAGCAGAGATTTCTCCCAATGAACCCAGAATTTGGCAGGATATGGGTTTGGCGTGGGTTATGTCCAATCAGCCTCATCAAGCCGAAGAATCCTTTTCAAAGGCTTTGGCTCTGGATGCCAGCCTGGTTACTTCGTGGTACAATAGAGGGTTGCTGAATCTGCATCAGAAAAATTATGACAAAGCGTTGCTCGATTTGCAGAAAGCGGCCCAGCTGGCTCCTGACAATCAGGATATAGTAGATCTTCTGCAGAAAGCCCACGCGCTGGCAAAAAAACACTGAATTGAATTCCCTTTTTGACCATATGAGTTTATTCTCTTCTTCGGTATTAAAACACGACCATTCTCTGGAGGTTTGAAAATGCGCAAAATGATAGCAACGGGCTTAGTAGTGGTGTTGAGTGCTCTTCTTATGGGTGCCCCTGTTTGGGCTGGGCCCAGCTTTGGAATCAAAGCCGGAATTAACATTGCAGACCTGAACGACCTTGAAACCATTGAAAGCATTGATGAGCTGGAGCAGGAAGCAAAAACCGGTTTTGTGGGCGGGGTTCATTTGAAATTCCCTTTGGGTATTTTTGATTTACAACTGGAGGGCCTTTATTCCATGAAAGGTGCCAAAGGTCAGTCTATTGATGGTCTCAGTTCGCGGTCCTGGGAAACAAAATTGACCTATTTTGAAGTTCCTTTACTGCTGAAATACGAATTACCCACACCTGTTTTGAAACCCTTTGTGTACGGTGGAGCCTCCATCGCTTTCCTAATGTCTGCTGAAGAAAAGAATGAAAGAATTAACAGCGATTGGGTGGAAATTGATGAAAGTCTGAATAGTGAAGATTATGGCTGGGTCCTCGGTGGAGGCATCCGGTTGATTGGAATTTCCCTTGAAGCTCGTTACACTCAGGGCATAACTGATACAGTGGAGAAATCTGGTGACAAACTGATTGATCAAGCCAAAAATAAAACCTGGTCAGTCATGGCTGGTTTAGATTTTTAATTGAGGTTTTTTGGGGCGGCATCTTTGATTAGTGCCGCCAATTTTCATTTGCCGGAGGCATTTCGATGAGAGTAAAAAGAATTGACTTGGCGGGAATTATTTTTCTGGGTCTCCTTACCCTTACCCTTGCCATGGCCTTTCCAGTACTTTCAAAAGAAACGACTCATGAAAGGCCAAGTATTGGGTTGGTCCTCGGAGGTGGCGGGGCCCGTGGTGCAGCTCATGTGGGAGTATTGCGGGCGCTGGAGGAAATGAATATTCCGGTGGACTATGTCACGGGAACAAGCATGGGGTCGGTTGTTGGGGCGCTGTTTGCCATCGGGTTAACTCCAGATGAAATTGAAGAAATTTTGATGGGTGTGGATTGGGATGATTTGTTTTCCGATCGTCCCGCTCGCCAGGAGCGAAACTTTAGACGCAAGCAAGATGATTCCGCATCGTTCCTTCCTGTGGAATGGGGGTGGAAGGGCAGAATTGTTTTGTCCAGCGGTATGATTGCTGGCCAAAAACTAAGCTTTGCTTTTCGGAATAACTACCTGTACCTCGCCGGACACAATGGCTTTGATAATTTACCTTACCCTTTTCGGGCCGTTGCCACCGATCTTCAAACAGGTCAAATGTTCATTCCGGACAAAGGGAATCTCTTAAAAATTGTTCGTGCCAGCATGAGCATCCCTGGAGTTTTCCCTCCTGTTGAATGGGAAGGCCATACTCTGGTCGATGGTTATTTAGCCAGAAATTTGCCGGTTGATGTATGCCGTGAAATGGGTGCCGACATCATTATTGCTGTCGATGTTGGCTCCTTGCCAGAAGAAACAGATCCTTATCTTTTTGAGACTATTGGTGGGGTGAATATGCAAAAGGGAATTATTAATTCCAGGCAAAATGTTGATCCCCAGCTTGAGTTTGCAGACGTCATTATTCAACCCATCCTAAATATTTCATCCCGGGATTTTGTCAAAGTTGGTTTAACTATCGAACCGGGTTATGAAGCCGCTTACAGGGAAGAAAAAAGGCTGAGAGAGCTGGCTGTTTCTCACGAGCAATACCAGCAGCATTTGAAGTTGCATCAACACCCTGGCGATGTGAACCTGGTAATTGATGAAATTCGATTAAACAACCATTCCGGAGTGCACAATGAGGCCATTCTAAAAAGTATTCGACAACAGGCCGGTCAGGTCCTGAACCTTGATGAATTGAAAAGTGACCTGGCGGAGATTTATGATTTTGGAGTTTTTGATATTGTAGATTTCAGCCTCGAGGAGGATGACAATGAAATTACCTTGGTCATCAGTGCTGAAGAAAAATTTTATTCACCAAATATTCTCAATTTTGGTTTTTCTTATTATGGCGGGGCGGGAAATGTCAGCGACCTGGATGCCAGGGTTCGTTGGAACCGCCTGGAAATGAATCGTTTTGGTGCAGAATTACGAACCGATGCTCAGGCAGGAAAATCTACTTTTCTAAGATCGGAGTTTTATCAACCATTAACCTGGAAAAGGATTCCTTTTGTATCTCTTTCAGGCAAATACAAAAGCCAGATTTTGCCTTGGTATTATGAATTGTTTCATTATGGGAACTACAAAATCCAGGCTTGGAATTTTATTCCAGACGTTGGGGCTCGAATTGGGCATTGGGGAGAAGTTCGGGCAGGTGTTGAATTTGGTCATTTAAAGGGATCGGGCAGGACAGGGGTTAGCGGTATTGGATTTGACGGATACCGCGGCGGTTATCGATTTATGGTGAAGTTTGACAAAGAAGATTATCCATTCCTTCCCAGAAGCGGTTACGAAGGTTATTTAAGGTACTTTGCCGGTCGGCCAGAATTTGGGTCCGACTTGAATTATGACAAATTTGAAGGCCGAATTTCCCTAGCTTCCACCTTCGCCGGAAACACCTTTCATTTTTCTCTTCAAGGGGGAACAAACTTCGGCTCCTCACTTCCAGAATTTGATATGTTTACTTTAGGTGGAATGAACCGTCTGATGGGCTATCAGAGAGATCAATTGCGTGGGCAACGTTATAGCCTTGGCCAGGTGAAGTGGTATCATAAACTGGCTGGCGAGCCCAGCCCTTTCTCCACATCGTGGTATGTTGCTCTTATGGTAGAAGCTGGAAATGCCTGGTATGCGCCTGAGGACGCGGCCATTGATGATTTGCGGTACACAGGATCCATTGCTTTTGTGGGAACCACTCCCATGGGGCCGTTGAGCATTGCTTATGGTCGGGCCGACGATGGCAACGACTCGCTCTATGTAACCTTGGGTTTTCTCAAACAAATCCGTGAATAGTCCAGAATAATACGATTGGATTTTGACCGGTATACCCTGAAAGGCGCTATGTCTCTTTTTGACATTATTTCTCTGTTGATGGTTCTGGCAGCCGTTTTTGGCTACATCAATCATCGTTGGCTCAAACTGGAGCCCACCGTTGGCCTGCTGATGATCAGCCTGGCCAGCTCTCTGGGTATCATGCTGTTGCACTGGATTTTTCCCGGCCTGGCCATTGTCAATCAACTCCAGACCACGTTGAGTAATATTGATTTCAATCGGACCCTAATGCACGGTATGCTGGGATTTCTCTTGTTTGCCGGAGCCCTGCATGTAGATCTGGAATATTTCATAAAAAGGAAATGGACCATTGCTTCACTGGCAACAATTGGTCTGCTGATGTCTACTTTTATTGTGGCCTATTTAAGTTGGTGGCTCTTCCGGCTGTTGGGTTTCGAAGTCAGTTTTCTTGCCTGTCTCATTTTTGGATCGCTCATTTCCCCCACCGACCCTATCGCAGTCATGGGCACTTTAAAAACTCTGAACGCACCTCAGGACCTGGAAGCCAATATCGCCGGTGAGAGTTTGTTTAATGACGGTGTTGCCGTGGTTCTGTTCACCGCTCTGGTGGCTATGCTGGGCACTCATGCCGGTCACGGGGCCGGTGATGGTCATGGCGAGATGAGTGGCGCAGGGGTGGCTTTGTTTTTCCTCCAGGAAGCTGGTGGAGGCACAGTCCTGGGCCTGGTTGCTGGGTATCTTGCTTACAGAATGATGCTGAGCATTGATGACTACAAAGTTGAAGTGCTAATAACTTTGGCCTTGGTAATGGGGGCCTACAGTCTGGCTTGGTCTCTTCATGTTTCCGGTCCTATTGCCGTGGTCGTGGCTGGCATTTTGATTGGAAATCGGGGACGGGCTCTGGCCATGAGCGATGAGGTGGCCGATTATCTGGAGAAGTTCTGGGAGCTTTTGGATGAAATCCTCAATGCCCTGCTCTTTATGTTGATTGGGGTAGAGGTTCTGGTTATTTCATTCAGTGGCCGAAGCCTGATCGCGGGTTTGGTAGTCATTGCTATTGTATTAATGGCCCGGTTTGTCAGTGTTTGGGTGCCTATCAGTGTTATTGGTTTGCGGAATCGATTCCCCATAGGGGTGACTCGAATTTTGACCTGGGCTGGATTGCGCGGTGGCATCTCGGTGGCTCTGGCTCTTTCGCTGCCGCCTATGCCTGAAAAAAATCTGATCCTTACCTGCACATACGTAGTGGTTCTGTTCAGTATTGTCGTACAGGGAATGACCATAAAAAAAGTACTGCGCCGGTATTTATAAAAAAACCCCCGCGCCACCATGAAGGGTGACGCGGGGATGATTAC
The DNA here is from genome assembly GCA_024223715.1 of bacterium. Classification (GTDB taxonomy): domain Bacteria; phylum Krumholzibacteriota; class Krumholzibacteriia; order LZORAL124-64-63; family LZORAL124-64-63; genus LZORAL124-64-63. Next base: position 87,007 of record JAAEOA010000427.1, on the reverse strand, counting down.
CAATATTACTTTTTGTTTCTCGGGAAACCTCTTACCGAAGGCACTTCCATCGGCTCATCTTTAATCTTCTGCAACAGAACTTCCACAGCTTTTTCAAGTTGTGGGTCTTTGCCATCGACAAGTTCGTGAGGCAGGTTGTCCAGGGGGATTGTGGGATCAACGCCATAGTTTTCAACATCCCAGTTACCCGAAGAATCAAAGAGGCCAAACTCCGGGAAAGTGACACCGCCACCATCCATAAGGCCTATGCCACGGCTAACTCCCACCAGTCCACCCCAGGTCCTGGTTCCAATGACTGGACCCAACTCGTAGAACTTGAAGTAATAAGGCAGAGCATCGCCACCACTTCCGGCATAACCATTGCTGATCATGGCCATGTGGCCCAGGAAGGCCGTTCCCGGTGTGCGCCAATCCTGACCGTAGCGGGGCTTCCAGAGGTTGACCAGTTTCTGACGCAGAATGTTCATGAAGAAATCTGGAATGAACCCTCCGCCGTTGAAGCGTTCATCAATAATGATTCCGTCTTTACGCAGGTTGGGGTAATAACCTTTGGCAAAGCCTTTTTGCCCACCCACAGCGGTATTGGGCAAGTGCAGATAGCCAATGCGGCCGTCAGATAATTCATCGACCCGGCGGCGGTTGTCCTCAACCCAGGCTTCGTAGCGCAAAACGCCGTCGCCAGCAATGGGAGTGACGGTAATTTCACGACTATCTTTGCCACTGGGGTTCGGGCCAATTTCCAAAACGACCTGTTGGCCTACTTTGTTTTCCAGAAGGCTGTAAGGATTGGTTTTGAGGGTCAGGTTTTCCCCATCAATGGAAATGATGTAGTCGTCGTTGTTTACATCCATTCCTGGCTGATGCAAAGGCGTGGGTACAGTGGAATCCCAATTCCGGTCCCGGAAAATCCGACCAAAACGATAACGGTCACTTTCACGGTCGACAGTAAAGTCACAGCCAAGCAATCCGGTGCCCACTCTTTTGGGACGTGGCATATCGCCACCTCGAACGTAACTATGGGAGCAATTCAGTTCACCGATTAATTCTCCAAGAATGAAGGTGAAGTCGGCGCCATGGGCCACATAAGGCACCAATTGGCCGTAACGGTCGTACATCTCGTCCCAGTCCATGCCGTGCATGCCCGGGTCGTAGAAGAAGTCCCGTTCCTGACGCCAGGCGTCGCGGAACATTTGTTTCCACTCGGCACGAGGGTTAACGCGAGCCTGCATTTCACTGGTTCGCAGTGGTTTATCGGAAGGCTTTTGGTCGGCCGCGGCGCTGACAATTCCAAATCCACCCATGTTGCGGTAGAAAAGTTTTTTGCCATCGGCTGACAGCTCAAAATTGAACGCGCCGCCCAGGACAGTTTTTTCTTCGCGCTCTTCAAAATCGAAAAGCTTGATGGAAACCCGCTGGCTAAATTCCTGTTGGCTGCCACCGGCCTGGAAAGGCCTGCTGGTGTAGAAAAGTTTTCCTTCGGCGTGTCGCAGGTTGCCAAATTGACCAGGGCCCACGCCCAAGTCGACCATGCGCTGGGCAAGGCCTTCAAGGTCAATGATCAGGGTCTCATCTTCCTTTTCGGATTCTTCGTCTTTTTTGTCGTCGTTATCTTTATTGTCGCCGTCTTCGTCATCATCATCGTCGTCTGATTTTTCAGCATCTTCTTCATCGTCTTTGACTTCAACTTCATCGCTTTCCGGTGGCAATGGATGTTCAACATCTTCCCGCAGTGTTACGAGGTATATGCCTTCCATATTTCCCCAGAGCGGTTTTAAATCGAAACCCCCAAGGGTTGGGTTGAAATGTTTTCCGGAAGTGAAGAAAAGGTAATTTCCGTTTTGGTCGAAGCAGGGCGAACCTTCATCGGTGAAGTCGCTGGTAACTCGATGAGTTTTTTCATTGTCCAGGTTGTAAAGGAAGATGGAGCGAAATCCATTTTCTTCACCTTTGGCGTAAGCAACCCAGTCGGAGTGAGGGCTCCAGTCGAAATCCTGAATCTCACCACTGACGCTTTTATCAATTGTTTTGATTTTGCCTGACTCTGCATTAACCAGATATAGGGTCATGGCGGCGTCGTTCATCAGAAGGTGTTTGCTGTCCGGTGACCAGGCCAAATTCATCTTGTAAGTATTGCTGCCTTTAGTCAGTTGACGAGCTTCGCCTTTGCCGTCTCCGGATTTCAGCCAGATTTCATATTCACCAGACTCATCGCTCAGATAAGCCACATTTTTCCCATCTGGTGACCACACAGGATTCCGCTCGCGTACGCCGGGTGTGGCGGTCAGGTTACGAATGTTCCCTTTTTCGGCAGGCACAGTAAAGATGTCGCCTCTGGCACCGAAGACAGCCCGTTTGGCGTCTGGTGCGATGCTGCCGGAACGAACCTGAGTGCCCACGTTTTTAATAGTGGGACGAGTCAAAGGGTTATCGCTGTGCAGAGAAACCACAATGCGAGTGCTACGTTCTGTTTTCAGGTTCAAGACCCACAGCCAGCCACCGTTTTCGTACACAATGGCACCGGGTCCCTGGCTGGGATTTTTGACATCATATTCTTTATGCTCAGTAATTTGTCGGTGTTCACCGGTCTTGGTATCGTAAGCCCAGATTTGAAGGTTGCCCGATTTGTCTGAGTTGTAATAGACCGTATCGCCTTGCCACATGGGGTAATTGTCACTGCCAATCCAATCAGTAATTTTGGCGGTGTCATTTTTATTAAAATCATAAATCCAGATATCCTGAGCCATGCCACCTTTGTAGCGTTTCCAGGTACGATGTTCCCGGCTCATGCGGTTGTAAGCCATTTTGGTGCCATCGGGGGAGTAGCTGCTCAGGCCACCGGTGGGCAGGGGATTGCGAACGGGCAGGCCCCCATCTTTGTCTACGGTGTAAAGTTGCATATCCCGGCCGGTGCGAGTTTGGCGACGCGATTGGAAGCGTACTGATTGACCATCGGGTTGCCAATCGATGACTCGGTCCTGTCCCGGATGCCAGGTCAAACGCTCCGGTTCGCCGCCTTGGGCATTTACCAGATAGACATCATTATTGCCATCGTAATTGCCACTGAAGGCAATGGTTTTTCCGTCCGGGCTGAATTTAGCCTGGTTCTGGAAACCAACCGAACCTGTGAGTCGACGGGCGCGTCCGCCGGTGCTACTAACGGTCCATAAATCGCCGGCATAACTGAAGACGATGGTTTGTTCGTGGATGTCGGGAAAGCGCAACAGGCGCATGTCATCGTAGTTTGGTTTGTCAAAAACCACGTCACTGGCAAATGCGGGTAAAGCGCTTAACAGCAAGGTGACCAACAAGAGAGTTTTCAGGGAAATGAGCGATCGCATCAATGACCTCCATCGGCAGGTGAAATTATTAAACTCCGCAGGGAAACCGGGTCGTTGGCTACCGAATATATAAGTCCGGCAATAACGGCCACATTCCGTGACAGAACATCAGGATCAATTTTTTCGAATGTATCGGCCAGGCTGTGGTGCACATCGAAGTAGTGGGGGTTATCGACCCAGTGACCGACTCCCGGAACACCGGATCGGACAATGGGGCCCACATCTACACCGCTGCCACCAGCACGAACTTTCCAACTGCCGGTTACAACCTGAGCCAAAGGTGCGGCCAGTTCATCGATATAAGCGACGACTGTGCTGTCGGCCTCAACGGAAAAACCTAATGGTGGATAAGAGCCGGCATCGCTTTCCAGAGCCAGAATGTGTTGATCCAGTTCAAAACGATGGGCGTCTAAATAAGCTCTTCCACCATGGCCACCCATTTCTTCGCATGTGAAATGGACAACTCGAATGGTACGCAGAGGGCGCAGGTCTTGTTTCAGGATTAGTCGGGCGGCGCCCAAACTGAGCGCAACGCCCGCGCCGTCGTCTTGAGCGCAGGTTCCTACATCCCAGGAATCGAGATGTCCGCCCAGTAGAACGATTTCTTCAGGCTTTTCAGTGCCACGGATATCACCAATGACATTGTAGCTGGTAGTTTCTCCGTGGTTGGTGGCTTCCATGTAGAGTTTTACCACAGGCTTGAGGCCGCGCTGGCTCATACGAAAGAGGCGGCCGGCATCTTCAACGGTTAAGGCGGCAATTGGAATGCGGGGGGCATCGTCGGCGTACTCCATCATGCCGGTGTGCGGCGCACCAAGGCTTGTTCCGGTTACCGAGCGAATGAGAACAGCAACCGCACCGAGACGGGCCGCGACACTGGCTCCGTGCACACGATATTGTACGGTTTTTCCGTAGCCTTCCCAAGGAGGGTTGAAAAGAACGATTTTTCCTTCGGCTTCTGAGGATCGGGCTTCCAGCTCTTCGAAGTTACGAACGGCCAGAATTTCCGCTTCAATTCCTTCGGGGCCGGTGCCGTCGCTTAATCCCATGGAGCTTAGAATTAAATCGAATTCCAGAGGGGCGGTGCAGCGGGCCCATTCTTTGCCTCGAGTCCAGTAGGGGACAGTTACGGGCTCAGTCCAAACACTGTCGAAGCCTGCATCGATCATAGACTGCTTGGACCATTTGATGGCATTTTTCATACCGGGGGAGCCGGTTAGACGTGGGCCGATGGTATCGCAGAGTTCGCCTAGTTTGTCGTAGGTGTATTCGTCGGTGATGGCGGCGGTGAGCAGGGTTTGCAATTTGGGCGATGCAGGTGGGGTGGACTGCTCAGGTAGTTTTTTAGTGCAGTGCTCAGGCGGTGGACATGTTGTGCAGGCACTAATGCAAGACAGTAAAGCGACACCGAAAAGGGCAATTAGACGGCGGGGCATGGCTGCTCCTTGGGATGGGTGATACGATAATTGATAGTAGATGGAAGCAAAGAACATAATACAAAATTGATAGTTTTTGGCTTCATTCTTTTAAGGAATTCGAAGAAAGGCAAATTTGTGAAGTATTATTGGTTTCTAATCTATTGGGTTGAGCCTGAAATGCTTGGGCACCAACTTGACGGAGTTATTCGGCATTTTTCCTTGACAGAAAAAAAACAGGCAAGGTAAACTAGGAACAAGGGGAGTATATTTCAAGACAGACAGTACATTTCAAGACATGCAATTGTTGGATGGTCATTTCATAATCTATGAGATTCCTGAGGGGGAAAAAATGAACTCGAACCGTTACGCACAGTTGATTTTTGTTGTAATTGCAATTGGGTTTTCATTATGGGGGGGGTAGTTGGAGCCCAGTATCTTGATTGCAACACACCTGTTTCGTATCCTGATTCACTTGTAGTAGAAAACAAATCTCCCGACTATATCACCAGCCTCAGCAGCATTGCCATTCGATGTTATATCCATGTTTTACGGGAAACCGATGGCTCCGGCGGGCTCAGTTCTGTCGAGGTAGATTCCTTGTTTGCTGTCGCATCTTCAGATTTTGAACCTCTGGGTGTTATGCTTTCACTAATTGGTCAGCAAGATTTGCCAAATTCTCTTTTTTATAACAATCCGGATTTTTATGCCGGGGATCTATTTTCTGAAAATCCTCATACAGATGCCATTGATATTTATCTCGGACCTTCATCCGGCTCAGCCAAAGGACGCGCGGCGGGGGTTCCAAGCTCATCAATGGTCTTGACTGGAAGCCTGTCTTCTCGCTCAGCCCTCAGTCGTCTTTTGGGGAATTGCTTGGGGTTGTATGAAACTGATGAAACGGAATTTGGGGTTGAGAATCCTGATGGCAGCAACGCCGGAGCTACTGGAGATCTAGTTGACGATACTCCCGCTGATCCTGGATTGGTTGGTTTTGTCCTCGGAGATTGCACCCTTTCAAGCAGTTTTGTCAGTCAATATCCTGCTCATTCTCCTGATCCCGGGAATATTATGTCCAACTCGCCAATGAGTTGCTGGGAGGAGTTTTCTTTTAAGCAGGGGGCACGTATTTTTGCAGCTTTGGAGTATTTTTCCGTATTGCAGGGAGTGGGGGCACCAGAGTTGCCTGGGAGTGCGTATTATGACTATTCGGAGGATACATTGATTGATGATGCTCTGGCCCTTCACATGCCGAAACGATCCAATGCGGCAGCCTTCAATTTCATTGGAGATACAAACAAAGACATGGTCGTAAGTGGGTTTCAATCGGTTAGCTCGGAAAATAATGGGATGGCTTTTAGGTCGGATAGTTTTACTTCGGATGGAATTACTGAGTTTTTTGATGTAACTGACTTTACTTTCGACAATGGAAGCACCGTGATTTCCCCACCTAAAGGAACAGTCGGAATCCTTGTCGCTGACTATGATAACGATGGTGATCTGGATTTCTACGCCCCAAATGCAAAATGGGATGAGGGCTCCTATTATAGTGAAGGTCATCGACTGTATCGAAATAATGGCAATGGAACTTTTTCAGATGCATCCACCGAAGTGTTTGGTTCCAACGTAAACAATGAACAGACTCTAAATGGGGCATGGGGAGATTTTGATGGGGACGGTTATCTTGACCTTGCTGTTGCGGGCTCACCAAACTCTTCCACTTTCGATTCTGATATTGGCGCCAAGGGTCTCACTATTTACCACAATCAACAAGTACAGGGCAACGACCTGGAAAATAGAGTTTTTGTAAATGTTACTGATTCCATCGGTTTTCCTACCCCTACTGGAGAGACTTACAATCAAATGGATTTTCGTTCCTTGTTTTGGGTTGACCTGGATCAGGACCATGATATGGATTTGATTCTTTTTGACTATCTTCAATTTGGAGATGCTCACCCAAATACTAGGCCGCATCCAGCCTCCAGGTACTTCAGAAATGATGGGGGCACTTTTTCTGACCAATCAGTTTTGCTTTTTGCTAACAGGGATGATCTCTGGCATGGCGGGGCTTTTGCCGGGCCGGGAGATTTTGACAATGATGGAGATATTGACATTGTTTTTCATGCAAGAGGCGTAGCAGGCAGAAGAGGCATATTCACCAATCATTTTGTTGAAACAGGGACCGCAAGTTTATCCTTGGGCTGGTCTGAAGCTCCAGAAGACCAAATTGCTCCAACAGACCTTGATATTTTTGATTACAATCTGGATGGTTGGTTGGATTTCGGAATTTCAAATTCGGCTTTATATGAATGGAGAAGTCGAATTTTGGAAAATACATCCGGAGGTGCTGCGTTTGGCACTCGGCAGTTGAATGGGGATACATTCGAGGCTCATGGTTTGTGTGCAGCAGATTGGAACCTGGACGGTTTCTCAGAATTGATGATCGCATCTGAGGGCGATGCTCCCTTCTTCTTCAAAAATGAGGGTGCCTTCCCTGGAGGCAATCCCAACAACTGGGTAGGGATCCGTCTTCGGTCAGAAAATCTTTCCTGTAACACCTACGGAATTGGGGCCACAGTAATTGTTGAATGGGCTGGAAATGTCCAGGCAAGGGTGGTCGACGGAGGCAGCGGTAATGCGGGGCAAAACGATTTGGATCTTTCATTCGGCTTGGGTGCATATGCCGATACGGTTGATGTTGAAGTCATTTGGCCTTGTGGACAGACCCAATACGAAAGGGTTTTACCAGGCCAGTACAACACCCTGACAATAGGCCAACCTACCATTATCAGAAAATCGGTGAAATCCTACATGGAGTGGGCCCCGGGCGATACTTTAGTGACTTGGGTTTTTGAATGGGACACACCTCATCCGAGCGATATTTCATTGGATGAGGTTGAGTTTCCCAATGGGGTTGCCGACGGGGTAACCACGGTTTATTCCCTGAGTTCCTCCAGCCCGGATGTGGTCTACACGGTTGAAAAAATTGGAGATAAATACAAACATTTCTTCAAGTGGGAAAACCGCATTTGTGACCAGATACTGACTGTGCCGTACATAATTCACAGCCGAGTTCTAAACCAGCATTTCACTTGGAACAAAACCCTGTATGTCTTGAATTGTCCCGAAGTTGAATAAGTAATGGAGGTATGCAAATGAAAGTCATTCAAAATTTTAGAGTTGCCCTTTTGGTCCTTCTTGTTTCATGCAGTATGGCCCAAGCAACTGAATTGCCTGAGATAGAAGGCGTTTTTGGCTTAGACAATATAAACGCCCAGACTTGTCTTGCGGTCTGGGTGCCCATAGAAGAAGGTGCTGTTGTTTCAGGAGTTCGCTGGTTTCAAAACGATGGAAATACCGAGTATCCTGAAATTCTTGCCCAAGCCGGGCTGCTGGAGTGGCCTGGCCATATATCAGATGCCGTTTCTCTTGTTCAGAATGTATCTGGAACAACATCCAGTTGGAGCGAAGTGGTGTTCCCACAGCCAATTACTGCTGACAGTGCGGGTCTATATCTCTTTTTTAGACTACCGGAAGGTTCTGGTTTTCTTCATAACGGGGCCAATGGCGGTTTTGGCCTCGGCTTTCAAGAAGGCAGTGGAGTGCGCAGCTGCTGGTTGACGGGAAACAATGAAGACTGGAATCCCATGGCCGCAAGTTCACAGATGGCTGTGGAACCTATCCTGGACACAAACAAAGCCGCAGGAGATGTATTGGTTTTAAGGCTGGCTGATAACAGTCAGGTGGATCTTGTCGATGATGAGCGACCAATACCACATTCTGCTGTTGCTTCACTTGTCGCTTACCCAAATCCTTTCAATCCTCAAACAGAGTTAAAATTTGTGGTCCCAAGTTCGGGCCATGTAAGTCTGTGCGTTTTCGATTTGCGCGGCCGATTGGTCTGCGAACTTTTGGTTCAGCATCTGGAGGAGGGGCAACACCAGGTGACCTGGGATGGGCGAAATAGTAGCGGATCTCAGGCGGCCAGTGGGGTGTATTTTGCTCGGCTGGAAGCTGGGCTGGTGGTTCTAAAGAAGCAATTGATTATGCTGAAATGAACCTAATCTTAAAATTTCGGAAAACCTTTCAAAATATGGAAATCGGCACGCATTCTGAATTGGAGAACATCATGAAAATAGCGATAATCGGACTTTTTTCTTTGGTCTTGGCGCTGCCTGTTTCTGGTGCAACATTGCGTGTAGAACGAGATGGCAGTGGGGATTTTCTAACGATTCAGGATGCAGTAGATGCCGCAGCCTCAGGTGATATCATTCTTATCGGCCCAGGCCGCTATAACGAAGGTGAAATTGTAACCACTCCTGGTTGGACGGCCTTTGTTCGGGTTTTGGTGGCCCAATCAGAACTAACATTGATTGGCGCTGGACCTGAGGAGACCATCTTGGGTCCAACAGAACCCTATGACTATTCTCTAGGGAATCTTTGGGGAATAGTTGCAAATCCAGATTTTGGATGCACCAGCAAAATTCGCATTGAAAACATTGGATTTGAAAATATGCGTTATGCAATAAATGCACTCCCCTCTCCAGATCAGGTGGAGATAGAGAATTGCAGGTTTGATTCCAATGCATCAAGCTTCAGTTGCTATTATGGGGACAATTTTGAACTGACAAATAGCATTTTCAATAATTCAGCCGAAGGTTCCATTTCATTTGGGGTGAAGGGTTTTGATCAGGTTAGGATTTCTGATTGCAACTTTTTGTTTGAGGGCGAACACCAGTACCCGGATATGGGAGTTCACCTTGAATCAAACCGGGATGTCGAGGTCAGTAACTGTAATTTTGAGGGTGGGGCAGGTGGGTTAACTGTTGCATCTGGGTATGAAGGGATATTTGCCCAAATTACAGGATGCACCTTTGAAAATCATTTTAATACCAACAGGTCTGGAGTGGGTTTTCGAGCGCAAAATAGTAACTGCAACATCGAAGACTGTTTTTTCCTTCATCAAGATCGAGCCATTCGCATCTATGGGCCCGGTAGCAATGTCAGAGTTATAAATTCGGTAATCCAGGATGTGACAAGGTCCTCTGTGGACATTGCTCACCTGGAATCCTTGCAAGTCACAAATTGTATCCTTGCCCATGGAGATTATACAGTGAGGCAGAATTACTATTGCCCTGAATCCTCAGCCAGAGATCTCCCCATTCTGAACATGACTTATAACGACTGGGGAACCACAGACGCCGATACTATTGCCTCCTGGATTCACCTTTGTGATTACGATGTGGACTTTATCCCTTTCATTGGCCAGCCGGTAGCCACCGAGCACCTGTCGTTTGGAGGGGTTAAGGCTATGTACCGGGGCACATCAAAGTGAAGGATCAACGCTTAGACTTAGATAGGTTTGAATTCAGAGTGTTGCATTGCTGGTCTTACTAAAAGGCAGGCATTTGACTGTAAAAATTTGAAACCCAACCCCTAGTTCTAATGCGTTAAAAACACATCAATAAAAAAAGCCCGAGGCCAAAACCCCGGGCTTTAATCCACTTCAAAAACCAGAACTATTTATCCAGTTTCTTAAACACTTTGTTCACCTTACGAAGAGCCATGTTCAGCTCTTTTTTGGTGATGGTCAAAGGAGGAGCAAAGCGAATGACGTTTTCATGGGTCTCTTTGCAGAGCATACCCTCAGCCATCAGAGCTTCACAATAAGGACGGGCAGGACGGTCCAGAACCAGTCCAATAAACAAGCCTTCTCCACGAACTTTTTTCATGCTTTTGAACTTCATGGCCCGCAGCTTGTCCATGAACCAGGGACCCAGCTTGGCGCTGTTCTCAACCAATTTTTCTTCAGTAAGAACTTTCAACGCTTCACGAGCAACAGCCATACCCAACGGGTTGCCGCCAAAAGTGGAACCGTGATCGCCGGGGTTAAAAACACCCATCACTTCATCACTGCTGAGGAAAGCCGAGACAGGGTAGAAACCACCACTGAGGGCTTTGCCAATAATGACAGCATCAGGAGTAACTCCAGCGTGTTCGAAGGCAAACATTTTGCCAGTACGACCCAGGCCGGACTGAATTTCATCTGCAATGAACAAGACATTGTTTTTCTTGCAAAGGGCCTGGGCTTTTTTCATGAAAGCTTTGGGTGGAACGTTAATTCCAGCTTCGCCCTGAACCGGTTCAACCATGAAAGCACAGGTGTTTTTGGTGATTGCAGCTTCGAGAGCTTTTGCATCGCCAAAAGGAATGACCTTAAAGCCAGGAGTGAAAGGACCAAAGCCGTCTTTATACTGGTCTTCAGTGCTGAAGCCAACAATGGTGGTGGTCCGGCCGTGGAAGTTGTCGGCACAGACAATAATTTCAGCTTTGTCTTTTTTGATGCCTTTGATTTTTTCGCCCCATTTACGGGCTGCTTTGATGGCTGTTTCCACAGCTTCGGCACCGGAGTTCATAGGCAGAACTTTAGGGTAACCGGTCAGCTCGGCAACTTCTTTGCAGAAGTGAGGCAATTGGTCATTGCGGAAGGCTCGGCTGGTAAGAGTAACTTTGGCAGCTTGGCGACGCAAAGCCTTCAGCAGGCGTGGGTGGCAGTGACCTTGATTGACAGCACTGTAGGCGGCCAGAAAGTCCATGTACTTGTTGCCTTCAACATCTTCAACCCAGATGCCTTCAGCCTTCTTGATGACGATGTCCAACGGGTGATAATTGTTGGCACCAAATTTGTCTTCCATTGCGATGAGTTTTTCGGGCTTCATGTTCGCCTCCTCGTGGGATTTTAAGGGTGTGTGGTATTATCGAGAGCAAAGATAGCCCTGTAAATGGGGGAGTCAACCCTAGTGATTTTGCATCATGATATTGCCTTGGGAAAAAAACCAGCACCCTCAAGAGGGTGCTGGCGATTCCTGTTGAAAAAATTGGTTATTAGGCCAGGCCCACAGTTTTTAGTCCTCGCTTCAGCTGTTCAACACGCTCTTCCAGGCTTCCGGTAAGGCCAATGGCAATGCGAACCAGGCCGGGGGAAAGTTCCATGGTGCGTTGATCTTCTTCCGACAGCTCAGACGAAGTTGAAGATCCTGAACAGGACATCAGAGTATCGAAGTAACCGAGGGAAACTGCGATGACTCCAAATTTTTCCTGATTCTGCAAGACAGACATAAGCTCGTTGGCCTTGTCCAGAGTCTTGCAGTCAATGGTCATCAGGCCACCGAATCCATATCCCTCGTTAACCATTGAGCGCAGCAATTCGTGTTGAGGATGACTTTCCAGACCGGGATAAGAAACATCCACACCCATTTCTTGGGCGGTTTCAGCCAGAGTCATGGTTCTCAGGGAGTGCTCTTTCATGCGCAGAGGTAACAAAGGCAAACGTTGGGCAATATCAAAAGCCACCCGAGCGTCCATGGTGGGCCCAAGGAGCATGGCCCGGCCAGTATGCAAATCCATCAGTTCAAAAATAAAGTCTTTCTCACCCAGAACAGCACCACCCATCAGGTCACTGGCACCGTTGACAAATTTTGTCAGGGAGTAAACCACAATATCGGCACCCAGTTCTTTGGCCGAGACCAGAACAGGGGTGAACGTATTGTCGACAATCAGTTTAACACCAGCGGCTTTGGCAATTTTCGCCAATTCAGGAATGTTGGCAATGTTCAGTTTGGGGTTACCCATGGTTTCCACGTATATGGCTTTGGTATTGGGCTGAATGGCGGCCTTGACGGCCTCAAGATCGGTGGGGTCAATCATTGTCGATTCCACACCCATCTCGGGCAAAACTTCTTTAATAAATGCGTGGGACCCACCATAAATGGTGTTGCTGGCCACAAGGTGAGATCCCATTTTACAAAGTTGAAGAATAGTTACCGTAATGGCGCCCATGCCTGTTCCAGTGCAGATGCCAGTCTCGGTACCTTCCATGGCTGCCAAATACCGAGCCAGAACATTCACCGTCGGATTAAAGTGTCGGCTATAAAGATAACAGCCCCCAGCTTCAGGAGTTTTCTCCCCTGCAAAAATCTGAGGCATGGTTCCTGGCTCAAGAACTGAAAAAGTGGCTGACCTCTCAATGGAAGGTGCCACGCCACCGTGTTCCCCAAATTCCCGCCGAGTCTCAACCATCGCCTGTTCCGGATCAAATTGCCGCATCACAATACCTCGTTAGTTAACGTTAATCTCAACCACCCAAAAAAGATAATCCGTTCCGCAAAGAATGTAAAACCCGGCATCAAGACTTTTCCTCTCTCGTTTTGGGCCAACTTCCACACTTTATCTTCGACCAGGCCTCATTCCCAAACAAAGCATCCAACCCACTCCAGAATTGCCCAAATTCCCTCCAAATATGATCCCCAAATAATACAAATGCCCCTCTCAATAATTTCCAAACCCTCCCGCCCATCTTTCACCAGACCTTTTTCTGAGTGTTGATTATTTATTTGCCGGTAATCCGCAGGCAACTAACCCCTTCCCTTAACCATGGTTAGCAAGAAACCGAGGACATCCGGGAAATAAATAATCAACACTCAGAAAAACACAACTTGAAAAATAAAAGTACTTTGGTTATTAAAGTACATAGTTAAGGTTCAACTACGAGCGGCCGGATCCCGACGGAGCAATGGATCCCCCGAAAGGGAACTGGAGAAGGATCTCCGGGAGGCAAGGGGGCGGACAACCTGGTCCTGGGTGCCAGTCGCCCCCTCATCAAACTTCTGGTTGCAAAAGGATTTGCGGTGGGAGATTTGGTGGGGTAAACCAAACGTTCGTCAATTGAACCGATTTCAGGGGAGGCAGGGCGGCCTCCCCTGATGAACAGGGATCGGCAAGGTGATACAACAAGACTGACTTCGCCGGTCCCTGATAATTTAAAAAAATATCGAACGGGGCGGCAAGGAAGCTGCTTCCAAAAACGATGCATGAAACGCCAAAGGCAAGGAGGCCCCTGGCGTGGCGCAAATTCAGCAAAATGGTGCTGGCCAGGTGGGTCGGGACCTTCTTTTACCGTTAATTCATGGTCGGGTCCGCTTGCTGGTCCTGTCCTCTTTGCTGCGCACAAGGAAAGGTATTTCTTTCACCTCCCTGAGAGATGAACTAAAACTGACCGATGGTACTTTGTCGGTTCATTTGTCGAAGCTGGAGGAGGGGGCGTTGGTGGCCCAGGAGAAATCTATTGTAGGCAAAAAGCCTTTAACAACCATAAAAGTCACACCTAAAGGCAGACGGTTGTTTCGAAAATATGTGGCCGATTTAAAAAGTATAATTCCAGGGTTATCATAAAAAAACCCGGCACGGTGGCCGGGTTTTTTTTATAAACAAATCATCAATTCTTAGTCGTAGCTTTGGCTTCTCTTTCAGCAACCGGAGTGCAGGAACGGCTTTCAGTATCCTGCCACCAGGAAACAACACCCGCTTCGAAATGCCCCAGAGGGAATCCCGATTTGCGGGGCATTACTCGAACGGTATAGCCTCTTCTTCCAGCCCTTCGGCAGGCAATTTTGCCACTAAACACAACGGCGCCTTCATGGGTTTCGTCGGTAGCAAAAAGAGTATCCGTTTCCCCGTCAACAATATTTCCGGCAGCATTAACCAGGCCGTGATAGACTTCAACCAGGACATCTTCGACAGGAATTCCTCCCAGGTCGATGGCAGCTTTTACCGGTAATTGAGTGCCCATGGGGTGGGCAGCAAGAGGGGCGGAATCTACACAATTCACTTTCAATTGAGGCCATTTCTTTAAAGTGGAAGCCCGCCATTGACTCAATTCCGCGGCTTTTTTGTAGTTGTCCGCTTCCAGCCTTTCGGCGTTTTCAAGGGCAGGCACATAAAAACGTTGAGTGTATTCTTCAACCATGCGGTTGGTATTAAATTCAGCGTTCACCGTTCGCATACTGTTTTTCATGATGCGTGTCCATTCACGGGGCACATCGTCACTGCTGCGGTCGTAGAAAATGGGTACGATTTCATTTTCCAGCAGATCGTACAGAGCCGTGCTTTCCACTTCATCCTGATAGACTTCATCTTCGAAGGTTTCGCCTCCGCCAATGGTCCAGCCGTTGCCGGGTTCGTATCCTTCACACCACCAGCCATCGGGAATTGAAAGGTTAATGCCTCCGTTGGGAGGAACTTTCATTCCACTGGTGCCACTGGCTTCAAGCGGACGCCGCGGAGTGTTTAACCACATGTCAACACCCTGAACCATATAGCGGGCCACTTCAATGTTGTAATCTTCCACAAAAACAATGCGATGACGGAAGCCTTCTTCTTCTGCAAGGTGAACCAGCTGGCGAATAAGCTCTTTCCCAGGCTGGTCCATAGGGTGGGCCTTACCTGCAAAAATGAGCTGAACCGGCCTCTCCGGGTCGTTGAGAATCTGAGATAGACGAGCAGGGTCGCGTAAAATCATGGCGGCCCTTTTGTAAGTGGCAAAACGGCGGGCAAAGCCAATGGTCAAGGCTTCAGGATCCAGAACTTCGGAGGCCGCTTCAATAGTGGCACGGTGTGAGCCGCGCTTCAGGGCTTGCTTGTGCATCCGTCCACGAATGAAGCCTACCAGGCGTTCACGCATGCGTTCGTGAGATCTCCATAATTCGGCATCAGGGATGAGTTCAACTCTATCCCAGATGGTTTTGTTAGTTGGCTCTTCATGCCAGCGGGGACCGAGGTAGCGGTCGTAGAGGCGGGCAATTTCACTGCAAAGCCAGCTGCGGGTGTGAATGCCGTTGGTCACATGGGCGATGGGCACTTCTTCAGTGGGGACACCGGGCCATAAGTTTTTCCACATGTCACGCGATACGTGGCCATGAAGCTCAGACACGCCATTGGCGTTGCGGCTTAAGCGCAAGGCCAGAACGGTCATGCAAAAAGTCTCATTTTTATTGTCAGGGTTTTCCCGACCCAGGGCCATCAGTTCATCCATGCTGATGCCAAGATCATTGGCTTTGCTGGCCAAATAAGTTTGCATCAGCTCGGGTTGGAACCGGTCGTTACCTGCAGGAACCGGGGTGTGGGTGGTGAAGACATTGGTGGCCCGCACCATTTCAAAAGCGGTCTCATAGCTGAGGCCCCGGTTTTTCATCAGCAGGTTAATTCTTTCCAGAGCCAGGAAAGCAGAATGGCCTTCATTCAGGTGGCACATGCTTGGCTCCAGATCCAGTTTGATCAGGGCACGCAGGCCGCCAATGCCCAGCAAAATTTCCTGCCGGATGCGCATCTCGGTATCGCCGCCATACAACTTGCTGGTCAGTTCCCGATCTTCCGTTCGATTCATTTGAAGATTGGTGTCCAGCAGGAACAGGGGATTACGTCCTACCTGAACCCGCCAAATTTTTGCCGTGACCGTTCTTCCCGGATAATGCACTTCAATGGTGACATCGTTTCCGTCGTCATCTTTTTCCAACTGCATGGACATGTTGTAAAAATCGTTGACGGTGTATTCTTCCATTTGCCAACCATCATGGTTCAGGTACTGGTTAAAGTATCCTGTTTGATAGGCCAGACCGACTCCAATTAGAGGCAGGCCCAAATCAGAGGCCGATTTCAGATGGTCACCAGCCAGAATGCCGAGTCCTCCACTGTAAAGAGGGAGCGATTCGTGCAATCCAAATTCCATGGAAAAATATGAAATGAGTGACTGGTTGTTCTCCGGGTGTTCGCTCTCGAACCATGAAGTCAAATTAAGGTATCGGTCCAAATCACCTTTTACTCGTTCCAGATGGGCCAGAAAAGCCCGGTCTTTGACCAGCTTGGCGACCCTTTCCGAGGAGAGAGAGCCCAAAACAGCAATTGGGTTGCCGTGATGAGTGTCCCACAATTCAGAATCCACCCGGCGCAGCAGGTTGATCGCTTCGATGTTCCAGCTCCACCAAATATTGTTGGCAATCTGGAGCAGGGGCTGCAGCGGTTCGGGCAGGTTGGGAGTAACAGTGAACTGTTGAATTGCGGGCATGTTTTCTCCTTGGCGGCGTCAATTATGGTTTCGTTTATGGGAAAGCGCGAAAGCTTTGTATTGAATTCATTCGGTGAATAACCCAGGCTACTGCCTTCAGTCAGTTGACTTCGGCAGCAGTCTCGCACTATGTAGCAAAGATGTCAGCATAATTTAGTTCCATTTTGGGATGAACGGCAACTTCTTGAAGAGGTATTTATTGATGCGAACATTTTTGGAATCATGCCAGGGCTGGCAAGCGGGTAATATCCTGGATGTTCGGCCCTTTTCCGAATTCAGGAAAGGGCATCTCAAGGGGGCAACCCATCACCAGCTTGATGATGTTAATGAGTTGCCAGTACACAAGTTGGATCTGGATCATCTTTTACCATCCATTTTTCTTCCACCCCGCCACGAAGCCATGCTTGTGGTGGCAGGTCAAAGTGACCAGGCCAGTCATATTGCCCGGGAACTGGAAAAAAGAGGCCGGACAACGGTAGATTCTCTGGGCTGGGCAGGTCGGCAGTGTCCTGCTGAGTTCAAACAAACCGGGGACTCGAAGAACCATTTGTGGTCCCCACCGCCCTGGTTGGTTCAATATGAAGACTGGCTTCCACCCCCGTCGGCGGGTCCGGTCCTTGACCTCGCCTGTGGCAGTGGGCGAGCTGTGGTTTATTTGGCTGAACGGGGATATCGAACCCTGGGTATTGATTGGCAGGACGAAGCTCTTGAAATGGGACGCACTTTGGCTCGAAGCCGGTCGGTTTCCTGTGAATTCATTTCCGGAGATTTACGGGATCTGAAACAGATTCCGGCAGGGCCTTGGTCGGTTATCTTAAATTTCCGCTATTTGGAGCGAGGCCTGCTGGCTCACTTACCAAAAATGTTACAGCCTTCAGGGGTGGCAATGGTCCGGACCTTTCGACAGGTAGCTGGCTATAATGGCCATCCCCGACCAATACACCGTTTGGCACCCGGAGAGTTGATTCAGGCTTTTCCCAAGCATGAGTTTGATATTATTGCTTCGGAAGAAGGGCACGACCCGGATGGGCGGCCCGCAGCGGGGATTGTTGTCCGGCGAAAAGCTATTTGAGCAACAATACTTTTTGATTCTCGATCAGGGTTCCTGATTGAAGCCTGATGAAATAAGTGCCCGATTCAAGGGGCTGTCCATAGTCGTTTTTACCATCCCACACCAAAGAATGGACTCCCGTCATATATATCTGCCGGGTCAATTTTCGGACGCGACGGCCTCGCAGGTCGTAGGCCTCAACAGTAATTTCCTTTTGTCCGGAAACTTCAAAACTGATGGTGGTGGCGGGGTTAAAGGGGTTTGGCCAGGCGTGGCGCAGGTGGAGGGGTTGAAACATTCCGCTACCATCAAGAGTCGTTTGATCAATGAGCTTCAGTGAATCGTTCAATTGAATTTCAAAGAGATTATAGACGTATTGTTGATCGGCTTGGGGGATGAGCTGGTGATCCCACCCTTCACAATAGCCGGAATCGGTCATGCGGATGGGGATTTGGATCGGGCCATCCGGATGGTTCTTGGTAGTTCTGCGCAAAACCAACTCCGGGGTGGGGCCATGGTTTCCCAAAGTCCAGGATATTTTGGGGAGACCATTTTCCCATTGGCTGAGAAAATCAGAAATATAAGCGGGTGTGGTTTGGCATTGGGCACTCCAGGCTCCCATCAGGCCACAGCCATCGGCGGATCCGGCGCACGGCGAATCGGGCACCAGATTAAAACGGAAGTTGTTGCCCAGGTTGGGATCGCAGAATTGAGGATCAACGGACAAGTTGCCCTCAACTTGGAGTTGGGGGCTAATGGAACCGAACCAATCACCACCACTGTTACCAAAGATATTGCTGCACTCAATGATTGGAAGCGATGCCCCGCTGCAGGCTACCGACAAACCGTCTTGAAAAGCAATGATAGTATTGGTTATGGACGGATAAGATTGAATGCAGAGCATTCCTGCGCCAATAAAAACACTTGAATTTCCAACGACTGTACAATGGTCAAGATTTGTGGATGATCCGGCAAAACTGGCTAAAGCACCACCGTAATTTCCCTGATTTCCGAAAAACGAACATTCCTGAAATAGAGGATTAGCCTGGGAATCGGCCATGACTCCACCTCCGTAACCCAAAGCACCGGTGGCCAGGTTACGGTCGAATCCAGATCCGTGAACTATAGGAGACGAGCTCCCCCTACAGGAAAGCGCCCCGCCCCAAAGGGCGGTGTTGTCCAGAAAGTAACAACTTTGCAGGACAGGATTGCTTTCATAACTGCAATCGATAGCACCACCACCACCCTGAAGAGCGGTATTCCCTTCAAAATTACAGTTAATAATTTGAGGTGAGGCGTGGGAACAGCGAATGGCGCCGCCGTGACCTTCGGCTGTGTTATTCCTGAAGTTACAATTGACTAGTCGCAGGTCGCTGTTGTTCATGAGGATGGCTCCGCCACTTTGGTCATAAACAGCAAAACCGGTGGCAGCCCCATTAAGAAAAGTAATGTTGCGAATGATGGTTGTGGTATTGAGGCTCTCGCAGATCATTATTCGACCGCGGCCCTCGGCATTGATTACCACGGCATCCGGAGTGGCTCCGGTTCCGGAAAGGGCAACCCCGGGTGGCACCACAAGATTAAGTTCGAGATATTCACCGGGCTCAATTTTAATATGGTCGCTGGCTTGGGCGTGCAAGAGGGCTTCTTTGATGGAATAATAGTCGTTAGGTACGTTTAGATCCGCACCCAGCAGACTCAGGGGGCCTGTCACCATATTTAAAAAAAAGAAGAGACCGGTTAATTGATTTTTTGTGATCACAAATCCTCCGTGAAGCCAGAGTTCTTTTTAAGATTGAATAAAAAAGACCCTAGTGTCCAATTCTTTGGCTGCCATCCTTGCGCCCCGGATAATATGCGGTTAAATACATAGAGTTGGCAACCCAGAATTTAAAAATAATGGCTTTAATTGGATTTTTAGCCGCAATTCAAAAATCTCAGATGATTTTGCCAGATAGACAAAATTATCTTACCTTGTTGCACTATCAGGGATTGGGAATCTGTTCCAATTCGGGTTACAAAATGGATGGTTTTTATCAATGATGAGCAAGCTGCTGTCTCCCATTAGGTTGTTGTTTTTTGTTGCCTTGTACGCTGGATTCGGTGTTTGTGGTGGTTTTTTTGAGGCAATTGCCGATGTGGATTCTGCTCCCGCGGCGGAGTATGTCTGGTCGGCACCAACTTATGGAACTGCTGTGGAATATTATGTGGCTGAAGTAATGATCAATGATGTGGACATTCAGACCCTTGACCCGTTACCATCGGAATATGTGAGTGTGGAGGTTGTTTTTGGCAACAAGTACCGCATTCGGGTAGCCGCCGTGGATAAAAATGGTATTCAGGGACCCTTTTCTCCCTGGTCCGCACCGTTCACCCCTGAGCTGGCTCCCCCTCAATTTTAGACCATTTTCTGTATGGGAGCCTGCAGTGCAAATCGGAATTCTCGGGGTTAAGTTTACCGGAAAAACAACTCTTTTTAATGTCATTACCGGTGCGGGTCTGCCTACGGGACAGGGTGGCGTCGATCCTCACGTTGCTGTGGGAAAAGTGCCTGACCTGCGGCTCGAGGTGCTTTCAAAAATGTTCAATCCCAAGCGAAAAATCCCCACCAGTGTGGAGTGGGTCGATATTCCAGGTTTTCAGGCTGGTGTAGGAACTGACGGTGCCCGGGAAGCAACCCGCTTCCTGGAACACGGACGCAGGGTCGATGCCATGGCTCAGGTGGTTCGTTGTTTTGATGGGGGGTTTGGGACGCCGAACCCTCAGGGCGATCTGGAAACCCTATCCATGGAATTGGCCCTGGCTGATTTACAGGTGGTTGAAAATCGATTGGAAAAGCTGACCAAAGAGAAGGAGCGAATGGGCAAACACAGCAATCCTCTTGAGCCGCCCATGTTTGAACGATTCCGCGATCAACTGGAAAATGAATGCCCTCTAAGGGATCTGGAACTGAATCCCGATGAAGAAAAAATGGCAGCAGGTTACGCTTTTCTAACCGCCAAACCCATGATTGCCGTCTTCAATCTTGAAGAGGGGCAGGAACCACCGGCCGATGCCATTCAGGCAGCAGAAAAAACCGGAGCTCAGGTCGTTTGTCTGTGTGCCACCATGGAAGAAGAACTGGCTGAGCTGGACCCTGAAGATGCCAAAGAATTTCTTGATGATCTGGGCATTGAAGAACCGGCCATGAATCTGATGATTCAGGCATCATACAGTGCCTTGGATTTGCAGAGTTTTTTTACCGTGGGACCCGATGAGTGCCGTGCCTGGCCCGTGCGGAAAGGTTCCTTCGCACCTGAAGCCGCCGGTGTCATTCATTCTGATTTGCAACGCGGATTCATTCGTGCCGAAGTTGTTGGGTATGAGGACATGATCGAAGCGGGCAGTTGGGCAGCCGCCAAAGCCGCCAATAAAATGCGTCTTGAAGGAAAGAACTACCAGGTTCAGGACGGAGACATCCTGGAGATCCGGTTCAGCGTCTGATGGTCCACAGGGGCATGAAAACATGGGCCTGGGTTTTATTACCCCTGATTTTGACAGGGTGGTGGGCTGCCTTGGTATATCAGGCAGATTCTTCTGTCTTTGCCAGGGTGCCATTGTTGGACGAACAGCAATATCTTTCCGAAGCTTATCTTCACTTGAATCAGGAAATGGCCGGGGACGAGTCGGTGAACCGGCCTTTTTTTATGTCCCCATTGTATCCAAAAATTTTGGCTGGTTTAGGTGTCGGGTATGAATCGTCAAAAGACTTGGTTCTGCCAACCGGTGCTCTGCAACGGGTTTATTTGTTTAATATTTTTTGCTGGGTCGCAACGTTGGTTCTGCTGCGTTTGCTGGCTGGTCGACTGGCTCCCGAATTATCCGGGAAAATGCTCTGGTTCTTGTGGCTGCCATCCTTTTTGGTGGCTTTTTACCTGCCGCTTTCCATTTACACAATGATGGCGTTGGTGGAAGTGCCTCTGGTATTTTTTATAACCCTGTATTTTTTTCTTCTCGGTTCAAAGCAACACCGGTTGCTCAGTGCCCTGGCAGCAGGTCTGGTTCTGGGCCTTGCTGTTTTACTTCGAGGGTCGACGCTTGTTTTGGCTCCCCTGGGGGTGTGGGCTCTGATACGGTCAGGTCGTTCTCGTGCCTGGTTATCGGTGGGAATGCACCTACTGATCATGGTTCTGGTTCTCTTGCCTCCCACGATTCACAATTCCAAGCTCAGCGGACATTTGTCACCGCCCTCTTTAAACAGTGGTTTGAATTTATATTTGGGGAATGGGCCCGCTGCCACAGGTATGGGAACCAGCCTTGAAGGGGACTGGTTGACCGATCCGGCAGGTTGTTCTTCTCTTCAACAGCGTTTGGGAGGTGAACCTGTTTCAATTCTTGAGGCCGATTCCCTGTGGCGAGAACTGGCCTTTAATACCATCAGAGAAAACCCTGCACGTTTTGTGCAAATGTGGTTTCGGAAAATGCATCTTCAAACTCAGGCTTTTGAACTGGATCAGGTGACTTCATTCCACGGGTGGCAGCAGGATGTTTCCTTGTTGAAGTACCTGTTTATTCCCTGGTGGCTCATTGTGGCTCTGGCCTTAGTGGGGGCGGGGGCGGTGCTGCGAAAAGGCGCACGGGCTGAAACGAGATGGCTCGCAGTGGCTCTTTTGGTTTTGATGGCCGCGCAAAGTCTGTTTTTTGTAGTCAGCCGTTACCGGATGGTCCTTTTGCCTGCGCTGGCCCTTTTAGCTTTGGTGGGCTTGCTGGAATTGAAGCAGGGCTTTTTTTCGAAGCGTGGTCTTTCCCGGCAAACCATAGCAATTGTAACAGTGGCTCTTCTCTTGATAATTCCCTGGGGGTTGGCTGCACCTCTGAAAGCCTGGCGTCCTTTGGCGGTGGCCAATCATGCCCAGCGTTGGGCCATTTTGGGGGCTGTGGAACAGGACCCGGATTCTTATGAACGGGCGGCTGGTCTGTATCAATTGGCTGTGGACCAGAGTCCGAAACAAGCGGCTCCATATTTAGGATATGTCAGTGTTTTGCGTGAGCAGGGCCATGAAACCAGGGCTGATGAAATTCTGATGATGGGAGCACGGACAGCGGCACCCAATTTGGTTTTGGGCCGGGCGGTAGTGGCCTCACATTTACAGGCTGGCCGCGAGGCAAAGGCTCTGGAAGAAGCATTCATTCTATTAGATGATTTTCCCGGTGATTTTGAAACTTTGCACAATGTTGTGGTTCTTCTCAGCAGAGCCGGGCGCAAAGAAGAGGCTCTTTTTGCGGCT
This sequence comes from bacterium, assembly GCA_024223715.1. Classification (GTDB taxonomy): domain Bacteria; phylum Krumholzibacteriota; class Krumholzibacteriia; order LZORAL124-64-63; family LZORAL124-64-63; genus LZORAL124-64-63. Next base: position 64,037 of record JAAEOA010000427.1, on the reverse strand, counting down.
AAACAACTTGTGGCTCACCACCCTGAACAAGCTCAGGGATATTTGGATCTGGGGGTTCTGCTGGCACGATCGGGTCAAAAAGACCAGGCCAAGGCCGTTTTCGAGAGGGGTCTGGTTCAGGAACCGAATAATAAATTCCTGCGGGAAAACCTGTCTCGTTTACAAAGGTGATTTTTTTCGCTGGTATCTTGAAATTGGTGCGTTTTGTTTTCGAACCCGAAAAACAACTCTTGAACCGTTCGGCTGAAAAGCCCTGGAGAAAAAATGAAAACTCATAACAAAATCAATTCCCGCTTCCTCAGTTTCGGAAAATCAATTCTTGTTCTCACACTGATTCTGACCGCCGGCCTGGTTTCGGCTCAGGGCAGGGGGCCTGGCCGTTGCGGTGATGGACCGGGCGAAGGAAAAGGTCATCGTTTGGAAATGATGGCCAAGCGGCTGGAATTGACTGAAGACCAGCAATCAACCATAAAAGTCTTATTTGAAAATTCCCGTGATGAAGGCCTGCAGAAACGAAAAGAAATGAAGCGTCTTCGTAACGAAATAAAAGGCGAAATGCTGAAAGACAATCCTTCAGAAAATACCGTCTTGGATTTAAATGAGAAAATGGGTGAATTAAAAACAGAAATGAAAGCCCTGCGTTTGAAAACTCGCCTGGCTGTGCGCAAGGAATTAACCGATGAACAACGCGATAAAATGCTTGTCATGGGCGAACGCGGGTCCCGCCACGGTGGAAAAGGAAAATCTCCTCGTGGCAACCATGGGAAAAAAGGGAACCATGGATCCGGATGCGGGCAGGGGAATTTTGGTTGTGACAGCAAGCCAGTTAAAAGATGTGATGGCTAAGCCACTTATGGTCGTCATTGGCAAGGGCAGAAGGTAATATCCAGTGTCTGATAACATGCACGATGATGCTCTCATGCAAGCCATACAGCAGGGCAGGGAGGCGGCTTTCCGCCTCCTTGTTCAGCGTTGGGAAAATCAAGTGAGGGCCTTTCTTGTGCACATGCTTTCTTCGGTGGAAGAAGCCGAAGATTTGACCCAGGATACCTTTGTAAAAGTGTATCACCAGGCTGACAAATATTCGCCTGAGGGGAAGTTCCAGAGTTGGCTGTTTCGCATTGCCGGAAATCTTGCTCGCAGCAAACTGCGCCGCCGGAAAGTTATCAGCTGGATACGGTTTGATCCGGATTATCATGACCATGCCGATGACAGGGCTAATCCGGAAACAGAGTATCACAAAAAAAATGATGCTCTGCGGGTAAAACAAGCCATTGCCCAATTACCGGAAAGACAAAGGCAGGCCTTGGTTTTGCATCGTTTCCAGGGCTTGAAATATCGGGAAATAGCAGAAGCCATGGATGCGACGGTTCCGGCGGTTGAATCTTTAATTCAAAGAGCCATGCGTCAGTTGGGCGATGCCCTGAAAGAGAAAGCGGGAGAATCATGAACAAAGGACATGACAGGGAATTGTGGGATCTGCTGGAAGAGGGCCGAGTTCCGGAATCTGACCTCGGGTCGACTGTCTGGCCCAAGGTGCGAGCCCAAACCCTGGATAATAACTCTCCTGCCGGCTGGTTCTTTGGCGATGGTTCCCTCGTACGGGGAGCAGTTGCCGCCGGTGCCGTGGTTGTTGGCCTGATGGTTGGAGTCATGTTACCTGGTATTTCTCAGCAAGCTCAGGCAACAGACCAGGGTTCCGACGAGTCAACCGGTCTTTGGAGTGATGAATCGTCATGGCTCGATGAAACCGCCACCACCGGTTTGGCGGAAATTTGGCTGGATCCGGGAATGCAAGACGAAAGCGAAGGATCATGAAAAGATTTCTGGTATTGCTGGCGCTAATTTCATTGGGATTGAACGTGGGTCTTTGGGTTCGACTCAGTAGTGAACAGACTCGTTCGGCTCCAGGATGTATCCCATCAGAGCCTCATTCAGTTTTGCATGAAAGGGGGAAACCATCCGATCGACATCCTGAAAAAGGTGAAAGAGGAGCTTTTCGGCGGGGGATTGTGGACAAAAGACTGGAATATGTGATCAAGCAATTGGGCCTCGAAAATGACAAGGCTTCGGAGTTCAAAGATATTCACGGCAAGGCAATTGAAGGTTTCAAAGAGCAACGTCAAACTATCGTCAAAGCTCAAAAGACTTTGGTGGAGGCTGCAGGTCAACCGGGGTTTGAAATTTCTATTATTCGTCCTTTAATTGCTGAAGTGGGCCGCCAGCAAGCCAAACTCGACTCTATGGTAACTGAAACCATGCTCCAGGAATTGGAAATTCTGGACGATGAACAACGGTCGCGGTATTTGGAAATTCTGCCATTTGGTACCTTAAATGGGCGTAGAGGTGGTAAGGGTCTCCGTTCCGGACATTTGAAACGGCAAATGAAAGGTCATTCCCCGGAGTCAAATTAGGGTGCGAAACAATAATCAAGTTGACAGCCAAGCAGCCCATTTTATATCTATTACAAGCGAAGAGGCGGGTTTCCGTCCTCGAATTTTAGTTCAGGTGTTCTGTTGTTCCCCACTTCATTCCGGGTTTGTCCCGTCAGGGGTGTTCCCATTTCGGCAGTCTTTGCCGCCCAGTCCCGAGGGGGATTTTTAATGTCCAAATCGCGCCTTATCCTGTTGTTTGCTCTTTTGGCCGTTGTTGTAGTGGCTGGATGCCGTTCCGCTCATACAACCAGTGCCATTCTTTACATCGACGAGCAAAGCTACGACAAAGCGGTCAATGTGATTCATGATGGTTTCCAGTACGGGGATGATGAACCCGACGCTTATTATTACCTGGGTGAAGCTTACAGTCATTTGGCCCTCGAGGCCGTGGAAGTTGACGATTACCCGGAAGCCAAAAAGAACTACCAGTTGGCCTACGATGCCTATATGAGGACTCTTGAGCTGGACGCCGCAGAATGGTCCAAAATGGTCAAGGAGTCTCTGGAGTACAACTATGCCAACCGGGTGCGTCAGGCAGCCCTGGATTGGGAGGGCCGTCATTTTGAACAAGCTGAAGGCCACTTGCGTTTGGCTTTTGCTGCCTTGCCGGACAGTCTGACTCCCATCAAAAGTATTGCCCGCATGAAAATGCAGATGGCCGATGAAGATACCACTGGTACTCAGGCCACTCCTTTGCGGGAAGAGGCTCTGGAGCTGTTGAACCAGTCTCTGGAAGCCAATCCCGAGGCTTATTCCCTAAACCTGGATAAAGCCAACGTATTGGATTTATTGGGCCGCGATGAAGAGGCTGGGCAGTTGTACAATGAATTGCTGAGTGAACACGGTGATGACGTTCGTTTGCTGATGGATATTGCTTCCCTGGCCGTGGATGACGGTGAATACGGTCGTGGGGCGGATCTTTACGTAAGGGTTGTGGACTTGAACGAAGCCGATGTGATTGCCGAAAACGATGAAGATAATAACCTGCTTCTGCGCACAGCTGGTAACTGGTACAGAATGAATTCTGTGGGTCGCTACGAAGACGCCATTGTGGCTTTGGATCGTTCCGCTGAGTTGGATCCCAGTTTGAACCAGCGAACCATGCTGGCTCGTTTGCGTGCCTATTATGACTACGGCATGAAGCTTAAAGGTGATGGCGATCTGGAAGAGGATGCCGTGCTCAAAGCTGACCTGAAAACCCGCAGCATGGAAAAATTCCGCCGGGCTGAAGAAATTGGCCGGGCCATGACTCTGAACTTCCCGTCGGATGACCAGGGTTTCCTTTTCCTGAGTATGGTTCAAATTGAAACCGGAGACTTCACTGCCTCTGATGCCAATTACAAGACCTACGAAGAGTTGTCGTCACAACCAGATTTTTAAGAATTTCAGACAGGGCCCCATTGTGAAAATGGGGTCCTGTTGTATCATTTTCCGATGTACAGTCTGAAAATAATGCAAAGTGAAAATAAATAGGTTTCCCTGTTGGCATTTGATGTGCTAATATTATCCAATACTTCAGCAATCAGTTTATTATTTCGCGCCAGGAGATTTCCTGCAGGACATTCTTGGAATGCCCTGAGTACCCTGAATATCCTGAGTATCCAACGCGGGCTGATTGTTGACTCAGACCTTGAGGAATAACACACACCACTTTTGAAATATACCCTTTGCCCCCGTTAGATCCGGTTTCCTTTTGAGGGTCCGGTTGAAAATCGGGATTCCGCTCAGAATTCAGGTAATCAGGTCTACAGGATCGGTGAAATGAACATGGAAAAAAACGAACAAAAAAAATCATCAGAAACACCATTAGCTGCCAAAGAGACTGAAGGTGTGAAAACAAAGAAACCGGTCAGGGCGAAAAAACCAGCCCCCAAACCCAAAAAGAATGGTGCCAACAGCAAAATGGACATAAAGATACTGCAGGAAATGGACATTCACGAATTAGTGGATGTTGCCCAGGAGATGGAAATTGAAGCGGTCAGCACCCTCCGAAAGTCTGAACTTATTTTTAAGATCCTTGAAGGACAGACGGAAAAAAACGGGCTTATTTATGCTGAGGGTGTGCTGCAGGTCCTGGCCGAAGGCTACGGATTTCTGCGGGCTGCCAAATACAACTACCTGCCCGGTCCCGATGATATTTATCTTTCCCCGTCCCAAATTAAAAAGTTTGCCCTCAAAACCGGTGATACGGTGGCAGGCCAGGTGCGGCCTCCCAAAGACAATGAGCGCTACTTTGCCCTGCTGAAGGTTGAATCTGTTAACTACAAGGACCCCAAGGCTGCCAAGAAGGTCACCCTCTTTGACAACCTGACACCTTTGTACCCCGAGGATATTTTGAATCTCGAAGGGGATCCAAAAATTCTGACCACCCGGCTAATAAATCTCCTGTCGCCCATTGGCAAAGGTCAGCGTGGGCTTATTGTTTCTCCTCCCCGTGCCGGAAAAACCATCATTTTGCAGCAGATTGCCAATTCCATCAGTATTAATCATCCGGAAGTGCACCTGATTGTGCTGCTCATTGATGAGCGTCCGGAAGAAGTGACGGATATGGCTCGGTCGGTTAACGGTGAAGTGGTCAGCTCCACTTTCGATGAACCTGCCGAGCGTCACGTGCAAGTGGCAAATATGGTTCTGGCCAAAAGTCGCCGACTGGTGGAAAACGGACTCGATGTGGTTATTCTTCTGGATTCCATTACCCGCCTGGCCCGGGCTCACAATGCTGTGGTGCCTCACTCTGGAAAAATTCTTTCCGGTGGTGTGGATTCCAACGCCTTGCAAAAGCCCAAGCGTTTCTTCGGAGCGGCCCGTAATATTGAAGACGGTGGCTCACTCACCATCATTGCGACAGCTTTGGTGGAGACTGGCAGCCGTATGGATGAGGTCATTTTTGAAGAATTTAAGGGGACCGGTAACATGGAAATGGTTCTCGACCGAAAAATCGCAGAGCGTCGTGTTTACCCTGCCATGGACATATTCAAGTCCGGGACCCGGAAAGAAGACCTGCTTATCGATAGCAAGGATTTGGCTAAAATATGGGTTCTGCGCAAGTACCTGAGCGATTACAACCCCATTGAAGCCATGGAGTTTTTGATCGCCAAGCTGGGTAAAACCAAAAATAATGAGCAGTTCCTGGGCGCAATGAATACTTGATTTTTGGCCCTGTTTTCAGCCAGAAAGCCAAAAAAAAGAGCAAAGTGTTTAAATTGTTTGGTATTTTGATAAAAAATATCCTTGCAATTGAGCTCATTCCTTACTTCTTTTTGGCCTCAACCTGTATTCAATATTCCTGGCTTAAAGAAGCCGCAGGATAGTCCGACAGGATAGATAAAAAAGGCAGCTAGAAAAATGAAACAGAATATTCATCCAAAATACGTTGACTGCACCATTACTTGCCTCTGTGGCAACGTAATCAATACCCGGTCGACCAAGAACTCGCTGAACGTGGAAATTTGCTCCAATTGCCACCCATTTTACACCGGCAAGCAGAAAATCATGGATACAGCCGGTCGTGTGGAACGTTTCCGCAAACGGTACGAGAATTCTGCCACCGCCAAGAAGTAGGCTGGTCTCGAAAGAGTTTTCCCTTTGCTTTTTAGGGGGAACCTCGAAAGCTTCAAGAAAAGCTTCAAGAAAAGCTTCAAGAAAAGCTTCCTGAGGGTGCTGGGTGATTGTCCCGGCACCCTCTCTTTGATACCTTGCAACTCCGGTTGCAACCCTTTTAATGGGAGATGTGATGAGCGATACTCAAAGTCAAGATACTGGTGCTGTGGATAATCCTGCTTCGGTTGATGCTTCTGATGCCCGGGATATGGATTTGGCCGTAGGTGGTCAGGCCCTTATTGAAGGGGTAATGATGCGCAGCCCATCTTACCTGGCCATGGCTGTACGCACTCCTGACGGGCGAATTGTGGTTCGCAAGAAAACCTTTGGCAGCATTATGAAAAAGTTGCCCTTCCTGAACATTCCCGTGGTTCGTGGTGGTATTCATCTGATTGAAACCATGGGGCTGGGTATTGACGCCCTGATGTTCTCGGCCGATCAGGCAACCAGCGAAGACCGTATTGAAAATCAGAAGACCAGCGTGAAAGACACCCTCATGATGTGGGCCACGGTAGCGTTCTCTTTTGTCATGAGCCTGGGCCTGTTTTTTTACCTCCCCATTCTGCTGACCGACCTGGTGGTCGGTGAAGATGCTGGCAGTTTGACCTGGAATATTGTCGATGGCATTATTCGGGTGGCTATGTTTGTGGCTTACCTGCTGGCTGTCAGCAAGCTGCCGGACATGGCTCGGGTCTTTGAGTACCATGGTGCCGAGCATAAATGCATTCATGCTTTTGAAAATGGTCGCCCTCTGGATGCCGAGGGTTCCCGGGAATACACAACTTTGCATCCCCGTTGCGGAACCAGCTTCCTGTTCTTTGTCATGCTGATCTCCATTCTGGTTTTCTCATTGCTGGGGCGTCCGGAAGAAATTGTTGACCGTTTGCAACGCATTGCCTTTGTACCTGTCATTGGCGGACTGGCTTATGAAGCGATCAAGCTTTCCGGAAAATACGCCAAAGCCTGGTTCCTGAAGCCCGTCATTCTACCCGGGCTGTTGCTTCAGAAGATTACCACCAGCGAACCGGATGATGATCAACTGACCGTATCGATGGCTGCTTTGCGAGCGGTATTGACACCGGAAGGTGATGACTTCAAGGAGCGGGTGTATTACGATATGCCCTTGGACAGTGCAGCTGAATCCGTACGTGATGAAAAATCTGAAGAATCCACAGAGGGAGATGTCTCTTGAAGGCCAATGTTGAAACCTTGCGCCAGCGATACCAGGAATTGAGTGACGAGCTTTCCAAGCCGGAATCTTTAAACGATCAGGATGCTTATCGCAAATTAACCCGGGAACATTCGCGGGTGAGTAAGAACCTGGCTTTTGGTGAAAAGTGGCTTTCCCTCGGGGAACAATTGGACGATAGCCGTGAGTTGTTGAAAGATGAATCGGATCCTGAAATGCAGGAAATGATTCGTGAGGAAATTGGAGAACTGGAACCTGCTTATGCCAAGGCTGAAGAGGATCTGGAAACAGCCTTGCTGCCTCACGATCCCAATGATGACCGTGATGTTATTTTGGAAGTTCGTGCAGGTACCGGTGGCGACGAGGCCGCTCTTTTTGCCGAGGAAATTTCCCGCATGTACATTCGTTATGCTGAGAAGCGGGGCTGGAAAACAGAGCTCGTTGATATGACCGAAGGCACTGCCGGAGGTGTGAAGGAAGTCAGCTACGCTGTGCGTGGTGAAGGGGCTTTTGGTATTCTGCGTTGGGAAAGCGGGGTGCACCGTGTGCAACGGGTGCCTGCTACCGAAAGCCAGGGACGGGTGCATACTTCGGCCATCACCGTGGCTGCTTTGCCTGAAGCTGAAGAAGTTGACCTGAACATTCGCAATGAAGACCTGCGGATCGATGTTTACCGGGCCCAGGGGCCGGGTGGTCAGTCGGTAAATACCACTGACAGCGCAGTGCGCATTACTCACGAACCCACCGGTTTGGTTGTTCAGTGTCAGGATGAAAAAAGCCAGCACAAAAATAAAGCCAAGGCCATGAAGGTCCTGCGTTCCCGTTTGCTGGAACAAGCCATTATGGAGCAGGAAGCGGAAATGGCTGCCGAGCGTAAAAGTCAGGTTGGTACTGGTGACCGCAGTGCTAAAATCAGGACTTATAATTTTCCCCAGAGCAGGGTCACCGACCATCGTATCGGCCTGACGATTCACAGTCTGGATGCGGTAATGGCTGGCAATCTTGACGAAGTGGTAGATGCCATTCTGGCCTACCGCCGTGAAGAAGCCCTGGCCGCCACGCGCAAATGATGCCAGCAGCAGCGGAAAATAAAACCGTTCGTGAGCTCATTAAGGTTACGACCGGATATTTTGAGAGTAAAGGGCTGGACTCCTGCCGCCTGAATGCCGAGCGTTTGCTGGGCGATGTTCTGGGAATGTCCCGCATGGAATTGTACATGCAGGCTGACCGGCCGGTGTTTGGCCCCGAGTTGGACAGCTACCGCGAATTGGTTCGGCGTCGAGGTAGCGGTGAGCCTCTGCAAACTATTTTGGGCATGGTTGAATTTTATTCCCGACCCTTTAAAGTTGAAGCCGGCGTTTTTATTCCCCGTCCTGAAACTGAACACCTGGTGGAAGCGGCAGCCGAGCTGCTGACTCCGGCGGACCATAGATTGGTGGAACCCGTAGCTGTGGAAATTGGTTGCGGAACAGGCATTGTGGGCATCAGTTTGGCTTGTGAAATTCCGCAGTTGGTATTGCATGCTTCAGATATTAATCCCAAGGCCATTGCTCTGGCCACACGCAATGCCAGCCAGTTGGAAGTCAGTGCCAGAGTGAACTTTCACCAAGGCAATCGTTTTGAGTCCATTCCATCTCAGCTAAAGGGACAGGTGGACCTGCTGGTGAGCAATCCGCCTTATGTGCGCCGGGGCGATATTGACGGGCTATCGGTGGAAGTGGCTCAGCATGACCCACGTGAAGCTCTGGATGGTGGACCCGACGGTCTGGTGTTTTACAAGGCTTTGGCTGCGGAGATGGCACGCTGGGTGCGGCCTGGTGGATACATTATTGTGGAGATTGGCGACGACCAGGCCCAGGATGTCAGCGATATTTTTGCTGCCTCCGGTGGCAGCGATATACAGGTAATTCAGGATTACAGCCACCGTGACCGGGTGGTCTCTGCTCAAATAACCGACCAATAACCAACGCCGCAGGGAGGCTGAGCGTGGACAGATTTGTAATCAAGGGGCCCACTCCTCTGGTGGGAGAAATTGCAATTGGCGGAGCCAAAAATGCGGTTTTGCCCCTCATGGCTGCAGCTTTATTGGCTCGTGGTGAAACGATTATTGAAAATGTCCCCGATTTGGTGGATGTGCGTTTCTTCATGACCATTCTCGAAGAACTTGGTGCTGTTTGTAATTTTGAAAACTCCCGACTGACCATCGATACAACCCACCAGGACGGCTGCAACGCTCCTTATGATCTGGTTCGTAAAATGCGTGCCAGTATTTATGTTCTGGGGCCGCTGTTGGCCTATCACGGCGAAGCCAGGGTTTCATTGCCCGGAGGGTGCGCCTGGGGCCCCCGGCCGGTGAATCTTCACTTGGACGCTATGCAGGCTTTAGGTGCCGAGCTGGACCTGGATGAAGGGTACATTGTTGGGAAAACCAAAGGACGTTTACAAGGCACTCGTTTCCGTTTTGAACCCGTTTCGGTGGGAGCTTCGGCTAATATTCTGATGGCTGCGGTTCTTGCCGAAGGTGTTACGGAACTTGAAAACTGTGCTGTGGAGCCGGAAGTGACCGGTCTGGCCGAAGCCCTGGTGCGCAGCGGAGCCAAAATTGAAGGCATCGGTACAAATACCATGCGCATTGAAGGTGTCAATGAAATTGCCCCACTGAAGCATCGGGTTATGGCTGATCGAATTGAAGCGGGCACCTTCATGGCCGGCGTGGCCATGACTGGCGGCCGGGTGACAATGAGTCGGGTTAATCCTTCACATTTGCGTTCGGTGGTAAGCGTCTTGTTGGATCTTGGCTGTGAAATTATTGAAGATGAAGATTTGATTACCGTGGAAATGGACCGGCGTCCCAAAAGAATTGAAGTGGTGACCCGGCCTTATCCGGGCTTCCCCACCGATATGCAGGCTCAAATTATGGCTGTTTGTGCTCTGGCCGATGGCACGAGTTTCATGACTGACAGCATTTATAATGACCGCTTTACCCACGTGTCGGAACTGAACCGCTTGGGGGCTGATATTCGTCTCGATGGAAACAAGGCGACTATTTTCGGGTCTGAAAAGCTACAGGGAGCACCGGTGATGGCCACGGATTTACGGGCCAGCGCGGCCCTGGTTTTGGCGGGGGCTGCTGCTGAAGGCACCACGGAAGTGAACCGGGTTTATCACATTGATCGTGGTTATGAAAAAATTGAAGTGAGGCTGGCCGCGCTGGGGGCAAATATTAAGCGCGAGAGTTATTGATCAGCGTTTCTTTTGAGCAACCCCGAAGTCTGGTGTTATGTGGTTTTTGAAGAGGTGAGCATTCCCGGACCCTCTGACTGCTGAAAATAATTACATAGTCATCAAATATTTTTAAATAGTAAAATTTCTAAGTGTTTAAGAATTCAACAGTTGGCGGGTTTGTGTGTTTATGGTTTTTACACTGGAAAACTCCCAACCCTATATTCGCCTTTCAGTTATTTAATTTAGAATATATTAGACCATATAACTTCTGTAAATCATAAGTCATTAAATCCCAGTGGGTTAGTGTGGGTTGTTAAAAAATAAACTTTACTTGAGGTTTTAAAAGCGTAAAAATTATCAGGTGGTCATTCGATTTACGTTTTGAAGACAACGGAGAGTGATAGCCATGTCAAAATACGCGATTCTATTCGATCAAAGCCTTTGCATAGGGTGTGGAGCCTGTGAGCAGGGGTGCCAGTCGGAGCATGATCAGCTTCTTCATAAACCTGAAAAACTGGATCATGAATCGTTTACCTGGGTGGAAGACCTGGGGAATAATCAGTACACCCGGCACTTGTGCATGAGTTGTGAGGATCCAACCTGCGCTTCGGTTTGCCCGGTGGCTGCATTGGAAAAATCTTCTTTCGGGCCTGTAACCTGGGATGCTTCAAAATGCATTGGGTGTCGTTATTGCATGATGGCCTGTCCCTTTGAAATCCCAACTTACGAATGGTTTGAACGCAACCCGCGAATTCGCAAGTGCGATATGTGTGTGCATCGGGTTACCGAAGACTTACCCACCGCCTGTGCCAGCATTTGTCCTACCGGAGCCACCAATTTTGGCGAGCGTGAAATCATGATGAATGAAGCCAAACGAAGGTTAGCTGCCAACCCCGACAAATATCAGGATACCATTTACGGTGAAGAAGAAGCTGGTGGTACCTGTGTTTTGATGCTTTTGACTCATCCAATTAAAGAATCCGGCTTGCCAGACAATGTGCCTCACCAGGACTTGCCTCATTTGACATGGAATGTGTTGGAAAAGTTGCCAGCCATCATTCCGGTCTGGGGTGCTTTTTTGGGTGGAATGCATTGGTTGGGATCAAGGAAAGAAGCAGTGGCTGCGGCTGAGGAAAAAGAAAGAGGTCGGTCTCATGAGTAGAGTAAAAGTCCTTCGCCCGCATTTTTGGTCATCGTTCTTTTTAGGGCTGGTGGCCCTATTGGTTTTTATTCTTTTCCGGCGTTACACAATGGGCCTGGGGGCCATTTCAAATCTGAGTGACTCCATGCCCTGGGGGCTGTGGATTGGATTTGATTTGCTGTGTGGAGTGGCCCTTGGTGCAGGTGGTTTTACTGTTACAGCGGTGGTCTATATTTTTCATCTTAAGAATTACCAGTCCATGGCCCGGCCTGCAGTCCTGACTGCTTTCCTGGGTTACATCATTGTGGTGATGGCCTTACTGGTGGATTTGGGGCGGCCGTGGAATATCTGGCACCCGCTGGTATTTTGGAATCCGCATTCGGTAATGTTTGAGGTGGGCTGGTGTGTGATGCTTTACACAACAGTCCTATTCCTGGAGTTTCTGCCTCTGGTTTTTGAGCGATTCGGTTTCATTCGTCAGTCGAAATTTATGCACAAATATTTGACGCCAGGATTGGTCATTGCCGGGGTATTGCTTTCCACTCTTCATCAAAGTTCTCTGGGCACGCTTTATGTCATTGCGCCGCAGAAGTTACACCCTCTTTGGTACTCACCCATTCTTCCCATTTTGTTTTTTGTTTCGGCAATAACGCTGGGGCTTTCCATGACGAATGTAGAAGCATTTTTTACTCTTCGCGGATTGGGACATCGCTTCAAACCCCGGTTGTTGCGGGGAGTGGGCCGGGCTTCAGCCGTTATGCTTTTGGTCTACCTGGTTATCCGGGTGGAAGATTTGATTATTCGCGACGCCTTCCAATACGTTTTTAAATTTGATACCGCATCGTGGTTCTTCCTGGCTGAAATTACCCTGGGAGGCATTGTGCCCATGATGCTGCTTTTCACGCGGAAGGTGCGTGAAAATATGCTCTGGCTCGGTGGCGCTCAGTTGTTAGTGGTTCTGGGCGTAATTTTCAATCGAATGAATGTTGCCGTGACTGCGTTTCAGCTGGGAACCGGAGCCGATTACAAACCCCACTGGATGGAGTTTGTTGTCTCGATGGGCATGGTGGCCCTGGGTATTTACGCTTTCAGTTTGGCCGTACGGTATCTGCCGGTATTTCCGGAAGGTCCTTTGACCGATGCCAAACCCAAAGATCCTTTCGTGGAATTGTCCTGACCCAAAAGGGGGAGGCTGCGCATGAAACTCAGTGTTGCGGGAAAGATGACTATCATCACCTCAATAATGTTAGCTGGGGTGTTCCTGGTGACAACTTTCATAAACGTGAAAGTTCAGGAAAGGGCGACCATTCGCATTTTACGTCAGAATGGTTTGGAGTTGACCGAGACCGTGCTATCGGTTTTACAGGAATCCATGCTGGTAAATGATCAGGACAGGATTCAAAACACCATTGATGATTTTGCTGCGCATCGGGATGTGGAACGTATTAGGCTTTACACCCGGGGTGGAGCTATCGCTTATTCCACCAATCACGAAGAAATTGGGCTTCAGCAGGATCTGCATCAGACCCAGTGCATGCTCTGTCACAATCAGGATCCTGTGCCGGTAAATTTCCCCGCCAATAAGCACTCATATATGGAGCAGAAGGATGGGCGGCAATCTTTAATGGTCAATAATGTTCTATTAAACCGGCCATCGTGTTCCACCACAGACTGTCACTCCGATGAAAAACCCGACGCATTGCTTGGAGTGCTGGGTTTGAAACTTGATCTGGAGCCTTTTCACCAGGCCCGGCGGGACAATGCCAAGGGCATGGCTTTGGCTGGTTTGGCTGGAGTCATTCTGGGGGTCATTGTCGTTTATTTTGCTGGCAGAACCATTGTTTACCAAAGAGTTCAAAGGCTGATAGACCAGACCCAAATGCTGGCCGCGGGAGACCTCTCTGTGCGAATCGATGATGAATCCAGCGATGAGATCGGCTGTCTGGACCGGTCTTTCAATTTGTTGGCTCTGGATCTGAAACAAGCAAGAGAAGAGCTTTTGCTTTGGGGTAAAACTCTGGAGCAACGAGTGGAGTTGAAAACAGACGAGCTGGTGCGTGCTCAGGACCAATTGGTGCAAGTGGAGAAAATGGCATCGTTGGGCAAGTTGGCCGCCGTGGTGGCTCATGAGATCAACAACCCTCTGGCCAGTGTGGTCACTTATGCCAAAATTCTGGTGCGCCGAATCAAAAAATCGAAAATGAACGAGGAGTGCGAAAAAAATCTGGAGTATCTGGAATCAATTTCATCGGAGGCCACCCGGTGTGGTGAAATTGTCGCTCAGCTTCTTACATTTGCCCGGCGGGGAAGTGGCAGTCTGGACCGGACGGACATCAATGAAATTGTCGAAAAATCTCTTTTTCTGGTCAACCATCAGTTCGAATTGAATGCCATTGAAATTGTAAGAAACCTGGAGCCAAATCTCCCTGTCACTTTGGCTGACCAGAACAAATTGCAGCAATTGCTGATGGCTTTATTCATTAATGCAGCTCAGGCCATGCCCAATGGCGGACAGTTAAAAATTCACACTCATCACCTTGAAAACGATGTGCAGATAATTGTTCAGGACAATGGTCCGGGCATGGCAGCGGAGGTAGCTCGCCACGCTTTTGAGCCTTTCTATTCCACCAAAGGGGAAGGCTCGTCCGTGGGGTTGGGGCTTTCGGTGGTTTACGGAATTGTGGAAAGCCATGGCGGAAGAATCGAGTTGGCGACCCAGCCGGGAAAAGGTTGCCAGTTCAGTATTTACCTGCCTCTGAAAACTGATTTGCAAGCATAGGAGGAAGTGTCATGAGTCAGCACATACCCAGGCTCTTGATTGTTGATGATGAACTCCATGTGCGGGAGTCACTGTCGCATTGGTTTGCTGAGGATGGCTACGATGTCGAGTCAGCATCGAGTGGGCAGGAGGCTCTCAACATGCTCGGTCGTCAATCGTACGATGTTATTGTTTCCGACATAAAAATGCCGGGAATGGATGGTCTGGAATTACTGGGCCGGGTGCGTCGGAAGGATGCCGATATTGCGGTTGTTCTGGTAACGGCGTACGCCTCTGTGGATACCGCTGTTCATGCTCTGAAGGAAGGAGCTTACGATTATCTCGTCAAACCGTTTGATCCGGAAGCCCTTTCAAGAATTGTGGCCCAGGCCTGCGAAAAAGTTGCCTTAACGAAAGAAAATGTGACGCTGAAAAACCAGTTGACCAAATCAGGGCCAACAATTGTTACCGGCCAGAGTCCGGAAATGGGCAAGGTGATGGAGTTGGCAGAGATGGTTGCGCCCACTGATACTTCAGTCATGATTTTTGGAGAATCGGGAACGGGAAAGGAACTGATTGCCCGTCAGATTCATAATCGCAGTCAACGCAATTTTGGCACCATGGTGGCTGTTAATTGCGGTGCTCTTTCGGACAGTTTGCTGGAGTCCGAATTATTTGGTCATGAAAAAGGTGCTTTCACGGGGGCAACTTCCCGGCGAAAAGGGAAAATTGAATTGGCCGACGGTGGCACACTTTTTCTAGACGAGGTGGGTGAAGTTTCACCCAAGGTTCAGGTTGAGTTATTACGCGCTCTTGAAGACCGGAAAATAACCCGTTTGGGTGGCAATCAGGAAATTTCTGTGGATTTTCGTTTGATTTGTGCCACCAATCGAAACCTTCAGAAAGCTGTCGACTCTGGCGATTTCCGTGATGATCTGTTTTTCCGGATCAATGTTTTTTCCCTGACTATTCCTCCTTTGCGGGATCGACCAGAGGACATTTTGCCAATTGCCGAACATTTCCTGGATCGTTATGCCGGAGCCATGGGACGTCAGGCTAAAGGGTTTTCAAAAGAAGTCAGAGAGTTGCTGGTCAGGTATTCCTGGCCTGGAAATGTGCGGGAGCTGGCCAATGCCATTGAGCGGGCGCTGGTTGTCTGCCGAGGTGTCGAAATTCAGGAGGAGCACCTGCCCATTGTCGACAAGGACAAAACAGGAGGGGACGATGACCAATCCCTCCGGGCCATTGAAGAGAAACACATTCGCCGGCTACTCAAGCTTCATGCTTTTAATGTTACTCATACAGCCAAGACTTTGGAAATCGACAGAGTGACCTTATACAACAAGATGCGCAAGTTCGGCATCGAACGGAAGTGAAATGCCAGCCTGGAGTTTGGAACTCATGGGAACGGGAGGCCTGGCGCCCGGGCTGTTGAATCAGCTGCGTCAGGACCTGGCTGTTAGTTTGGCCCATCCGGTTAGGGTCATGGATCAGGTTCTGCCCACTAAAGAGGCTTTTGTTCTGGATCGTCAGCAATATTCCGTGGACGTCCTTCTTCAAACGATGCAGCGGCCCGCTGTGGACCCGGAAACAAAACGGATTGCTGTCACGGATGTTGATTTATTTCTACCGGTTTTTGCCCACGTATTGGGAAGCGCCCAATTAAACGGGCAGTTGGGTATTGCCTCAACCCATCGTTTGTGCCCCATGTTTGCAGGGGAACCAATGGATTTGCACAAGCTCAGATTGCGAATCCTCAAAGAGGTGATGCACGAGCTGGGCCATACCTTCGGTTTGGTTCATTGCCAGCTTTCCTGGTGTGTGATGAACGCTTCCCTTCTTCCTGAACATGTTGATTTGAAGGATCCGTCCTATTGCGGGTCCTGTGCAGAAGTCATGAATGTACCTAAAGACGGAATCCTGTCGTTCTTCCTGAAAGGAGACAACGAATGAAAACTTTGGTCCTGACGATTGCTTTTGTAACCTGGGTTGCTGCCGTGGGTGTGGGCCAGGAAGCAGAAGTGATTGAGAGTCCTGAAGAGGTGACTATTGAATCCATTAGTTACTGGTTTGAGGCGGTGGAGTTCACCCATTCTGATCATGTGGATGTTGCCGAAGACTGTACGGATTGCCACCACGACCAGGAACCGGATGAAATATCCTTATGCAGCGATTGTCATATGGAGGAATTTGATCCTGCAGATTGGGAGAGCCCGGATTTGAAGATGGCTTACCACCAGTTATGTGTGGGGTGTCATATGGTGGAGGAAATTTCCACGACCTGTATCGATTGTCACGAGCGAAAAGCTTTGCCCGAAGGGCCGGAACTTGGTGAAGGCGAAGTGCGGTAATAAAAAGAGGGAGGCTGGTTCGGCCTCCCTCATTTCCTTTGAATTTCAGTGCCGGAGTTTATAATTATTTGATCCGGGCAAATTCCTTTTCGAACTGATTCCAGCCTTCTTCATCCAGAATACAAGCTGCGCCAACTACAGGATGGGCACCATCGGCAGCCAGGGCTCCTCCCATTTCAGAACTGGTTCGGGCGGTTAAAAAGTCAGTGAACCGGGTTGTCTCGTTTTTTAACCAACTGGAGGCCCGGTCGCCAACTTTTAGGTCCCGAAGGGCTTCGTTGTGTTCAACAGGCCAGATGGTTGCCAGCCAGCCGCGGCCATACGGATCGGTATTGATGGTGTAGGGATTAATTTCAGCGTTCTCGTTGGGGGCAACAACAGTGCCGGAAACTGGAGAAGTAACCTGAAATTTGTGACCCAAGCGGGTGACAATGGCCATGGTATCACCTTTGGCCAGGCGTGTTCCGGCAGGCATGATATCCACTTCATCCACATCGCCAAGGGCCTGGGTCAGCAGCTCATCGATTCCAACTTTCAGTTCACCCAATTCCGTGAGCCGGGCATAACTGTGGTTTTTGCCCAGGAACAAACCCTTGGGGAATTGAATGGGGGTGAATGTGGCCAGCGGTTTTTCGGCTGGTTCGGCACCCTTGCGTCGTTTGAGGTAAAGTTTGAATGAGTCGAGGCTTAACAGAACAACAAACATGAGGATTACGAGGATGGCAGTCATGGCGTTTCCTTTGGTTTTGTTTCCGTTGAAACAGAATAATTATGGGAATCACATTTTATGTATTGCATAGAGGGTGCCAGGAAGTTGGTGTCGCTTAACAAGCAGGGGGACAACAGGTTACGGGTGTTGTTTCTTTAGTTGAAGTAATGATAATGATGAATATTTCAGCGGCTAATTTTGAGGGAATACGGAAAAGTGAATCTAACCACTTATATGGCAACTAGTTGCTTGTGTTGTTAAATTCAACAAGCCGTTGTTGTGTTCTTCATCGCTTTGAGAATGGGGCTCTCAGCCCATTGAAGTTCCGATTGGATATTTATTCCGCCAGGACATCTTGCTTCTGGCAGGTATGAAATTGGGGTTTTCAGAGGAAGTCCCAAGTTTTTGTAAGTCAAAGGACTTAAAGTGTTCTATCTTTGACCGGAACCCAGAACACTCTTTCGGAAAGGCAAAAACTCCCATGGCTCAGGATCGCCATTTCATTCTTGGAGCTGCAGGTCATGTTGACCACGGCAAGACAGCTCTGATTACTGCATTAACCGGCACCCATACTGACCGTCTCAAGGAAGAGCGGGAACGCGGTATTAGTATCGAGCTGGGCTTTGCCGAGTTTGAACTCTCGGATGGCCTGAAACTGGGTGTGGTGGATATGCCCGGTCACGAAAAGTTTGTCAAACAAATGGTGTCCGGAGCCGGTGGTGTGGACCTGGCTTTCCTGGTGGTTGCCGCCGATGAAGGTGTCATGCCTCAAACTGTTGAGCATTTGGAAATTCTTGATTCCCTGGCTGTAGCCAGCGGTGTTGTGGTCATGACCAAAACTGATTTGGTGGATGAAGATATTCTTGCCGTGGCCACCGAAGAAGCTCTGGAGTTGGTGGAGGGCACATTTTTGGAGGGCAAACCGGTAGTTCCGGTTTCTGCTCACACCGGGGCCGGCCTGGATGACCTGAAAGCTGCCCTTGAAGGTGAAGCCCTGGCTTTGCCCCAACGCAAGGAAGAGGGGTTTTTCCGCATGCCCGTGGACCGCATTTTCACTTTGCCGGGAGCCGGCGTTGTGGTGACGGGCACTTGCTGGAGTGGTTCGGTGAAGCCTGGGGACAAACTTGTGGTTCAACCCACGGGCGATAAAATCAGAGTGCGGGAAGTTCAGGTTCATGGGGTGAAGGCCGACCAGGGGGCTTCCGGCCAGCGGTTGGCTCTGGCTCTTCACGGTGTCAAAAAAGACGAGATGGAACGTGGCTTTCAAATTGTTGAAGCCAAGGCGGTGGAACCCACCCGTCGGCTGGACATTCGGGTCAATGTTATGTCGCACTACAAGGGAATTATAAAAAATCGCCAGAGGGTCCATGTTCATCATGCTGGGCGGGAAGTTCTCGGGCGCATTGTTCTTTTGGATGAGCACGAGCTCGGAGGTGACGGTGGTCCACGAAAAGGTTTAGCCCAAATGCACCTGGAATCGGACTTGATTGCCGTGCGTGACGACCGGCTGGTTCTGCGTTTTTATTCGCCGGTGGTTAGCATTGCCGGCGGTGTGGTGCTTGATGCAAACCCGGTCCCGCACAAACGATTCGACGAAAAAGTAAGCGAAATTCTGCTGATTATGGAGGAAGGCGATACCGGTGATCTGTTTCGGCAGAATCTTAAAGACGCCGGTCTGAAAGGGTTGCCGGTGGCTGAAGCCATGGGCCATCAGGATGATCCCGAAGCCATGGTGGTGGGCAAACGTATTTACTTGCGGGAGTTGCTTGCTGAGTTGGGTCAAAAAATTGTAACCATGGTAAGTGAATATGGTACGCGTTTTCCTTTGCGACTGGGCATTCCCAAAGAAGAAGCCCGTCGCAAAATGAAATTCAAAAGTGGAGCTGCGGAATGGAATGCCATTTGTCGGGCTTTGGGTCAGGAAGATTCCTGGCAGGTTTTGGATGACCGCATTGTTCTTTCGGAAGCTGGCCCCCCGTTGAATACGGCCATGGAAGTGGCTGTGCAAAAGGTCATCGGGGAATTGCTTGCCTTCGCCTTGGACTGGCCAGGGTTGGATAATTGGGCAGAAGAATCTCCCACTTTCAGGGAAGCGGCAAGTCAGCCGGAGTTGAAAGAATTCAAAACACCTGAAGTGAGTCGATATCTTGTGGATCACAAGTATGCGGTGGCCATTAACAACGACTATTTAGTCTCTCATCAGGCCTTTGAAGAGTTGCTGCAGAAGCTGAGGGCTCATTTTTCTGCTGAGGGAGAGCTGGCTTTTGCTGTTTTTCGGGAAATCAGTGGCCTGACCCGGAAACTGGGAATTCCCATGCTCGAATATTTGGACCAAATGGATTATACCGTTCGCCAGGGCGATACAAGAAGGGCCGGCACGGCTCTTGAGGAGAAATAATGTCTGGAGAAAAGCAGATTGGAAATTCCCACAGTTTCAGACTTTGTGCTCCTCGGGTGAAAACCCGCCAGATCAATGTGGGGGGAATTACTATTGGCGGTGATGCCCCAATCCGGGTTCAAAGTATGACTTGCACCAAAACAGGTGATGCCGATACTACTTTGGAGCAAATTCGTGAACTGGCCACCGCGGGGGCGGAACTGGTTCGGTTGACTGTTAACGACGAAGCCGCCGGTGAGGCTTTGCCGCGCATTATCGCCCAGAGCAATACACCTCTGGTGGCCGACATTCACTTCAACCACAAACTGGCTCTGGTTTCCCTTGAAGCGGGTATTGCCAAATTGCGAATCAATCCCGGTAATATTGGCAACAAAGACAAAATTCGGGAAGTGGCGGCTGCGGCTTTGGATAAAGGTGTTCCCATTCGCATTGGGGTCAATGGCGGCAGCTTGCATCGTCGGTATGAAGAGCTTCATGCCCAAGATCCTGCTGGTGCTCTGGTGCAGTGTGCCCTCGATGAAATCGAAACTCTGGCAGCGGTGGGCTTTCACGATGTGGCTGTCAGTCTGAAAAGCAGCGAGCCTGGTCAGGTAGTCGATGCCTGTCGTCGTTTTGCAAAAATCAGCGATGTGCCGCAGCACCTTGGCGTGACTGAAGCCGGAACTTTATTGGCCGGAACCTCACGGTCGGTGGCAGCCATGTCGGTGTTACTGTCGGAGGGTATTGGTGACACGATTCGTATCAGTCTGGCGGCTGATCCGGTGCAGGAAATTCTGGCCGGGTTTCACATGCTCAGTGCTTTGGGATTACGGCAGGGATTTGCCCGGGTTGTGGCGTGTCCAACCTGTGGTCGGGTGGAGGTCGATGTGGTCAAGCTGGCCGCAAAAGTGGAAGAACTGGCTAAAGACTTGCCTCCCGAAAGAATTGTTGCGGTCATGGGTTGTATCGTTAATGGACCAGGCGAAGCGAAGGCTGCCGATCTGGGTATTGCGGCTGGCCAAACCAAGGTGGCCATTTATCGGATGGGCGAATTGCATCGGACCATCGATAAAAAGGACCTTGAAGAGGTATTGGTGGCCGAGATTGAGCGTTTAAAATAAGATCTTTTTTCCTTTAGTGAGATTATATCTGTCCGATACCCAGAAGACCATCGGAGATCAATAACTTTCGCTCAAGGTCTAAAAATGCCACATCTGACTCAGAACTTTTTTAATCAGGACATGACCGTTGCCACCGGAGCCGCTTCAGGGGTTGACCGATTGCAGGCCCTGCAAGCCTTAAACGCCCGAATGGTATGCATGACGGTGGACGAGTCTTCGTACGATGAAGTGGTCAGTGGCGTCTCCAAGGTAATTGGTTGCGATTATTGCTCTCTGTTTTTGAAAGACCCACACAGCGAAGAGTTGGTCCTGCAGGCTGCTGTCAGCACTGATGGCATTGAAGCGGGCCTGAGAATATCCTGCGACGACCCTTCCAGCATTCATGCCCAGGCTTTCAGTGAAGAGTATCAGGTTCATCTCGATGATTTGACTGTCACTCCTGGCATTAATCCTCTGGCCGAAGACATGGGTTGCAGTCTGGTGGTTCCGGTAATATCCAACGCCGGGCCGGTTGGTGTGTTTGATTTCAGCTATTGCGAACCGGGGGCTTTTACTCAGGACCGAATTGGCATGTGCACCATGATTGTGGACCAGATGTCATACTCCCTGGAAAACATTCGCCTGGTTAATGAATTGCGTGATAGCCGCGATGCGGTCATTCGGGGCATGGCCATGTTGTCCGAAATTCGTGATTCACACATTGGCGGTCACTTAAGTCGTATTTGTGCAATGAGCCGTTACCTGGCTCAGCGTTTGGTGGACCGCGTGGGGTACCATTCCGTAACTCCAGCTTTTATTGACATAATTGAACGGGCGGCCGCTCTGCACGATGTGGGCAAGGTCGGCGTTCCCGATTCCATTTTGCTGAAACCCGGTAAATTGACTGATGATGAGTTTGATGTCATGCGGACTCATACGACCATCGGTGGCGAATTGCTGGAAGATTTAATTGATGATTTTGGTCAATACGCCATGATCACAATGGGAGCCATTGTGGCCCGTTGCCATCATGAAAGATGGGATGGTTTGGGCTATCCCAAAGGCCTGTCAGGTAAATCTATTCCTCTGGAAGCCCGAATTGTTTCCATTTGTGATGTGTATGATGCCCTGACCAGCCGCCGCGTATATAAAGAGGCCTGGTCCCATGAGGATACGATTCAGGTGCTTCGCGATGGGGCAGGAACCCAGTTTGACCCGGATTTGGTGAGTGTGTTTATTTCCCGACCAAAAGACCTGATTCAAATTCGAAACAAATACCCGGACAAGGAAAAAACAGCTGAATCTGTCTCCAAGATAAGTTTGTAGCCTCAAATGGGGCAGACTCCCTCGGCCACTCCAGGCTGTACATCAATGCTTTTTTCCTGAATGCAAACGGCCAAGCCAGGCGGTGATTTGCGTGGTTTGCGCACGTATCTCTTTTCAGTGTAAATTACCGGAACCAGCTTGGAATGTTTTGCTTTGCAATGCAATGCTGCCAGGGCGGCGGCTTTGACCAGAACCGTCCGGGGAATTTGCTCCGGTTTTCCAGCTGTACGCAAAATGACATGACTTCCGGCCACGCCCTGAGCGTGCATCCAAATATCTTTGCTATGGCTGGCCCGGTGGGTCAGTTCATCGTTCTCTTTGTTATTGCGACCCACCCAGGCTTCCCATTTGTCTTCAATGAGATACCGCCTGAAAGGACGAGTGGCCTCTTCCGGCCCGTGTTTCCTTTTTTGGGAGGCGGGTTTGGGGCGGGGCAAAAGTTCCTGATGATCAGCTGCCCATTGGTGCAGTTGAGAAAGCTTTGTTTCATCGTCTTCAACAAGGGCCAGGTCAGTCAGTTGCTCCAGAGCATTTTGCTGTTGGTGGAGCAGCCTTGCATTTCTTTGAAAATTGTCAGCGATGGTTTGCCGGCCTTTGTCTGCTTTGCTGGCTTTGCGGAACCAGTGCTGCATGTTTACCGCTGGGCTGAGGGCTGGGTTCAGAGGAATGCTGATGGGCGTTCCATCCTGTAAGTCCATAATGTCAGCAGTTTCCTGACCTTGTTTCAGCAGATGCAGGTTTGCAGCCAGAGCTTCGGCCCATCGGCGGAACTGGTCACCTTGGTTGGCAGTTTCTAAATCTTGTTTGAGGTTTTCAACCAGCCTTTGGCATGCGGCGTTCGATTTATTAATAGCGGCATGGTATTGAGTGAATACATCCTGAGCCAGGCGTTTTTTAAACAAGAGCCGCATCTCTTGGAAGTATTCTTCCCTGGCATCGGTGGCTTGGCCTGATTGCCAGGTCTCAGGTGTGGGAATTTCAGTCAGCAACGTGTGCGGGATTTGGTGACGGGCCCACAGCAAACGGTTTTGATGGTCGAGCAGGGTTGTATTGCCCCTTTGACCAAACAGCTGGTGCAGAACATAAAGATGGCTGCCGTCCTGGGTCAGAAAATGCAGAGCAATGATCCGATCGTCGGGTAGGGCACCCAAATGCAAAAGAGTGCTGCCGGTAAGCTGCTGGCCCAGAATATGGCCTTTGGCCACCGGGAGAGCTTTTTTTATGGCGTCGGACCAGGTGCCTTGAACAGGGAACGTGTAGTTGCTGCCCGGGCGGGAGGAAAGAACCAGTCCCGGTCGCTCGTCTCCCACAAAATGCAGGCGCAGCCAATTGGGGCCCACTGCCACGCGGAAAACTTCACGTCCAGACAGGCGTGTCCGCAGCAGGGCGCATAGGTCCTGAAGAACCGGTAGTTCGGACCAGGGATGGGCGTTGGCTCCAGTCAAAATTCTGTCCTAAAAGAAGGTGTAACCGAAGGTGATTTTTACATCGGGGCTGTCGACCAGGCCGATCCGAATTTCTCCCAAAAGGCCATGTCTTTCATCCAGTTTTTTGGTCACACCGGCAACCCCACTGAAACCCAAATCGACATTGCTGTCGATCAGGTCATGATCCAGATAAATCGCTGCCAGGCTGGCCCCGCTGTAAAATCCCCAGGGAGGAGTGGTCAGTTCGGTGAAACGATAAACCACATCACCGTTGACCGCGACAATAGTGTAACCGTCACCAAATCCCAGTTCCGCACTGGAGCGGAAGGCAATGTTCGGGAAAATGTCGCCAGTGTTGAGGTGGCCTCCGAAATGAACTTGGCTGACGTCGTCCCATTTGGTGTAGCCTATTCTCGGGCCGACAGAAAAATCCTGAGCTTGGACAAGACTAACAGTCAGAGTTAGAATTGTGGCGACAATTAGTAGGGCTTTCTGGATCATGACGGTGTGAACTTTCATTGGAGAGGGTGTTTCATTGGAACCTGTGAACCAAGATAAATCCATTAAGCTCTGGCCTCAACTAGAATCGGACCCGAACGACAATCTCTTGCCTATCGGCCCGCCCTGACCTAAACTTTGACCCGAAATCAAATTCTGATCAGATCATCCGCTTTTGGAGGCGTTCCATGCTCAGCATGACCGGTTTTGGCAATGGAGAAAAACAATTGGGGCCTATCACTGTGACCGTGGAATTGCGGTCGGTGAATCACCGCTTTCTTGACGTGGGACTTAAACTCTATGGCTCCCTGGCAACTCATGAAATGGAAATACGCCAATTCCTGAAAGAAAATGTTTCCCGGGGCCGGGTTACTGTCACTACTCAATTGGTTGTGGATAAAGCTTCCGTCGACGCCAGCCTGGACCCGGAACGTCTGGCTCAGGGAATAGGTTTGTTGAAAGATGCAGCTCAGGCCGTGACTGATCTGAATGGAGAACCTCAGGCCATCAGTTTGGACCATTTGCTGGCTATTCCCGATATTTTGCGTCCCCGAGAAGTTGAAATTCCCGACGAAGATATTAAAACGACTTTGATGGCGGCCCTGCAGGATGCCCATAAAGGGCTCATGCAAACCAAAAAAGACGAAGGTGACGCTTTGGTCCTGGAAATGAAACAACGTTTGGAAACTCTTTCGACTAATCTGGCCGATGTGGAAAAACTGGCGCCCTTGGCGGGCGAGCAGATTAAGGCGAAGCTGGAAGAGCGTCTGGCAAAAATTTTGGACGAACCGCTGGACCCCCAGCGCCAGGCCCAGGAAATAGCCCTTCTGGCCGACAAAGCCAACATTAATGAAGAGACCGAGCGGCTGGGCATTCACATCCAGCATTTTCATACGGCTCTCGATAGTGGTGGTCAGGTGGCTAAACGTTTGAATTTCCTGCTGCAGGAAATGCACCGCGAGGTTAATACCATGGGCTCAAAAACAAACCTAATGGACATTACTCAGTCGGTCATTACCATGAAAGACGAAGTGGAATCCATGCGTGAACAAATCATGAATTTGGAGTAGGGGAATGATTGTCCTAATCACTGGTCCGTCCGGAGCCGGCAAGAGTTCCTTTATTCACAAACTAATGGCAGAGGACTGCCGGCTGGCTTTTTCCATATCCACCACCACCCGTCCCATTCGTGAAGGCGAGGTCGATGGTCAGGATTATGATTTTGTAGATGACGCCACTTTTGACGGGCTAATTGAGGAAGAAGATTTTGTGGAGTGGGCCCTTGTGCACAACAACCGTTATGGCACCCGGCGCAGTTATCTCGACAAAATGACCGCCGCCGGGAAAATCCCGGTACTGGATATTGATGTGCAGGGCGGGGTCAATGTGATTGAAATGTTCAAGACAGGACTGGTTTCGGTCTTCCTCTTCCCACCCTCCTGGGATGAACTTGAAAGGCGGTTGCGCTCAAGGGCCACCGATACCTATGAAGTGATTTCCACCCGATTGACCAACGCCCGAAACGAAGTGGGCTTTGCCCAACGGTATGAATACTGGGTCGTGAATGATGATCTGGATGCTGCGGTTCAGCGCATGCAGCAAATTATTGCCGCTGAAGAATTGCGACGGGTGAATATTGGGTCAAATCCTCTTGGCTAAATGCAAAATTGGCTTCTTTGTCTCCTTTGAATTGGGCTGAAACCCCAAAAACTCAAACCAAATTCCCCTGTCATTTCGTATGATAAATATGGTATAATTGACCTAGTAACGTAAATGTCGTTCAAAAGTCATTGTTTTTGCATAGTGGTTATCAAAATAGTTACTAATTGCGCCCACCGTCTCATTCCCAAATAAATGGAGAAAAAAGTGACCAGGATATTCCTCGCCCTCTTGGCTACCCTTGTGCTGGCAACCTCAGCTCAGGCCGGAGATATTGCTCCCGGTCTGCAGGACATTCTCGATGGCAAAAATGCCGACGAAACTGTCAGTGTACTGGTTTACATGGCTGAAAAAGCTCCCATAGCCCAACTTACGGAAGAATTACGCTCGGCCAAGGCCAGCAGAAAACAGCGACACAGTGTTATTGTCTCCACCCTTCAGGATGTCGCTGAAAACCAGAAAGAACTTCTGAGCGAGCTATCGACTCAAAAATTATCGGGCGAGGTTGTGGGTTATACCAGTTACTGGATCAGCAACCTGATGGTGGTTGAAGCAACTCCAGCTGTTATTTATCGCATTGCCGATCGTTTGGACGTGGAGTTCGTCGAGTCCAACTTCGAAGTGGAATTGATTGAACCGATCCATCGCGGCAATACAATGTCCGGGGATGACTCACAAGCCGGTTCCCGCAGTATTGGAATCACCAACGGATTGACTGCAATTAACGCAGACCGTGTTTGGTACGAATTGGGTATCACCGGCAATGGCCGCATTGTCGGCAGTCTTGATACTGGCGTAGATGGAAGTCACGTAGCTTTGGCCAATAGTTGGCGCGGCCAAACTCACTCTTGGCAGGAGTCCTGGCACGATGTTGTGGGCGCGGTCTCACAATTCCCTGTCGATTACAACTCCCACGGAACCCACACAACCGGAACCATGGCCGGTGTTGCGGCCAACGATACTATTGGCGTGGCCTGGGGCTCTCAATGGATTGCCGCCAATGCCATCGACCAGGGAGCCGGAGGCGGATTCACCAACGATATTATTGACTGTCTGCAATGGTTTACCGACCCAGACGGTAACCCTGAAACCATTGACGATGTGCCCGATGCTGTATGCAACTCCTGGGGTGTAACATCGAATATGGGCTATCCCGCCTGCTACAGTTATTGGTATACCGTCATCGACAACTGCGAAGCCGCCGGTGTGGTCACCGTTTGGGCTACCGGAAATGAAGGTCCTTCTGGAAGCTCCGTGCGTTCACCTGCCAACCGTGCCACAACAACCACCAATTCTTTCAGTGTTGGTTCAGTAAACGCCAACGGTTCTTATCCTTATTCGATTTCCTCATTTTCCAGTCGTGGTCCAAGCCAGTGTTCAGCTCCGGCGCCCAATCTTATTAAGCCGGAAGTTTCGGCTCCTGGACAGGGTGTTTACAGTTCCGTACCTGGTGGCTATTCCAATTTTGACGGCACTTCCATGGCGACTCCACACGTTGCCGGTGTAGTGGCCCTCATGCGTGAAGCAGCTCCCAATATTGAAGTGGATACCATTAAGCAGATTCTCATGGACAGTGCCCACGATTTTGGAACTTCCGGTGAAGACAATCTGTACGGCTGGGGTTTTATCGATGCGTATGAAGCCGTATCTCAGGCAATGCAATACAGCTATGGCCAGTTTGTTGGTCAGGTCACTAACGGCAGTTTTGGTGGTGGTGCCATTTCGGGAGCAACAGTTACTTTGACCAATGGTCGGGAGTCTTTCGAACAGCAGACCAACAGTGAGGGCAACTTTTCCATTTATGCTCCCGACGGAACTTACACCGTTTCAGTTCAGATGGATGGCTTTGCCAGTGGCCAGTCATCGGTTCAACTGTCTGTTCCCAATGTTGAAACCGAGGATTTTGCTTTGTTGGACAACCAGGGACCGGTGGTCACTGATGTCCTGCAGCCTTTGGCTGTAAGTACTGAAGATGCAGACTATCCTATTACTGCTGCGGCCTATGACCACAGTTCGGTGCTTTCTGCCTCACTTCATTACCGGGTGAACAATGGGGCCTGGACTGAATTGCCCATGTCTTTTGCAGATGGTTTGCATGAAGCGGCAATTCCCAATCAGGGGCCCAATTCCACCGTCGATTATTTTGTTTCTGCCACCGATGGCATTAACCAGGTCGGATATGGCCCTTCAGATGCGCCGACAAGCTATTTTACTTTGTTGGTTTCCACGGAAATTTATTCCTATACAGTCGAAAACCCCGAAGACAATGAATGGCAATTGGGTGTTTCCGGTGATGAGGCCACCGCTGGCCTTTGGGAGCGGGGAGACCCTGAAGGAACCAGCTTCGGTGGGATTATTTTTGAGCCCGCCGATGACCACACCCCTGACCCGGGTGTGATGTGTTTTGTGACAGGCATTGGTCAACCGGGAGGCAGCGCCCTGGCCTCTGATCTCGATGGTGGATGCACAACTTTGTTGAGCCCTGTTTTTGACTTGTCGGAAGTGGAGTTTGCCACAGCAAAGTACTGGCGCTGGTATTCCGAAGGAGGCGCCACTCCCGATGATGAATTTGTGGTGGACGTCTCTGAAGATGGAGGAGAAACCTGGGTTGAAATTGAGCGCATTGTCGAAACTGATCCGCAATGGGTGCAGGTTGTTGTTGATTTGAATCAACTGATCAATTTCACCGACCAGGTTGTCTTCCGTTTCACTGGTTGCGACGAAAATTCTCTCAGTGTGGTGGAAGCGGCCATTGATGATTTTTCCATAATGGCTTTCACCCCTCAGACCACACCCGTACCTGGTGGCAACTTGCAACCTGCTGTAGTGCGTTTGGCCCAGAACCATCCTAATCCGTTTAATCCGAGCACGACAATTTCTTTTGAATTGCCCGGATCCGAACTTGTGGAGCTGGAAATTTATTCCGTGGATGGGCGCCGGATTGCCACTTTGGTTTCCGAACCCATGAGTGCCGGGGCGCATAAAGTAGCCTGGAATGGTCGGAATGATCAGGGACAAATGGTGGCCTCGGGGACATATTTCTACCGACTCCAGACTGGCAGTCAAACTCTGTCCCGGCGTATGGTTTTGCTTAAATAACGAATAATTTTGACTGGGAAAGAGCAATCTTCTTGCTTTTTCCCAGTCTTACGCTATTGTTCATCAGTTGCCAAAACGCAATGAATGGGTATGTGTACCCCGAATTACCTTAATATCCGCAGAGGAAGGCCGCATGACTTATATACCGCGCCATAAAGTTGTCGACTTGATTCCCAATAAATTCAAGGCTATCAAAATTGCTGCCCTGGAAGCTCGTCGTTTGAACGAACGCGCTCGTATGTTTGAAGTTACCTTGCCTGGAAAAATCACTTCCCTGGCTGTGGAACGACTCATCGACGGAAAAGTCGAATGGTTTGACCAGAAAGAGCGTGCCCGTCAAATTCGCGCCGAAAGGGAGCAGGAAGAGGGTTAGACATGACCTCTACCCGAGCTCTTCTTATGGTTTCCGGTGGTATTGCCGCCTATAAGGCTTGTTTTTTAGCCCGCCTGCTTTTGCAGGCGGGTTTTTCTGTTAAGGTTGCCATGACCGAGGCGGCCACCCGATTTGTAACTCCGATTACTTTTGAAGCTTTGACGGGCCATTCCGTTGCCACCGATTTGTGGGGTGAAGGCCAGAGTGAAGCCCTTGATCACATTGAATACGCCCGCTGGGCCGATATTGCCATTGTTGCCCCGGCGACGGCAAATACCATGGCCAAAGCCACTCACGGAATAGCCGATGACATTGTCTCCACTCTGTTGCTCGCTTTTGGTGGTCCTGTTCTGATGGCACCGGCCATGAACGATAATATGTGGCGTCATCCTGCCACACAGGCAAATTTGCAGACTTTGCATGACCGTGGCGTTGCCACTGTGGGCCCGGGCGATGGCTGGCTGGCCTGTGGCACCATCAGTGAAGGACGCATGAGTGAGCCGGAAGATATTCTGGCTGCCGCTCTGGAGATGGCCGGATCCTTGAAAGGGCTTCGCCCAGATCAGCATCCCCGGCAGGAGCCATCGTCAATTCAATCAGGCTTCTGGACAGGCAAGAAGGTTTTGGTAACAGCCGGTCCCACTTTTGAAACTATCGATGCGGTTCGTTTTCTGGGCAATCGCTCTACTGGTGCCATGGGTTTTGCTCTGGCTTCAGCTCTCATTCAATCCGGCGCACAGGTCCATTTGGTGGCTGGGCCCACGGCCATGCTGCCGCCAAGGGGATTGGTGCAGACTGATAGAATTCAATCGGCTTGCGAAATGGCTGATGCCGTGGCTACAGGATTGCAGGCAGGTTGTGACTGGTTATTTATGAGCGCAGCGGTCGCTGATTTTGCGCCCAAAGAAATTGTCGACGGGAAAATTAAAAAAGAATCGATGCAGGGCCATTGGTCGTTGGATCTGCAGGGAAATCCTGATATTCTTGCTGAAGTTGTGCCTGTTCATCGCACTGATGAAACCAAAGTGGTTGGTTTTGCCCTGGAAACAGAAGATGTGCTGAACCGGGCTGCCAGCAAACGCCAAGCCAAAAATATGGACTATATCGTGGCCAATAACCCAACTGCCGAAGGGGCGGGTTTTGGCGGGGTAAATCATCAGGTTACCTTACTGGGATCTGATGGAGTGGTTTGGCAGAGCGATTCCGTGGCCAAAAGTAAACTGGCCTGGGGAATTTTGAACAATTTGGCTGATAATGAAAAAGATACGGAATATGACCCACGCGGATGATCATCCTGATAAACTGCGAGCGGACCTGAAGAAATGGGTGCGTCAGAATGAAGACCTGGGGTCGGGCTGGTTTCTGGATGAAGGGAAGCCTGAGGAGATCTCAGAACCCAATACTGAATCTACTGTCGGGGAAATACCGGAAGCTGTTGTTGCCCGTGTTGAAAAAGCCAGAAAACCTTTAGCACCTGAGGCAAAAGTGACAGCCTCCAATGTTGCGAAGGAATCCAAACCAACAACTAAACCAACAACCAAACCAACAACCAAACCTGCACCCAAACCTGCACCTGAAATTACCAATCCGGAATTCAAGCAGGAGTGTGAGCGTTTTGTCGCTCAGGCCTTGGCGACCATTGCCAAACAGAGTCCACAAGTTTCGGCTGTCGCAGAGTTTGATCAAAAAAATTCAGACAACCCCAAAGAGACCCTTCTGGCTTTGAGGGATGAAGCTTTATCCTGCCAGAAATGTGGTTTGGCCAAAAGTCGCACCCAGGTTGTTTTTGGTTCAGGGGATGCTCAGGCACGGGTTCTGTTCATTGGTGAGGCTCCTGGCAGAGAAGAAGATTTGCAAGGGGAGCCTTTTGTAGGTGCCAGTGGTCAATTGCTGACAAAAATTATCGAGGCCATTGGGTTCGATCGGCGCCACATTTACATCGCCAATATTTTGAAATGTCGCCCGCCTCAGAATCGGGATCCACTTTTGGACGAAATTGAAGCCTGTTCAACTTTTCTGAAACAGCAGCTGAGCATCATTCAACCAAAAATTATTTGTTGTCTCGGGAAGGTTGCTGCCCAAACTTTGCTGGGTTCGGATTTGAGCCTGGGCCGTCTGCGTGAGGGTATTCATTTTTACGAAGGAATTCCAGTGATGGCTACTTATCACCCGGCGGCTTTGCTGCGCAATCCGGCCTGGAAAAAAGACACTTGGCAGGATGTTCAGCGGTTAAGAGCATTGCATGACTCTCTTGACGATGTTGTGACAAATCGTTCCAACGCCAAAGGTGGCTCCTGATCATGGTCGGCACCCGGCTTTTTATTATCGACGATGACATACGGTATTGTCAGGACCTGGAGTTGATGCTCAGTGGAAAGTTCTGCTTCGATATGGCCCACAATGGTCCCGAGGCTCTGGAGCATTTAAAATCAAACCACCCTGATATTATTCTGCTGGACGTTGATCTGGGTGTTGGAAAAATGTCGGGTCTCGAAATCCTGGAAAATATTCGGGCTATGGATGATGCCCCACCGGTGATAATGCTTTCTGGAAATCAGGAAGTGGTTACCGTGGTGGAGGCCATAAAAATGGGAGCCTTTCATTACGCTACAAAACAAGCTGACTTGCCCCAGCTTCTGAACCTTGTGGAAAAAGCTCTCACCTCCCGTGACAGCAGCCGGGCTCTGGCAGCTCATCGCGGTGAAGTTGTTCGGTTGACGGGCTCTTTTATCGCCGGCGACACTTCCACTCACCATATGCTCGACAAAATTGATCGGGTGGCGCCCACCGATGCCACGGTTCTGATAACCGGTGAATCGGGCACCGGTAAGGAAATGGTTGCCCGGCGAATTCATCATTGCAGTGATGTCAGTGAAGGGCCTTTTGTGGCCATTAATTGCGGTGCTGTTCCTGGGGAAATCATCGAGTCTGAGATGTTTGGCCACAGCCGGGGAGCTTTTACCGGTGCGGACCGTCAACGAGTGGGGAAATTTGAAATGGCTTCGGGGGGGACTCTTTTTCTGGATGAAATTGGTGACAGCCCTATGGCTTTTCAAGTCAAATTGCTGCGTGTTCTGGGCGAAAGGGTTTTCAGCCGAGTGGGAGAAAATTCCGACATCCCGGTGAAAACACGCATCATTGCTGCAACCAGTAAAGACCTGGAGCAAGCTATTGAAGATGGTGATTTTCGTCCGGAACTATACTATCGATTGAACATATATCGAATCCACCTGTTGCCGTTGAATGAGCGTCCTGGTGATATTCTTCCTCTGGCTGATAATTTTCTGCAGGTGGCTGCTTCACGCTTTCGAAAGGACATTCATGGTTTTTCCGATGCTGTGAAAAAACGGTTATTGAGCCATGAATGGGTGGGCAACGTTCGTCACTTGGGGAACGAGGTTGAACGTGCGGTTCTTAACTGCCAGGGTAAGGTTATTGGGGTTGGAGATATTTTTCAATCTTCACTGAGTGGTTCAGCCCAGGCGGAAACTCCTGGGCTGTATGATGACGACAAATTGATTGTTACTCAGAAATGGCAAAGAGACTATTTGTCGGCACGCCTGGAGCTTTGTGGAGGGAATATTACTGAAGCGGCGAAGGCAAGTGGGATGCCGCGGCAAAGTTTTCAACGATTGTTGAAGTCTTTGAATATTGAGGCCGAAGATTTTAGAATTTAGTTTGTGCAACAATGATGCGTCAAATGTAACATTTATGATGCATAAGTATCTGATTGATTCACAATAACTTATGAAGATTTCCCGGATTCACTGCCACGCAAATGTTGCAGTTGCTGAACAATCCTCAATTGTGAGCATTTTTATATCCGTTAAGTCATTGATAATTAACCATTTAAGAATTTCTGAAAAAACAGCCAAACTGGAACACCATTTGCCTTATGGGAGGAAGGAACAGGGAGGCCATCTGCCTGGGGTTCTGGAGGGAGGCTAGGCGAACGGCCAACCTTTTTCGAATGGGCACATCATGTGGGTGATGGGTGCCATTCGAATTGAAAACGGTGGGGGATTGGATTTGGGAGTCGGCACGGCTAGGATAGCATTGGGCGAGAGCTTATCACGGCTGCGTTGGCTCCCTTTTTGAATGGCGGATAAATGGTTATGGAACCGAAACCAATTAAATCAACCAATGTACTGAATATTATTATTTATTCCCAAAGTGGATTTCTGGCTGGCGATTTGGGTGCGTTGTTATCGGGATATCATCAAGTTGAGCTTCAAACAAGTATTTCCGCGGTGGTTGAGGCCATTTCACCTGATTCGGATGTGGTTCTTTTAATTAGCGGAGTTGCTTCCAGTAATAGTGAATCTCCGAACGAAATCATTGACGCCGTTTCGCATGTTGGCGGTCGGGTTATTCTATTGGGTCAATGGCCCTTGAGTTATCAAAATTCTGCCAAACCCTGGATTGTGCGTTTGAAGGATATTCCTGCACCGGGTGAACTGTTTCGAATTATTGCTGAGTAAATTAGGCCAGTTAAATTAAGATCGGCATTCCCATCATTGGCCATATTTTCCAGACAAACAACATCAATACGGCAAGGAGAATTAAACTGGCTGGAATTCCAGCCATGAAGAATTCTTTGGTACTGAACTGGTTGCTTTCATAAGCAATGGCGTTGGGTGCCGCACCAACCAAAAGCATGAATGGCATACCGGCAGTGGCCAGAGCTACAAACATGACAACTTCGGGCTCGACTCCAATATAAGGTGCCATTACCAGAGAAACTGGCAACGTGATGGCAATGGCAGCCACATTCATGATAAAGTTGGTCATAATCAGAATGAGGAAGGCAACCCCAAGGATGAACACCAGCCAGGGAGCTCCCGATAGTTGGCGCAACCAGCCAATGGCCAGCCATTGAGCGGCTCCGGTTTGCCACAAACAGAATCCGATGCTCATGGCCCCACCAAAGAGCAGAATGATATTCCAGGGGACATCTTCCAGATGCTTGGATCGTAAAATCCCTGTCACAAAGAATAGAATGGCAGCCCCCAGAATAATGGCTGATTTGTGGAAAGGGGCCAAAGCGGGGATGAAAGAGCGCAAACTTAGCAGGATCATTAGGCCCAGCACAATAACCAGAGTCCCCGTTTCTTTCTTCTTAATCGGGCCAAGGGCATCGTACAAGGAAGAGGCTTTTTTCCGCAAGCCCGGCAACTCATCTCGCTCAGGTTTGAAAGCCAGGCAAACGTACCCCCACAAGAGCAGAACCATAGTCACGCCTAAGGGCAGCATGAATTTTGAAATTTCGAAAAAGGAAATTTCCTGACCGGTGAGTTGTTTAAAAAAACCGATGGCCACGGCACCACGGGCGGCTCCCAAAAGGGTAATAATGCTACCGGCACCGGCTGTCCAGGCCATGCCAATAAAGAGGCCTTTGCCAAAACGGGTGGGCCGGCCGGTGGGATCGTAAAGTTGATGCACAACCAGTAACAAAGGAAATACGGCCGCTGCCACCGCCGTATGGGCCATGAACAGAGTCATTGTGGCGGTCATGGAAAAGACACCGAGATAAATAATGGGCGTACGCTCAGGAATGGCTTTTAGCATGTAAAAGGCCATGCGTTTGGTAAGCCCGGTGCTGGAAAAAGCAGCACCAATAAGCAGACTGCCAAATATGAAAAAGACCGAAGGGTCCATAAAATCGGTCATGGCGGTTCTGGGTTCACGAATGAACCAAAGGGTCTGGATAACGGCAATGGTAAGGCCGGTGACTCCAGCGGGCAAAACTTCAAACACCCACCAAACACCCGCAAGAAGGAATAGGCCCAGGGCGGCTTTGCCTTCGTGCGTTAGAGAAATGCTTTGCCCGGCGGGGTCAAGGGCATCCGGCATGGCAGGTGCCAGATAAAAGCCCACAAAGAGGGCTATGCCAAAAAGAAAAGGAAGCAGTCGACGTTTTCTACGCACTCGTTACCACCATGGGAAATTCAAATTCTTCGCTATCACCCGTAATGGGCGGGTGAAAAGCAGGGTCACGAAAACCGGCATCGGCCAGCAGGCCGACAAGTTGAGCTTCGGTCCAAGCCTTGTGACACTGAATGTACCTTTGCAGACTACCGGATTCTTGTTCCAGAATCCAGTGCACATGCACTTCTGTAGTCGTTTCTTTGTCCCAGCCAAATTCCTGTAGCCATAAATGAGGTGAGTCGCAGAAAACTGAGGACTTTTCAGCAGACCATTCGCTACTTTCTTCACGGACAAAAATATCATCTGGCTGGTATTCGAGTATGAATTTTCCTCCCCGGCGAAGGCAGGAGTGCAGCCGGGGCAGGAAGTCACGAACCATTTCCGGTGAAAAGGAGTGAAACTCACCAAACCAGAAGGTGATCGCATCGACTGGGCCGCCAATTATTTCTACCAGATCGTTGGGAAGGGCGGTAAGGTCGAGATTCAGAAAATTGCAGGCCAATTTTTCAGATTCTGATTTGGTTTCTGCCCACTTCAAAGCTGCGGGAGCAAAATCAAAACCAGTGGAGCGAAATCCACGTCGGGCCAGCTCATGATTGTACAAGCCGGGACCACAGCCCACATCCAGGACATGACTTCCGGCTGGTATTTGAGAAACCAGCCAGTCTATGTGATGGTCAATGACTTCTGAGCGGCGGCTGGCCATATGCGTGTTTGGGTCCAAATGCACTTCCAGCATGCGTTGGCTGAAAGCTGGGTCATTCCAGGGAATTTGGTGGCCATTAACCCAGGGTTCAGGCGGGTGGGGTGCTTCCATGATTTGTTTCAGGGCATTTTGGTGATTCAAGGCTAGGCTTTCTTTTTAGAAAAGTTATCCCCAGTTATCCACAAGGGGGGAACGAGTGTTTGTTGGGGGTCTGGGCCTTCAGAGTACTAAATTATCCTCGGTAAGGCTTTAGTTTTCCACTAAATTTGAGAGTTATCAACACATTCTTCAAGTGTTGTCCCGGGGTGTAACAGATTTTTTCCCCAAGTTATCCACGGGAGTTTGCGCTGTTGTTATTCGCTGGGATGACATTCTCAAGGCACCATGATAGATTATATCTTCCGAAAAAAACTTCAAAAATTGTCAGCAGTATAAAAGATAGGATTTTGGTTTGGAACCCCAGAAATACGGAAAATCCCGAAAGGGTAAAAAATCATCTTTTGGTTACGAAAATTTGCCTCGAGACAAGCAATTGCCATTTAATGAAGAAGCAGAGCAGGCGGTTCTTGGAGCGGGAATGATTGACCGTGAAGCCATAGGAATGGCTCGGGAGAAAGTCGATTTTCCCGATTTTTATCGGTTGGAGCACCAACTGATTTTTCGCGCTATGTGCCGTCTTTACGAAGATGATCAGGCCATTGATCCGATCACCATTGCCGACTTGCTGAAAAAAGGCGGCGAAGAATTCCTGGGCCGGGAAAAGAAGAAACAACTGGAAGACCGTGATCTGGTTGAATTGGTCGGAGGCATGGATTTTCTCATCGACCTTTCCGGGATGATGGGGACGGCGGCCAATGCCTATTTTCACGCGGGTATCGTGCATGAAAAAGCAGTGTTGCGAAATCTTATCGGAGTTTCTTCCACCATTGCCGCAGAAGCTTTCGCCGCCGAAGACGACGCCGCTGATATTCTGGACCGTGCCCAGGGGCGCATTTATGAAATCAGCGAAGACACTCGCCAGGGAGGCTTCAGCTCGGTTCATTCCATTGTACCGGATACCTTCAAAGGCATTGAAGACGCTTTCCAGAATAACGACGAAGTTACCGGTTTGCGCACCGGCTTTACCGACTTGGATAAAAAAACCGGGGGACTGCAGGACAGTGACCTCATCATTCTGGCCGCTCGTCCTTCCATGGGTAAAACTAGTTTTGCCCTGAATCTGGCTTATAATGTGGCCATGATTGAGCAAGTTCCCGTGGGAGTTTTCAGCCTGGAAATGAGCCGGGAACAGCTGGTCATGAGAATGCTGGGTGCCAGCGGTGAGTTCAACCTGCACAACCTGCGCAGGGGGCGGCTGAAAGCTGAAGATTGGCCCAAACTAACTTCCACATGTGAACAATTGTCAAACGCACCCATTCATATTGACGATACCAGTGGCATCAATGTTCTCGAAATGAAGGCCAAGGCCCGGCGCTTGAAACAGCAGCACGGTCTGGGTCTCATTGTTATCGACTACCTTCAATTGATGACGGGCAGTGGCCGCAACGAAAACCGTCAGCAGGAAATTTCTGTTATCAGTCGAAATCTGAAAGGAATGGCCAAAGATCTCGATGTGCCGGTCCTTGCTCTGAGTCAGTTATCCCGTGGTGTGGAATCGCGTAGCGATCACAAACCCATGCTTAGTGATTTGCGTGAATCCGGGGCCATTGAGCAGGATGCCGATGTGGTGATGTTTATTTTCCGGGAAGAAGTTTACAAACCGGAAGACGAATCTCTTCGCAATTTAGCCACTCTTATTATTGGGAAGCAGCGTAACGGCCCCATTGGCCAGTTGGACCTGTATTTCCACAAGGAATTCACCAAATTTGCCGACCTTGCCCGGTAATAAAATGAACCAGGAATTGCTGCACCTCATTGATCTGGACCAAAATCTTCCCGGCCAACGCCGATTCATCAGCTGCTGGGTGGGGTCTTTGAATGGCCAGTACTTTCTGGTGGATCCAGGCCCGCCTTCAACTGGCGATTTTCTGGTGTCCAGTCTGGAAAGCCTGAACTTGCCCCGCGTTGACGTTGTTCTGCTGACTCATATTCATTTGGATCATGCCGGAGCCACTTCCCATATTCTTGAGCGGTGGCCTGCCGCCCGGGTTTTTTGTCAGTCAAAAGGACGGCCCCATTTGGTGGATCCCGGCAAGTTGTGGCAGGGATCTTTAAGTGTGTTGGGGCACAAGGCGGAAGTCTATGGTGAGCCGCAGCCTGTTCCTGAAAATTCTCTAATGAATGAACCGGAGCTTGCTGAAAACGGTATGCAGGTTATTAAGACTCCAGGACACGCTCCGCACCATGTTTCTTTTGTGTGTGGTGAGAATCTTTTTCTGGGTGAATCTGCCGGAACTTTCAGCAACTTGCATAAGCCTGCCGGTTCGGTTGACTATTACCTTCGGCCGGCAACTCCTCCCCGGTTTTTTCCAGACATTGCCGACCAATCCCTGAAGGCGATGCTGGACTGGACACCGTTCCCCGAACGATTGTGCTTTGCCCATCACGGTAGTTTTGAAGGAAATGGCCGGGTTTTGTTGGAGCAAGCCAGGCATCAACTCAAGCTCTGGATTAAAGTCGTGGGCCAAACACTGAAAGAGGCAGGCATTAACCCCGCCCATGATTCCGCGGTGCAAAACCATGCACCGGAGTTGATACAAATACTGCGTGACGCCGATCCTTTCTTTGCCCGGGGGAGTGAATTGCCTAAGGACATTCAACAGCGGGAAACGGACTTCACTAACCAAACTTTGCGTGGTATGGCTGGGTTTTTGGCCAGAAATAACTGAAAAAACAGGGTTGTGGACTTGAGTCTTTGACGAGGTTATATTCGCTCATTATGATAGCATTTTTCCACACTATCGGATCTTCTGTCCTCACCGGCCTGGTTAATGCCGGTCGTGGGGCCATGCTCTTCAGGGCCATCATTTTACAGTTTCCAAAAATTTGGCGCCGCCGCCGGGAAATTGGTGAACAAATGCATATTGTGGCCATGGGCAGCCTTCCTTTGGTTCTGGTCACATCAATTTTTGTCGGAGCGGTAACTGCGGTTCAGGCTGTTTACCAAATGCAGGCCATGGTGCCTTTGAAATTTCTCGGAGTAATGATCTCCAAAACAGTATTCATTGAGCTGGGCCCGGTGCTGATGGCTCTGGTAGTGGGCAGCCGTCTTTGTGCCAATTACGCTGCCGAGCTGGGTACTATGAAAGTGACTGAACAAATCGATGCCATGAGCATTATGGCTATTGACCCAGTGGCTTATTTGGCGTTGCCGCGCTTTCTGGCGGCTTTGTTGATGATTCCCGTGGTGACTATTATTTGTGATGGGGTTGCTATCTTTGGGGCGTATTTGGTTTCGGTCATGACCCTCGATGTGACCAGCAGTGTTTTCATTGAAGGCCTGCGGATGTTTTACCGGCACAGCGATATTTTGGGTGGTCTGGCCAAATCAGTAGTCTTTGGGGCTATTATTGGTATGAGTGGCATCTACTTTGGTTTTAATACCCAGGGGGGGGCCGAAGGTGTGGGCCGCAGCACTATGACCGCGGTGGTGGGCAGTGCCCTGAGCGTTCTGGTGGCTGACTATTTGCTGGCCATCGTCATTTTCCAAATCATTCTCCAGAAGTAAGGAGCTGTTTGCATGTCTGACCCATCTCATTCAGCCGGTTCCTCAGCCGCGCCGCGTCACTTGCGCACAACCGATCCCAATGTTTTTGAGGGAATCGTTATTCAGGAAATCTCAAAAATATTTGGAACCAAAACAGTTCTAAATAAGTGCGACTTACTGGTTAATAAAGGCGAGACCCTGGTTATTATTGGTCGCAGCGGAGAAGGTAAATCGGTTTTATTGAAGCACATAGTCAGGCTTCTGGAACCCGATGAAGGCAATATCTGGTTTGAAGGTACCGAAATTACCGGCCTGGGAACCCGTTCCCTCATGGAATTGAGGCGTAAATTCGGTTTTCTTTTTCAGGGCGCGGCCCTTTTCGATTCCATGACCATTTGCAAAAACATTGGACTGGCTCTGGAAGAACATACAGACTGGCCCAAGGATAAAATCCGAGCTCGGGCCAGTGAGTGTCTGGCTCAGGTGGGGCTGGATAAGGTCGAAGATAAACTGCCCAGTGCTTTAAGTGGTGGCATGAAAAAACGCGCCGGGCTGGCCCGAGCCATTGTCATGGAACCTGAGTACATTCTTTATGACGAACCCACCACTGGTTTGGATCCCATTACCAGCGATGCCATCAACGAGTTGATCATTAAGCTGCAGAAAGAATTGGGAGTGACCAGCATTGTTGTGACCCATGATATGCCCAGCGCGTTCAAAATCGCTGATCGCATTGCAATGCTCAGCCAAGGGAAGATCGTATACACTGGAACTGTTGATGAAGTAAAAAACACCAGCAACCCAATGGTGCGCCAGTTTATTGAAGGCAATTCCACCGGACCTCTGGAGACTTTTTAAATGACTATTAATAGAAAATTTAACGAAGTGCAAGTGGGAGCACTGACCACCTTTGCCGTAGTCGTTCTTGTCATTGGCATGATGTGGTTCAAGAATGTGGACCTTTCCGATGACCAGATGCGCTTTCAGGTGGATTTTTCCAAGGTCGAAGGCCTGCGTGAGGGAGACCGGGTTCAAATTCGAGGGATACGTATGGGTGAGGTGGAATCTTTGACTCTGCTTTCCACCGCTGTGAGGGTTCAAATCAAAATGTCCTCCAAAGCGGACCTGCGGGAAGATGCCATCGTTATTCTGGGAGAAAAAGGCATTGTTGGTGAAATCGTCCTTGAAATTGATCCCGGGCAGGGAAAAAAGGCCGATGAAGGTTTTATTTTTGCCGGTCGCACTGCCGGAACCATTGCTGCGATGACGGATGCCGCGGGAGCTGCTCTGGAGGAAATGAGAGTTCTGACGGCAAAAGTAACCGAGCTGGTCGATGAAGTTCAGGAGCAGGGCAAAGTCGTGGAAACCTTTGCTCAGGCCAACCAAACCTTGGGGAAAATCGATTCCATGATTGAAAAAAATCAGGCAGATATTGAGGAGAGCCTGGATAATCTGGTGGTGGCCACCGAAGGATTGCGGAAGTTTGTGGAGTCTGGCCAGGTTAACGATGCCTTTGAAAACATCGACGGAGCCCTGGCCGGCGCAGACAGTCTCATGAATAATTTGAATACTGCCGCCAATCGTCTTAATGTGGTATTGGAAAAGATGGATTCAGGGGACGGATCTATGGCCAAATTTCTCAATGACCCCCTGCTTTACGATCGTGCCGATTCTACCATGGCCTCAGTCAAACGTCTGGTAGATGCCATGCGGCGCAACCCGAAACGTCATTTTAAAGTTAACGTGATGGATTTCTAATCAGAGCTGAAGAGGAGACCTGTGATGAGTGACCCCAGAAAAGAAGCCATGATCAAGGCCATCAAGGATGCCCTGATGGT
Source organism: bacterium (assembly GCA_024223715.1). Lineage (GTDB taxonomy): Bacteria > Krumholzibacteriota > Krumholzibacteriia > LZORAL124-64-63 > LZORAL124-64-63 > LZORAL124-64-63. Next base: position 22,652 of record JAAEOA010000427.1, on the reverse strand, counting down.
AGAGATCAAGGGACAGCAACTGTACAACCATGCCGCCAAGGAAACAAAAGACGCTGCGGCCCGGGCCATGTTTGAAATGCTGGCCAAGGACGAAGATGACCACGTGGCTATTCTTTCGGCCCAATACAAAAGTCTGCTCAAAGATGGAAAAGTGGATCTCAGCCTAATCGATCCTGCTGAAGTGGACCACGGCAGTCAGAATGTGGTTACCGATGATTTCAAGAAATCCATCAAGCGTGGAAATTTTGAAATGGCTATCATTTCCATTGGTTGTGATCTGGAAAATAAAGCTATTGCTTATTACCGGGACCAGGCGGCCAAGACAGATGATGCCGATTTGAAGCAACTTTTTACCTGGCTGGCTGAATGGGAAGACGGTCACCTGGAACAACTTTTGGAGTTGGAAAAAATTTATCAGGATGCTTATTGGTCGGATCAGGGCTTTTCTCCTATGTAGCTGACTGAATTTGTCTGATTTCAAAACTCCTGCTATTAGCGGGAGTTTTTTTTCTTAAGCGATCTCTTTAGCTGCCGATGGAATCTCATGAACATTAATACCGGCGGCATTTCAGTCGCGGAATTTTTCATGAGGTGGAATAATGAAGATCCTGCAAAAAATTGGCTTGGTTGGTTTGGTTCCTATCGTGGCTTTGTTGGCCTTTTCTTATGTGGTAATTGCACCACGGGTCACTTTAAAAAGTGATTCAGCCCACTGGGCCCAATCTACAGAGTTAATGTCCGATTGCTCGCATTATATCCACCTGTTGCAGGTGGAACGGGGAGCTACTGCAAACTTCTTAAAAGGTGGCTTTACAAAAAGCCAATTGGTTGGTCATCGGAATGATACCAATGATAGCCAAGCCGAGTTTCTGGCTGCCATTGAAAATAAATCTCTGGACAAGACCACTAAAGACTATTTGGCAGGATTGGCCCGCAAAGTAGATAATTTGCGTTCGGAAACAGATAGTGAAAGACCGGTGGGAGTTGTGGTTTCCGGTTACACTTCCTTGATTAAGGAATTTACGAACTATCAGACAAAAATAATTAACCAAGAAACGGGCAAGGGGCTTGGCAAACGCATGGTGACCTTGCTCACCCTGGAATTGGCCAAAGAAAATGCTGGCCAATTACGGGCCGGACTGGCTGCCTCTGTTGCGGGTGACGGACCACTGGATTACAAAGGTGTCGAAAAACTGGCTGGCAAAATGAATGGTGTGGAGTTAGGGGTTAGTTCTCCGGGGATGGTTCTCACGGAATCCAATAAAGCCAGATTCCGGGAGTTGCAGGAGGGTCAGGAATGGACCTATACAAATAGTGTATACCAAAAGGTATTGGAGAAATCATCTGAAGGAAATTATGGATTCGACAGTTCCGAAGTATTTAACACAATGACTTCTTATATCGATAAATTTGGGGCCATTCTTTTTGATCAGCAGGAAGCTGTTGTTGCGAGAGCTAATAGTGAAAATGCCCAGGCAGTGCAGGATCTAATTTTGTGGTCAAGTGTACTGGTCCTGGCCATCTGCGCATCTCTTGCCTTTTTGGCATATTATTCCAGGGAAATTACATCTTCATTGAATCGTGCTGTAAGCCTGGCGCTTGCTGTGGCTGAAGGAGATTTGAGTCAGCGAATCAGTAGCTCCGCCAAAGATGAAACGGGTCAATTGGTGACCGCTTTGAACTCCATGATTTCAAGCTTGGAGGATAAGGCCAAAGTAGCGGAAAAAATTGCAGAAAAGGATTTGACCGTGAATGTGAATTTGGCTGGCCCCAAAGACACCCTGGGGGCATCGCTGCAAAAAATGGTAAATGCCCTTGGCGAACTTATTTCGCAGTCACGTGCCAGCTCCAATCAGGTTTCGGTTGGTTCCAGTGAAATTGCCTCTGCCAGCCAGAGCCTTTCCCAGGGCTCCACTGAACAGGCAGCAACACTGGAAGAAATCTCCAGCAGCATGACCGAGTTAAGTAGCAGCACCAGTGAAAATGCAAATCATGCCGGTGAAGCCAAGAAACTTACTGATAGCGCAAAAGAAGCGTCCGAGAGTGGCATCAATGACATGGAGAAAATGGTTCAATCCATGGAGCAAATTAATGAGTCCAGTCAAAAAATTGGACACATCATTAAGACTGTGGATGACATTGCTTTCCAAACCAACTTGTTGGCCTTGAACGCTGCCGTGGAAGCGGCCCGGGCTGGAAAACACGGAAAAGGTTTTGCCGTTGTGGCTGAAGAAGTTCGCAGCCTTGCAGGTCGCAGTGCTAAAGCTGCCCGCGAAACCAGCCAACTGATTGAAGATTCCTACGAAAAAGTAACTCAGGGTGGCGAACTGGCTGATCGTACGGCCGAGAGCTTCCGGGGTATTGTGGATGAAGTCACCAAAGCTGCCAGCCTGGTTGGAGATATCTCCGTAGCAGCCAACGAACAGGCCACCGGCATTGGAGAAATCACCGAAGGTTTGAAGCAGATTGACGGCGTGGTTCAACAAAGCACAGCAGCGGCCGAAGAATTGGCTGCCTCTGCAGACGAACTTAACGCTCAGTCAGGAAGCCTGGCAACTCAACTGCAGCAGTTTAAAACCGATGCCTCTGTGGCAGCGAATCCGGTTCCAGTGGTGGAGCAGCCTGGGTCTTATGAAGAGTCCTACGAAGACGATTGGGCCCTTGTGTAGGATTGGAATGACCTCGTGAGTCGTTGGACAGACAACCTGAACATGCGACACCGAGCCATGGTTCCCTTGTTTCTGACTATCGGGATTTTCCTGGCGGGAATCTCGGGAACCCTGAAAGTTGGGCTGGAAAAACACCTTCGCCAACGGCATGACAATACCATGGACCAGGTCGAGGCTTTACAGATTTTGCAGGCAAAGTCCTACAGACAGAAACTCCAGACTGCTGTAGAGGTCATTGAAAAAGACCCCGTCCTGAGAACCGCATTTTTGGAACGAGACAGAGGGACCCTCCTTGATCAGGTGGTCCCTCTTTTTGTGCAATTGAACCGGTCGGCAAATATAACCCAGATATATTTCCACGAAATGGACAAAATCTGCTTCCTGAGAGCACACAGCACGAACCATTATGGAGATATAGTCCAACGGGAAACTCTGGATGAGGCTGTGGTTACGGAGTCAGAAATTGTAGGAATGGAGTTGGGTGGGCGTGGTGCCATGACCTTGCGTCTGGTTCGACCCTGGTACCATGAAGGATTGTTGATTGGTTATCTGGAATTGGGCATGGAAATGCAGTGGCTGACTGCAGATATCCGTCGGGTTCTGGATTTGAACATTATTACTGTTTTGGACAAAACTCTACTCACAGAGTCTGATTGGAAAAAAGGCAAGGATACTTTTGGATACACAGGAAAGTGGACCGATTATCCAGGCTACGTTATTGCCGATGGAAGCTTGGCCAAGGTTGACCCGGGATTGCATGAAGTGCTTCGTAAAGGTGATCGAATTTCTTTAAGCCGGATTTGGCAAACCAATCAATCTGGCCCAAGGCAGTTGAGCGGGTTGTATCCCCTGATTGATTTTAAAAGCGAAGTGATGGGTTTTCAGATCGTGGTCTGGGATGCCTCAGAAGTGGTCAGGGATCATTCTTCAATGTTCTGGATTCTTATCTTGGGAGTCTTCGGAATTGGTGTATTAATTCTTGCTCTGGGTTATTATTATTTGGGCCAGGTACAATACGACCTGGACTCAGCTCATGAGGATTTAACCCACACCTTATCTCTGCAGGTGGTTGCAACAGATGAGGCTGAAAAAATGCGCCTCAAGGCAGAAGCCTCAGACCAGATAAAAAGTAATTTCCTGGCCAACATGAGTCATGAAATAAGAACACCCATGAATGGGGTTCTGGGCATGGCGGAAATTCTTTTGAACAGTAATTTAAACGAAGAACAGGAGGAATATGCCTCTTTGGTTCAGACGAGTGCACAGTCTTTAATGATAATTATTAACGACCTTCTGGACATTTCCAAGATTGAGTCTCAAAATCTGAAATTGGACCTTCGGTCCATGGATGTACGCTCGGTGGTGGATCTGGTGACTCAGGAAATACGACCTGAAGCCGAAGAAAAAGGACTGTCATTGACCTGCACGGTAGCTGCAGAAGTGCCAGAAAAAATAAATTGTGACCCGGTTCGCCTCAAACAGGTGGTGGTCAACCTTCTTGACAATGCCCTGAAATTTACCCCTGTGGGGAGCGTGGTTTTTCAGGTTGATTTGGAAGCATCTGAGAATTCCAGGTCTCACTTGAGGTTCACAGTTTCTGATACAGGGGTTGGCATTTCCCCTCAGGAAAAAGACAGACTATTTGAGGCTTTCAACCAAGCCGATAACAGCACCACACGCCATTTTGGTGGCACCGGCCTAGGATTGGCAATCAGCCGGCAATTGGTCACTTTAATGGGGGGAACCCTCACCTTCAAAAGTACCGAAGGTATGGGTAGCAGGTTCCGGTTCACGTTGCCGGTTGAAGTCACGAATACAACTTCAGATCCTTCGTGTTGCCATATCTCCTGATTTGTTTCATATTCCATTCAAGTAATTTTCCGCTTCTTTCAGAAATCTCTTAGAATTCTTCCGGAATGCGGGTGTTTTTTGTTTCCAGACAAGGATTTATCATGGCCTACGATCCATCAGCAATTGAGACGAACTGGCAAAATTATTGGGAAGCCAATAAAACCTTCAAAGCTGCCGACAAAAGTGACAAGCCAAAATACTACGTCCTGGACATGTTTCCCTATCCATCTGGTAACGGCTTGCATGTAGGACACCCAGAAGGTTACACAGCCACTGATATTGTGGCGCGTTTCAAACGCATGACCGGCCATAACGTTTTGCACCCCATGGGCTGGGACAGTTTTGGTCTGCCTGCTGAAAACCACGCCATGAAAACCGGTGAACATCCTGCAACCACAACTTCGAGGAACATTGCCAACTTTAAGCGTCAGTTGAAAATGCTGGGCTTCAGTTTCGACTGGGACCGGGAAGTGGCCACCAGTCATCCCGATTATTACCGCTGGACTCAGTGGATTTTTACCAAACTGTACGAGCAGGGCCTCGCTTATGAAGGTGAAATGGCTGTGAACTGGTGCCCAGCTCTGGGCACGGTGCTGGCCAATGAAGAGGTCAAAGACGGCTTGAGCGAAGTGGGTAGCCATCCGGTAGTGCGCAAACCCATGAAACAGTGGATGTTAAAAATAACCGCCTATGCCCAGCGCCTGCTCGACGATCTGGAGGACCTTGATTGGCCCGAATACATCAAAGATTTGCAGCGCAACTGGATTGGCCGCAGCGAAGGCGCCGAAGTGGACTTCAGCATTGAAGGTCACGAAGAAAAACTCCGTGTCTTCACGACACGTCCGGATACGCTCTTTGGTGCAACCTATATGGTGCTTAGCCCGGAGCACGCCTGGGTAGAAAAGCTGACCACTTCCGATCAGAAGGAAGCTGTTGAAGCGTATTTGAAAGAAGCCGCCGGCAAGAGCGACCGCGACCGCCTCATTGCCCGGGAAAAAACCGGTGTTTTCTGTGGCGCTGAAGCTGTGAATCCGGCCACCGGCAAGCTGATCCCCATTTGGATTGCCGACTATGTGATGATGGGATATGGCACCGGTGCCATTATGGCGGTACCCGGCCAGGACGAGCGCGACTGGGAGTTTGCCGAAAAATTCGATCTGCCCATTATTCGCACCGTTCAAACACCTGAAAATTTCGAAGGTAAAGCCTATACCGAAGATGGTCTGGCTATCAACAGCGAGTTCCTTGACGGCATGGGCGTTCATGAAGCCAAAGCTCACATGACTGAATGGTTGGTGGAAAAAGGCCTGGGCAAAGCCGTGGTTAATTTCAAATTGCGAGATTGGCTCTTCAGCCGCCAGCGTTATTGGGGCGAACCATTCCCCCTGTTGAAACTTGCCGACGGCACCACCCGCCTGATGGGTGCCGATGAGCTGCCTCTGACTCTGCCCGAAGTGGAAAAATACGAATCCGCCGGCACCGGCGAAGGCCCTTTGGCGGTCATCGACGAGTGGATGAATATTGACGATAAAGTCAGTGGCCAGAAAGCCGTGCGCGAAAGCAATACCATGCCCCAGTGGGCGGGCAGTTGCTGGTACTACCTGCGGTATATCGACCCAAGAAATACGGAAGAGGCCTGGTCCTCGGAAAAAGAAAATTACTGGATGCCGGTTGATCTGTATCTGGGTGGAACTGAGCACGCGGTACTGCACCTGCTGTATGCACGTTTCTGGCACAAGGTCCTTTTCGATCTGGATCTGGTTTCCACAAAGGAACCGTTCCAAAAACTGCGCAACCAGGGCATGATTCTGGGCGAAAACGGCGACAAAATGAGCAAGAGCCGGGGCAACGTCGTTAACCCCGATGACGTGATTGCCGACCAGGGCGCCGATGCCCTGCGCCTGTACCTTATGTTCCTCGGGCCTCTGGAAAGAGACAAACCCTGGAACACTCAGGGCATTGAAGGTGTGCGCCGATTCCTGGACCGCACCTGGCGTCTTTATGTAGATGACGAGGGTCAGTTGCAGGGAGCCATTCAGGACTGTGAAGCCAGTGACGAAGCTTTGAAACTGTTGCATAAAACCATCGATGCGGTCAGCCAAATGACTGAAGATTTGCGGTTCAATACCGCCATCAGCCAAATGATGGTTTTTGTAAACGAAATGACCAGCATGGACGTTCGTCCCAGGGCTGTGATGGAAGATTTTATTAAGCTGCTGGCACCTTATGCGCCGCACCTGGCTGAGGAAATCTGGGCTCGGTTGGGTCATGAAGAAACTATTTCCTACGTCGCCTGGCCTCAGGCAGATGAGAAGTATCTGGTGGACGATACTATTACTGTGGCTGTGCAAATTAACGGCAAGCTTCGCGACCAGATGGAAGTACCGGCCGATATTGATCAGAGTGGAATTCAGCAGATGATTGGCGGTCGGGAGAAGCTGGAGGGTCATCTTGAGGGCAAGACCATTGTAAAGCTGATTTATGTGCCGGGGCGGTTGGTCAATTTGGTGGTGAAGTAAGATTCAGGATTGGGTCATTCTCCCAGGGGCTGCAACTTTTGATGGGCTAAAGGCCATGTTTCGAGGTTCAAAATAGCCAAGGCAAAGTCAGGCTGAGTTGGGAATTGGCTATCATTTAATTACCTGAGCCTTCTCAAACAGAGGAGGCTCTTTCCGAATCAGCTCCTGCCTTTAACACCAGAGGGGAAATCTAAACGGAATTTTTCCCTAAAACCGACTAACAAACCCCATATTATACTCCAGATTATCGGCACTACCCAGTTCATGGAAACGTACATTCAGCCCACCAAACCAGTTCTCAAAGAAAAACTGCTTCAAACCCAAACGCTGATAAAACCGTGTCAACCGTCCTTCAACATCTGTGCGCAGAAATATATATCCCAGTTGAACCTGTAGCCGGGTATTGTGCACCACATGTTCGTACCCGGCTACTGCGGCGAGGTCAAATTTATCGAACTCACTGGTCTCTGCATTTTCACCGTTTTTGTAAGCCTCAATCTGCATCAGGTCGGCGACGCTCTGGTCATAGGTCAGGTCCAACCCAAAATTAAAGCGTGCCATTCTTGAAAAGTGTTTGCCCATGGTGGCAATGAAATTGCCCACAAAATAATGGCGATTTAAATAGGTTCGGCGCAGGTCAAGATCTTGCAAATCAAGGTTCAGATTACGGATGCCGCCACTGCCGGTAAAACTCAGTTCCCACTGTGGGTCGTAACCTTCAATATGACGTCTGAGGGGCACGGGCCCCTGATCTTCAAGATTGTGTTGCAGATAAACCACCGGTCCAAAATTATTTAATCCATGATTGGGGCGCTGCGTGCCGCCATTGGAAAAGTGGGTGTAGGTCAGGCCACCAATCAGGGACCATTGTTTAGCCACCTTGTATTCAGCGCTCAGCCCACTTTGAATGTGAACCGAGCGTCCCATGCCAATAGCAATGTTGTTGGGGTTATTGACTGGGTCGTAGGGCTTCCAATTATCGGTCAAACCAAATGCCAGGTCAAAATTCAGGTTCCAGTGCTGGTGGCGAACAACAGGCCAGGCAAAAAAACCGTAAATGCTGGTGGGGTGGCCAAGTTCGTCCGTATCAGGATAATCAGCCCCATAAATTCCCACACCAAAAGACGGGAAGTTGTACAGATGATGCCAATCTTTGCTGCCGTCGGTTTGCCAGCCAAAATCCAGACAAAGGGATTGATATTTTTTGATGGGCTCGCCAGTATTATTTTCGCCCTCAACAAAACCGTTGGTTTGCAAAACGGACCCGTATTGGAAGCCCAGACGCAAATAGTGGGAAGCACTATTGGGGTTGACTGTTTCCGTGTTCACTGTGTTATCTTCAGCCAGGGCCTGGCTTTGGTCTCCCAGGGCGCAAATAACAAGAATCAAAAGGGCTGGCACAGTCAGATTTTGCATCATAATCTCCGGAGTAAACAAGTTTGTTATCCAATCATTTTTACAACTTAAAAATAACACCGCCGGTGTGCGGATGGCAACATGGCTTTTGGGTTCTGCTTTTGGTGTTAATGGTTGCTGGTTCAACTTACTCAGCCCAGGAATCGGGTCCTGCTTTTTCTCTGCAATTCGAAAACGACGTCCTTGGGCTGGACGATTCAGACCAGCATTACACAAACGGTCTGCAGTTGTCCTGGCAATCGGCATCCGGGCAAGTTCCCTGTTCCCTTGCGAGTTGGGCCCGCCGCAGTATCTTCTTCAATCGGCATTTCACAATCTATTCAAAACTGGCCGTGGGACAAAATCTTTACACACCTGAAGATATCGAATCGTCAGACCTGGTAATCGATGACCGCCCATATGCGGGCTGGCTGCACGGCGACATGACTCTCATCGGGTGCGACGAAACGGCTATGAATGTTTTGGAACTCTCTCTGGGAGTTGTAGGCCCCTCAGCAGGCGGCCAGTGGTTACAGGGGAAATTCCATGACCTGATTGACTCACCCGATCCTCAGGGCTGGGATAATCAGCTGCACGATGAACTGGCTCTGCTTATCGGTTTTGAACGCCGCTGGCGCAACATCGTAGACCTTGGATTTTGGAATTTGGAAATAGACCCCGCGCCTCATTTTGATGTGGCTCTGGGGAATGTTTTTACCTACGGAGCCATGGGTGCAAATATCCGTTTCGGTCAGGGCCTGGCAGGAGGTTTTGGTCCTCCCCGTCTGCGTCCCGGCCCGCCAGGTTCACGGGCTTTTGGAAGGCACGGAGGCCTGACCTGGTATTTTTTTGCGGGAATTGAAGGCCGGGTAATGTTGCAGAATATTTTCCTGGATGGCAATACTTTCGGTTCCAGTCACAGCGTGGACAAAGAACCATATGTGGCCGATGCCTGGTTTGGCTGGGCTGTGTCCCTTTATCAGGTTCGGCTGGCGGCTAATTACGTCATGCGCAGCAAAGAATTCAAAGGGCAGGACGCAGCCGATCATTTTGGGGCCGTGACAATTTCTATCGGATACTGATCAATCCATCCGCAATAATTTCCGGGTAGCCATTTTTGCCTTGAACGGCAAACTGCGGCGCCAGCGCATGAGCTTTAAAAGTTCATCCATGGAATCCATGGCCGCTTTGTAACCACGAGCACGACAAGCTTCACCAGCACCAAAATCTGCCCAGTGAAATTCAGTCACATTGGGACGAATAACAAAATCGGCCTGGGCGCAAACCAGGCGATTCAAACGGCGTCTGGCAATGGCGTTGCTGCGCAAAATCATGTCCAACCCTGTTGAAAAACTTGTCTCTTCAAAGGCGGGAATATCTACGGCAATAATAAATTTGGCACCCATTTCCTGGCAGGCTTCAATAGGCACGCGGTAGGGTCCGCCGCCATCGACAATCATGCTGTTCTCGCCTTTTAGCGGTGGAAAAACCGAAGGAATGGCACTGCTGGCGTAAACACCTTCCACCACCGAGCCTTCTCGGTAAATCACACTTTCACCGGAAACCAAATCAAGGGCTACAGTAGACAGAGGGATTTTTAAATCAGAAAAAGAAAGCTGACCAAAGAGTTGGATCAAGGGGTCGCGCAGTTTTTCTTCACTCTGCATATATGATTTGGTGACGGTTTTGACGGCAATGAGTTTGCGTTGCATGAAATCGAAAACATCGACCAGGCGTTGTTGTGGGTCGCGATTGTTGTTTTCGTCCCGGGGAAGAAACGGAGTCCAGTAAGAGGCAAAATCTTCGTTGCCGACATACATACTCAAACGTTCCCAAACCATGGCCGGATCCGGGTCCAGAGCATAAAGCCCGCCCACAATGGAACCCATGCTGGTTCCCGAGACAAAATCGGCCTCGATTCCCGATTCAGCCAGAGCTTGCAATACTCCTGCATGAGCTAAACCGCGGGCCCCGCCGCTGCCAAGGGCCAAGCCAATTTTCAGTGAATTCCCCATGTCTTCCCTGTCCTTTTCCGCCTACGAAATTGATGATCCAACAGGCCATGATCATAGGGTTTAACCACGAACCAGACAACGATTCTTTGACTGCGGAGCAAACAATGCTTAGCATGGTCATACTGGATCTGCAATTTCCCTGCCAAAACGGTGGAATGGACCACTGAACGGGTTTTTTTCCCCAAAGGACGGCTTTAAATGAGCGAAACGCCCAATATTCCTGAATCTCCATTCATTATTGAACGCCTTATGCGCGATACCCGACGGAGTTTTGAAGAGGAAGATTTCACCAGCGAGGCTGAATTTCGTGAACAAATGCACAAATTCATTGATGGCGATATGGATGATGACCGGCTGAAAGCATTAAAAGAACATCCTCAGGAATTGGCTCAGGAGCTGGCGTATCAGGCTTTTGAAAGCGCCGATCAGGACCTCGCCGACAAGTTGACCCAAAAAGCCCTCGAAGTGGATGCCGATTGCGTGGACGCACTGTCCATTCGGGCCTTTCTGGAGAGCGAGAACGCCGCTCAGCTTATCGATGCTCTGGAACATGCGGCCACATGTGGTGAAAACCGCTTGGGTGAAGATTTCTTTTCCGAATTTATGGGTGCTTTTTGGCCCATGGTGGAGGCTCGTCCTTATCTGCGTGCCATCAAACAACTAGCTGAAGTTTTGTGGACCGTTGGACGCCGGTTCGATGCCATTGAGCACTATGTTAATTTGCTGGATCTGGATCCGGAAGACCACGAAGGCAACAGTGTGTTATTACTGGGTTGTTATCTGGCCATGGGTGAAGTGCAACGGTCCTGGGATCTGCTGGAAGAATATGACGATGAAAGTGCTATCTTCCAATGGGGCTGGGTGCTGGTGGCCCTTTTGTCCGGAGATATGGAAGCTGCTGAAGACAGCCTGCAGAACGCAATGACGGTGAATCCGCATGTGGCGCCCCATTTGCTTGGAATGGGTGAAAGCAGTGAAGAAAATCCTGTGAAAGTGACCATTGGCAGCCCGCAGGAGGCTGAAGTGACCGTACAGATTATTGGCGAAGCATGGGAACATAACCCCGCAGCCCAAATGTGGTTACACGGTGAATTGGTGAAAATGGGACTCATTTCCCTGGATGAAGGTCCGCATGGGGACGATTCTTCAAATCCTGGGGCTCCATTGCATTAATTGTCTCTTTTTATTGATCAAATAATGCCCTTTCCAATTCCCTGGAAAGGGCATTTTATGTTATAATTATACTGTTAATATCTCATCGCCCCGCTTTCCGTGCTTTCGGTCTCAGCTTTTCAGGAGAAATAAATGTTCCAGCCTCGCTTTTTGCGCCTATTCGCTCTTTGCCTGCTTCTGCTGATCGCAACATTCTCTGCGGCGGCCAATCAACCTGTTACCAGCGAACGCCTTTCTGCTGCAATGGGGGCCAACGATTTTTCCTGGCGCAACAGCGATGGCAGCCTGACGGTCTGGGTCTTTTTCCAGGACAAGGGTTTTTCCGGACTCGAATTGGAAGCCGCGCTGGATTTGGCTGAAGATAATTTGACTGAACGGGCGGCCTGGCGTCGTGGCAAAGTCACCGCTGCTGGTGAACGTCTGGTTAACGTGGGCGATTTGCCCGTGCATCCCAGTTATCTGGAAGCGGTAAAAAATACCGGCGCTATTTTTCGTCGGGAAAGCCGTTGGTTAAACGCGGCCAGTTTTCAAATGACTGACTCGCAGATCAACCAAATGCTGAACCTGAATTTTGTACGCAAAACCGATCTGGTGGCCCGCTTTCAGCATCGCCCCATTCCTTCATCCGAACCGGTTATTGAAGATTCATCAAACGATGCCGACAAAAATTCTGACAAATCTCCCAATTGGACCATCGATTACGGCGGAAACCTGGCTGCCATGGTACAAGCTGGTGTGCCCGCTGTTCACGAAATGGGAATCGACGGCAGCGGGGTTATCGTAGGCATGCTCGACTCCGGTTTCCACTTTACTCACGAAGCCCTTATCAATACTCCCGTCCTTGGCACTTATGACTTTGTCAACGACGATGAAAACGTGGACAACGAACCTGGCGATCCCGGCAACAGTCGTGACCACGGTACAATGACCATGTCAACAGTGACTGGCAACATGCCCGGTGAATTAGTGGCCCCTGCTTTTGGTGCCTCGGTTGTATTAGCCAAAACCGAAGACGTTTCTCAGGAAATTCCCATTGAAGAAGACCAGTGGGTTGCCGGTCTGGAATGGGTTGAAACTTTTGGTGTGGACATCGTTTCATCGTCCCTGGGTTATCTCGACTGGTACGATTTCAGTGACATGGACGGCAATACTGCCGTAACCACCCTGGCTGCTGACCTGGCTGTGGCGCGTGGTATTATTGTGATCAACAGTGCAGGTAACGAGCGGAATTCCAGCTGGAATCATATCATTGCCCCCGCCGATGGTTTTGATGTCATCACAGTTGGTGCAGTGGATTCATCCGATAATATCAGTTCTTTTTCATCACCTGGACCGTCTTATGACGGCCGCATCAAACCCGATGTATCGGCTTTGGGTGTCAGCAATACCGTTGCCGATCCGAGTGACGACAATGGCTATCGTACCGCCTCCGGAACCAGCTTCAGCTGCCCGTTAACCAGTGGTGTTGCAGCATTGATTCTTTCCCGCGCTCCGAACCTGACACCAGCGCAGGTTCGTGAAGCTCTGCGCGAAACCGCCAGCATGGCCGATAGTCCCAACAACGATTTTGGTTGGGGAATTATCAACGCCTTTGAAGCCGTTCAATATTTTGGTCCCAATTTGGATCATGCTCCTCTTGGCGATTCAGAAAGTACCGGAACTCCTTACAGCGTATCTGCTCTGGTTACCGACCGGGAAGGGCTTGATACGGTCACTCTTTCTTACCGAATTGACTCAGGCTTATGGCAACAACAAGCGATGACTGCCACCGGAGAGCCTGATACTTATTCAGCAGACATTCCCGGCCAGGCAGCCGGCACCACCGTCGATTATTACTTGTCCGCCCTAAGCACAAATGGTGTGCAAACGGTTCTGCCTGCTCTGGCCCCAGAGAATTATTTCTCTTTCAATGTGGGACCGGATGTTACGTTGCCTGAGTTATTGCACAATGCTTTGAGCGATCAGGCACTCATTGCCTGGCCGCCCACCTTGTATTGCACTGCCAGCGACAACCTGGGTCTGGACCGGGTTGAAATGACTTATCAGCTGAACGGCGGGCCTGTTATGGGGCCTTATGTTTTGACTGATGATAGCAACGATGCCTACTCCTTGGTCTTTCCTGTCGACGCTGTGGCTCTGCAGGTCGGCGATAGTCTGACTTACAGCATCACCGCTTATGACCTGGCAAACATTCCCAATGAAAACACCAGTGGTCCTCATGCGTTTATCATCATGGATGCTCTTGGTGTTGTCTTGGTTCTTGACGACACAGCAGCAGCCAGGGCCGATGAGAAAACCAACAAAAATAAACAGCCTGTGGAAGGGCGCAACGATGGCAAATCCAGCGCTGCAACCATAGCCACCTGGCTGACCGATGCCGGTTATGTGGCCGATGTAATGATTGCCGACCAGGCGACCTTGGAAGATTTCCTCAGTTACCAGTTGGTTATTCTTTCCGCTGGTGACAATGCGGTTCCGGTGGACAAAGAAACCACTCGCCAAGCCCTTCAGGATTGGGCAACCAGCGGTGGCAAATTGCTCATCGAAGGTGGCGAAATTGGATACGATGCTTTGTCCAATCCTGGTTATCCCGACTTTGCGCAGCACGTCTTGCATGGAGAATCATGGGACAGTGATAACTCGGGCGATCTGCATGTGGATCAAGGTTATGAAAATCACCCTCTGCTGAATGTACCGGTAATGATTGATCCCACCGTGACCATGACTTACGACGGATATGGCGATCAGGATGCTGTTGAGGCGACATCTGATGCTTATGTGATAATGAGTCCTGCAGCCATGTCGGGCGATGCCGGCATTCTGGTTCACGACAACAACTCGGCCCCTCAGTCGGCCCAGATTGTGTACTTTGCTTTCAACGTGGAAGCCATTGATGGCACCGCAGGCAAAGATTTGACACTGAACGCGGCGGCCTATCTTTTAGCTGCCGAGCCGGCCCCGACGTCTTCCATTTCCGGAACAGTTAACCTGGTTGGTGAAATGGATAATTCCGGTGTCCTGGTTTCCAACGGTGCCGGTGCCAGCACTCTGACCGAATATGATGGCAGTTATACTCTGGACAATCTTTATGAAGGGCTGTACAGCCTTCAGTTCAGCAAGGCTGAATGGGGAACCATAATTGTAGATGTGGATCTGGATGATGGCACCAATATGACCGGCATTAATGTCAACCTGATGCCCGTGATTCAGGTGGAATATTCAACCAGTCCCAACCTGCCCATTCCCGATAATTCCAGCAACGGAATTTCCAGCACTATTGTCGTTCCTGAGAATGAAGCGGGTATCATCTCAGATGTGACGGTGGATATCGATATTGAGCATACTTACATCGGCGATTTGTCGGTGCAACTGATCAGCCCCACCGGCCAGATTGTCAATTTGCATGATCGCAGTGGCGGCAGTGCAAATGATATCATTGGCAACTGGCCCATGACTTTGACCGTCGATGGCCCCGGAAGTCTGAATGACTACATTGGAATCAGTAATTCAGGCACCTGGGTTCTGGCCATTGCCGATCATGCGGGGTCAGACACCGGTACGCTTGTCAGCTGGGGTATAAACTTTACTATTCCCGGAACAGTCTCCGGTGTTGATGGCGAAGCTCTTCCTGCTGTGACCCGATTGAACCCCAATGTACCCAACCCGTTTAATCCCATGACCAAAATTTCATTCGATCTGGCTCACAACGGTTCGGTTCGGCTGGGGATTTTTAACCTGCGTGGGCATCTTGTCCGGCACCTGATCAGCGAAGAAATGGTGGCCGGCCGGCACACCGTGCGCTGGGATGGTCGTGACGATGGTGGTCGCTCGGTAAGTAGTGGTGTTTATTTGTATCGTCTTGAAAGTGGTGCTGATATTCAGGAACGGAAAATGCTCCTGGTGCGCTAGTTTATTCATTTGTTCTATTGACCGGCCATCTTCCCTCAAGGAAAGTGGCCGGTTTTTTTTAATGTATTTGTCCCTTATCTATAGCCGAAAAGCCCAGTCAATGTTACTTTAAAATACCCGACTTCGATAACAATCTGATACTCTGGCTTCCCCAACGGAGAAATCCATGCGACGCTGTTTTCAAATCATTCTGCCCGTTCTTCTGCTTGCCGCTTCGGTAGCCCATTCTGCAGAAGTTTTTATGCCCCGTTTTCCAGCCCTTAGCCCGGATGGCCAGACCGTGGTCTTTTCCTTTCAGGGCGACTTGTGGAGCGTTTCCAGCGATGGTGGCCAGGCTCATCGCCTGACTGCCCACGAAGCTTACGACAGCCGGGCTATCTTCAGTCCCGATGGCAGCGAACTGGCATTTGCCTCCAATCGCTATGGCGATGACGATATTTACATCATGCCTGTGCAAGGAGGGGCTCCCCGCAGGATCACCTTTGCTGCATCTTCCGAACAGCCGGGCGCCTTTTCACCCGATGGAAAAACTCTTTATTTCGCTTCCCGGCGTCTTTTCGACTTTCCCATGGGCCCGCAAATTATGCAAATTCCCACCAGCGGTGGCAGCCCCACTCGCCTGGTCGATATTTTTGGCGACGAAGTGGCTACCCACGATGGAAAAACTTTTGTAATTGCCGAAGGTCGGGTCAAAGAACACCGTCTTTATTACCGGGGTTCGTACCAACGGGAACTGTTTTCATGGTCAGCCGGAAATGATCCGGTTCGTTTGACCAATAACCGTGGTTTTGACCGCAAACCCATGGTTTCAGACGACGGTCAGGTTTATTGGATTGGCGATCAAAACGATAGCAAAGTCCCCAACGTATTTACCATGAACAGTGACGGCAGCGGCCAAAAAGCCGTGACAAATTTTGCCGAAGATGCCGTGCGTTGGGCCGGGATTGGCAATGGTGGAAAAACACTGGTGGTTGAATCGGGAACCGGTCTTTTCCTGGTGAATTTATCTGATGGTCAGGCTCGCCCGCTAAGCATTCAGGTAGCTGCCGATTCCATTGAGAACCCGGTCATTATTGCCAACAAAACCGCCGATGCCACCGAATTGGCCACCAGCAGTGACGGCGAAGAATTTGCCCTCATTGTGGAAGGTGAAATTGTTTTGGTAAACCGTGAGCTCGGAGGAAGAGCCACTGTTGCCGTGCCCGGCCCTTGGCTTGAAACAGATATCAGCTTCCGTCCCGGTTCAAACGATACTCTGGCTTTTGTCACCGACCGGTTTGGTGAAGATGAAATCTGCCTTCTGGTTTCAGACGATGAAAACGAAAGTAATTTGCGTCTGGCCCGGGCCCATCGCATTGAGCGCCTGTCACCAGATACTCTGCCCACCCGTGGCCCAAGCTGGTCTCCATCCGGAGACCGAATTCTGTTCGAAGAAGGCGACGGCGATTTGCGGGTTATCGATGCCGATGGCAAAAACAATACACTACTTTATGACCATTGGTATTTGTCAGAATATGTCTGGTCTCCAGATGGAAACTGGATCGCAGTGGTGAGCTACGACGGCAATTTCAACAGCGATATTATGTTGATGCCTGCCACCGGGGGGGAAGCCATAAATGTGACCCGTCATCCCGACTATGACGACAATCCAGTCTTCAGTGCCGACGGTTCCATGCTGGCCTGGAATACCAACCGCCACAGTTCGTCACCTGCCGAAGTGGACTTCGATGTTTATTTCATGTATTTGACCGAAGAGTTGCACGAGCGCTCCAGAGAAGACTGGAAAATCTGGGAAAAAACCCGCGACAAAGCGACGAAAGACGAACCTGAAGAAGAACCTGCCGATGATGATTCCGAAGATGACCTGGCAGAATTAACCAAGGATGAAACTCCCGAATTCACCATGACCATTGACTTCGATGATATTTATTTGCGCTCCCGTCGTCTGACCCGGCTCAAGGGCAGCGAAAACCCTCGCGGCATTGACCCCAAGGGCGACCGTATTTATTTCACGGCAACAGTGGATGGCGATACCGATTTGTTCAGTGTGGACCGGTTTGGTCAAGAGCGTGAAAACGTCACCAAAAATGGAACGGCCCCGCAAAATATTGCCATGGACAGCGAAGGCAAAAACTTCACCTTC
Organism: bacterium; assembly: GCA_024223715.1. Classification (GTDB taxonomy): domain Bacteria; phylum Krumholzibacteriota; class Krumholzibacteriia; order LZORAL124-64-63; family LZORAL124-64-63; genus LZORAL124-64-63. Next base: position 4,978 of record JAAEOA010000427.1, on the reverse strand, counting down.
CTGAAAAACGGCAAGCCATCGACAGTGGGTTCCGGTGGGGGCGAAGTTAAAACCACGGACTTTGAAGCCCGTCTGACCATTGATCGTCCCGCCGTTCGCCTGCAGGTTCTGGACGAGGCCTGGCGCACCATTCGCGATCGTTTCTACGATGAAAACATGCATGGTCTGGACTGGCCCGCCCTGCGTGAGAAGTACGGCTCCTGGGTTGTTTCGGTGAGCCACGACCGGGACTTTGCCGATGTGGTGAATTTCATGCTGGGCGAAGTGAATGCTTCCCACATGGGGTTTTATCCTCGGTGGGATCGTATTGGAAATTACGGCACCGACGGTTATCTCGGTCTGGAATACACTCCTGCCGATGGTGGCCTGCAAATTGACCGTGTGCTTGAACATGGTCCTTGCGATAAATTCCTGAGCCAACTTGAAGTGGGCGATATTTTAACAACGGTAGACGGTCAATCAGTGTCCTCGGGCGAGAATTTGTTTGCCGCTCTGGAAACCCGTGCCAATTTGCCTACTTACATAACCGTCAACCGTGATGGCGATGACCTGGAATTTGAAGTGGTCCCGACTACTTCCCGACAAATCTGGAATTTGAACTACCGGACGATGGAAAAATCGAAACGTTCATATACTGAAGAAAAATCAGATGACCACGTAGGGTACGTGCACATTCAGGGCATGGGCTTTGCCAATGTGGAACGTTTCGAACAAAATTTATTTGCCGCCGCTGATGGCAAAGACGCTCTGATAATTGATGTGCGCAACAATGGTGGTGGCTGGACCACCGACCTTTTGCTGACCATCCTGACTCAGCCGGTACACGCCTACACATTACCTCGCAACGGTGAAATTGGTTATCCGCAAACTGAGCGGCAACCGTTTTTCCGGTGGAGTAAACCCATTGCAGTTATTTGCAACCAGGGCAGCTATTCCAATGCTGAAATTTTCAGTCACGCCATTAAGACCATTGACCGCGGTCCGGTAGTGGGCATGGAAACTGGCGGCAACGTTATTAGTACCGGTGGTTTTGGAAACCGGTACAGCGGCTATACTCGTCTTCCTTTCCGGGGATGGTATGTTTGGGGCGATAAAAACAACCCTGAACGCAACCACAAAAACCAGGAAGGTGTGCACGAACTTGAAGGATGCATTCCCGACTATGTAGTGGACCTGACGGCCGCCGACCGCATGCACAAACGCGACCCTCAGCTCGACAAAGCCATTGAACTGATGGTTGAAGCTGCTGTCCAGGAGAGTGCCAATCCCCAACGGGAAGACCGATAGTATTTGTGGCTATGGTCTGGTCTTTGCTGTGGCATAGTTCCAACAGGGAATGCCACAGCAAATTTTGCCGGCCCAGCCACGGAAGGAAATTATGGCCAAGAATAGTACCCGTTTTTTTTGTACCGATTGCGGACACGAAGAGTTGCGCTGGGCCGGCAAATGTCCGGGTTGCGGTTCCTGGAATACTTTTAAGGAAATGACGGTAACTTCCACCTCGGCCAAAAAAGGTTCCCGGGGTTTTAAGTCCCCAGAGCGGGAGCGCGGGCCGGTTGGCTTTGCCAACAAAACAGCTGGCGCCTGGCCTGAAGCTGTAGGCCCGGACGGAAAACTGAAGCCGGTGCCCCTATCCAAAATCTCATCAGCAGAAACCAATCGTTTACCTGTGGAGCCAACTGAAGTGGCACGGGTTTTGGGTGGCGGTTTGGTGGAAGGCTCGGTGGTCATGCTCGGCGGAGAGCCTGGTGTGGGTAAGTCAACCTTGTTGACGGGATTGGCTCTGTGGTGGGTGCGAAAAGGCCTGCGGGTTATTTATGTGGCCGGGGAAGAATCTCCTGCCCAGATTCGTATGCGGGCCGAACGCCTTGGTTTTGTACCCGAAACAGAAGATGGTTTTCTTATTCTGCCCGAAGTGCATTTGGAAACTCTTTTGGAGACTTTACACAATACACTGAACGATACACAGCATGATATTCCAGGGAATGACTCTGACCAGGCTACCAAACCGGATCAAAAAACCATCATCATTGCCGACAGCATTCAAACCCTGCACAGCGAACAGGTAGACTCGTACCCCGGCAGCCCCACTCAAATCAAATATTGCGGGGGAGTGCTCGCCGATTTTGCCCGCCGAACCGCTTGTCCTGTTTTCCTTGTGGGCCATGTTACCAAAAGTGGCGACTTGGCTGGCCCCAAACTTCTTGAACACATGGTCGATACCGTGTTGTATTTCGAAGGCAGTGGTGGGGGCCCCATTCGCATGGTGCGCGCGGTGAAAAACCGTTTTGGAACTACTGGTGAGCTGGCAGTCATGGAAATGCGTGGCGATGGTCTTTTTCCTGTGGATCAGGCCGGTGTTTTATTTCTCAGCGGTCGTGGGGGCAAAGAACCTGGTTCTTCGGTTTGTGCTGTAAAAAATGGCTCACGAACTTTCCTTGTGGAAGTTCAAGCTCTGGTCTCTCCTTCCCGTTATGGTACTCCGCAACGAGTGGTTCAAGGGGTTGATAACAAACGTGTAGCCCTTTTGTCGGCAATTTTGGAAAAACGAGCGGGGCTGGATTTAGGCGGATGCGATGTCTTCGTTAAAGTGGCCGGCGGCGGACGCATAGATGATCCTGGTGCCGATTTGGCTATCATGGCTGCATTGGCTTCTTCTCTCCGTGAAAAACCAATTCCGTTGGACACTCTGGTTCTCGGCGAAGTAGGCCTGACCGGAGAAGTGCGGGGCGTAGCCGACCTGGAGTCTCGTCTGCGCGAAGCTGGCCGGCATGGTTTTCGGCGGGCAGTCATGGCCAATCCCAACCCTGGCGGAAAAGTCAATCCCCGACTAAAAGGTTTGAAAATGCAACTGATAACCGTTTCGAGTGTTGAAGAAGCGGTGGCTCTTGCGGTTCACCCGGGGGCTTTTGACCAAGCTCATCAGGAAGGTTGATATGATCGTTTCCAAAAGAAAGCTGCATATAGTCCAACTGGCAGGTGGCAAAGGCATGCGCGCCGGAGGAGATATTCCCAAACAGTTTCGTTCCACGGGCAAGGGCATTTTGTTTGGTGTCAGCCTGAAGCAGTTCCTGAAATTGCCAAATACATTGTGCACCCTCGGTTCAATTGCAGTGACTGCTGCTGATGGCTGGGACCCTGAGGTCCGCAGTTTTTTTGATGAAATTTCAAGCTATGGGTGTCCGACCCAAAGAGTTGCACCCGGCCTGACTCGTACCGCAAGCACTTTCAACGCATTGCAGGCATTGGCTTTGGGCGGAACCACACAACCCGAAGACCTGGTTGCCGTTCACGATGCCGCGCGTCCGTTTGCATCGTTAAATTTGCTGGAAAAACTGGTCAAAGGGGCCCTGGATAAAGGAGCCGCAGTCCCAGGCATTCCCGTTGCCGATACTATTCTTCAACAGCCTCAGGGGCAATCGGCTGGTAAATATTTGAATCGTAATGAACTGGTGGCGGTGCAAACTCCCCAGGTCTTTCGCTGGGAATTATTATACCAGGCCCATCAATGGGCAGCTGCCAACGACCTGGTTTTTACCGATGACGGTTCCCTTGTGGCAGCCCGGGGTCTTGATCCAGAAGTAATTTCCGGTGAACAATTGAACTGGAAAGTGACTACCGACGGTGACTGGCAACGGGCATTCGATTTGTTGAAATAAGTTTATTGGGTTTTGTTTTCTGTTCCGTCCAAAAATATTTTTCTGATGATTCCCGAACCATGAAACCTTTCGCGTGAATGAAGCTGTGACAGGAAGAACAGAGGCATTTTAGATTTTCAGGGTCGTTGGTACCGCCATTTTTTCTGGGAACGGTGTGATGGATTTCCAGGAACCGCGTATTGCTGCAACCAGGAGTTTCGCATTTGTGCCGGGCATTGGCCAAAACACGGCGGCGAGTGGCTGGTGGAATTGAGGTTTTATTTCGCCTGGTTTGAGTGTTTGTTTTTACATCCCCACAATCTGAAACTTCAATCTGGCAATCACACAGAGCCTGTTCATAGTCAGCCTCGCTGACTTCCAATTCTCCTTTACTGGACTGGACTTTAGAGGATTCGCACTGCGGACAATGATGAATGTGAATCTGAGTTGAAGGTGCGCAAATCGCTCCCCGGGGAGCGATTTTTCCTTCCGTATCGGACTCCAGAAATCCTTCCATAATTTCCAAAATCGCTTCAACTTTTTCATAGGAAACGTTACGATTTTTCCGGACTTGCTCCCACAACTTTTCATACCGGGCGAACTGAGTCGGAGTCATTTCAAAATTGACTTTCACAGGCAAAACAACGGGTGGAATGTTCTTTTTTGGTCTTGGAAAAAATGAAGGCTGCCCTTTGGCAATATTCTTAGCTTCCCCCTTTGCCTTTTTTACTTCATTTTCCACCTTGCGCCGGGAATTTTTCTTCGCAAAATCCAACCATTGTTTTTCGTTGGTTTCATCTGCAACATCAACCAATACCCGGCCCAGGGTATATCCCAAATCACCTTTACTGAGGGACTTTTTCAACTCAGGAAGCTTTTCCAGCTTTTTGGTCAGCGTAATATAATGACCGATTTTTGAATTACTGAAACCAAGTTCCTGTCTGGCATATTGGTTCACGGTGCTAAAACCCAGATCTCTAAATAGTTTTCGATTATAGATTTCCCCAAACCAATCTAAAGAGCACTGATGTGCCGTTTCTTTGACTTTGAGCGCCGCTTTTAAATGGTGATCGACTTTTTTTGCAGGTTGGCCTGGATGGTATTTGGGTAAACTATTCATGAAATTATCCTTAATTTGGGTGCCTTGGGAGGATGTACATAAGATACGAAAAAACCACGAAAACGCAAGGGTGAAAATGGTTTAAATATCTAAAAAATAATAAGTTAAAGAATAGTCGCGGGACCCAAAATTGCTTGACAATAACAGAAGAAACGCGAACTTGCATCACCAGCCTCCAGCCACCAGCCACCAGCCACCTGCCACCAGCCACCAGCCACCA
>JAAEOA010000426.1 GCA_024223715.1 bacterium | reverse complement strand
GTAGCAGTTGCAGCAGCTTTTCCAATCGTGACAATCACGACTTCGCCGCCTTGTTTTTCAACCAGGCTTACCGCTTCTTCTATGCCATATTCGTCATATGGATTGGATACAAATTTAATGTCTGAATCTTCAAATTCGACATCTCCGGATAACTTTATGGTTGCAGCCGTATCTGGCACATGTTTTACGCATACAAAAATTTTCATTTGCCTTATCCTTATTTTTAGCTTTTCATTCTTTCGTTCTTTGGATCATACAATGGCATGCTCACAACCTGGGCACTTTGTTTTTTACCCAGTATTTCAACATCCAGAGTTGTTCCTGCAACAGCATATTCAGGTGTCACATACCCAAGAGCAATACTTTTTTCGGTCCTGTGACCATAACCGCCTGATGATGTCATACCAATTTTCTGATCATCTTTTAAAATGGGATTATATCCCCAGGGATCAGAATCTTCAGCATCTACAACCAGGCAGACAAGTTTGAGGGGAACACCGGCCTCTTTTTGTGCCAGGATGCCTTTTTTCCCGATAAAGTCTTTGTCCAGTTTAACGGTCCAGGCCACATTTGTTTCAAGCGGTGTATGATGAACATTCATCTCACTCTTCCAGGCCAGATATCCTTTTTCAAGGCGCATGGAATCCATGGCGTGCATACCGATCAGTTTAATATCAAAGGCTTTGCCGGCTTCCATGATCTTGTCAAAAAGAGCCAGTTGCTGTTCTACAGGATGAAAGATTTCAAATCCAAGCTCACCCACGTAGTTCATTCGATTGATTCGGCATTTGGATCTGCCCACATATATTTCCTGGCTGGTAGAAAATTTGAATGCTTCGTTTGACACGTCATTGTATGCAATTTTTTCAAGCACCTTGCGACTGTCAGGACCAACCAGTATCAGGCAGCCCATTTTGTATGTCAGATCTTCCATCACCACAGATCCGTCAGCCGGCAGGTTGGTCAGCATCCAGTGCTGATCATGTTTTTTACCCACACTTGCCGTGACGCAGAAAAATTCATTCTCGTTCACCCGTGTTACTGTCATGTCAGATTTAAAATTACCGTTGTGGTCCAGCATGGGGCACAATGCAATCGCACCATCTTTTGCTGGTATTTTCTGGCAGGTCATATTGTTGAGCCAGGCCAGAGCACCCGGGCCGGAAATTTTGGTTTTGGCAAATCGGGTTAAATCGATAAGTCCGACTTTTTCCATGGCATGTTTACATTCAGCACCGACATGTTTGAAGGCATTGGATCGTCTCCAAGAAGGAGTTTCATATTCATCTTCTCCCTTGGGTGGGAAATAATTGGGACATTCCCAACCATAGTAATCACCAAATACCGCATTGGCAGCTTTCTGGTGTTCATATATCGGGCTGGTTCTATTGGGTCTTGCCGCACTTCTAAACTCATTGGGGAAGAAAGTGGAATACAGACGCGGATAAGTGTCTGCAATTTTTTCATGGTTATATGCCCAGTTGGCATGTGAGCCAAATCGTCTGGAATCCACGTGCCACAGATCAATTTCAGGTTCACCGTTCATGATCCATCCGGCCAGATAATGTCCAATTCCACCAGCCTGGGTAATACCAAAGCTATACCCGCATGCCTGGAAGAAGTTTTTCAAAGGTGCTGCAGGTCCTACCAGGGGATCTCCATTGGGAGTGTATGTAATGGGTCCTGCTGTCACATGTTTGAATCCCGAATCGCCAAGGACAGGAAAACGTTCCATGCCGGCTTCAATACAATCGGCAATATTATCAATATCCGGGTTCAGCTCAGTCTGTGCATAATCCCAGGGTACGCCGTCTTTTTTCCATTGCTGGCCGTTTGCTTCATACATGCCCAGGATCAGGCTGTCCATTTCCTGGCGCAGGTAAACCGATTTATCCGGGTCACGAACCAGTGGCAGCATTTTATCTCTGTCTGCAACCTGGTTTATGGTTTCATATAATATATGGGTATGGGCAATGGCGATGGAGGGAATTTCAAGCCCTACCATTTTAGAAACTTCCGGGGCCCAGAGACCTGCGGCATTAACAACAAATTCACAGGTGATATCACCTTTATCTGTTTTGACCAGCCATTCTCCAGAAGGTGTTTCTTCAATGCCTGTAACCATGGTATGCAGATTAAGTTCTGCACCATATTTTCTGGCACCTTTTGCCATGGCCTGGGTCATGGAGTTGGGGTCCACATCCCCGTCATCCGGCCAGTAAAGGCCACCCATCAACCCGTCTGTATTCATCAGCGGGTGTAGCTCTTTCATTTCACTGGGGGTTACATAATTAACATCTAAACCCAGGCAGCGGTTCATTGAATAATAATATCCAAGTTCGTCCATTCGATCCTGGTTGTCTGCTGTTCGGATGGATCCGGTGGTATGCCATCCAGCAGGCTGGCCGGTTTCTTCTTCCAGCTGTTTAAATATTTCAATGCTTTTCATGTTTACCTGGGTACAATAGTAACTGGAATGATAAAAAGAAACATTTCCAGCAGCCATCCATGTTGATCCAGATGTTAATTCATGCTTTTCAACAAGCACAATATCTTTCCAACCGTATTTTGCCAGATGATAGGCAACACTGACACCAATGGCACCGCCACCGATAATAACTGCTCTTGCATTGGTTTTCATTTGTAAACTCTCCTAAAAATATTAAACAAATCTGATGAAGCTGCACAAATAATATCTCTTTTGTTGCAGATTACATACCAATAGGGCTCTTAAAATAAGATAATTAACAAAAAGGGGTCTTGGTAAATGAAGAAACGCTTATCATTAAGGTGGATGGAGAGAATCTG